>CAYWGA010000010.1:0-49132 GCA_964457905.1 uncultured bacterium | reverse complement strand
TGGTGCCGGAGCCGGGAATCGAACCCGGATGGAGTTGCCCCCGGGGGATTTTGAGTCCCCTGCGTCTACCAGTTTCACCACTCCGGCACAGCGGAAAGGTATTTTCATTATAACGTAGTGTCAAGTGATTTGGGGAGATATAGAGGGAGTCGGGATTTAACCCCGGGCCTTTTTACTTGACGCAGGCCGCATTTTTGATAATATATCGCGGGTTGGGGTTGTAGCTCAGCTGGGAGAGCACTTGTCTGGCAGACAAGAGGTCACGGGTTCGATCCCCGTCAACTCCATTTTTTTATATCCGGACCAACCCAGAGGCCCGGGCGGCAAGACCGAAAGGATGCGGAACGCCATGGAAGGCAGTGAGGACCTCAAGGCTCTATGCATCTTCGAAGACGATAGATTCCCTAATTTCTTCCCACTTACATTGAACAAACCGGTCTTTGACCTTCTTATAGGTACGCAGACTCTTCTTGAGCGTATCAGAGCCGACGTCAAGCATGAGTCCGCCTATATGATATGTCGTCCTTATCTCGCTGATACGATCAGGGAGACGTACGAGGAAACAGAGGGAGACTCAGGCATTGCCGTCAATGAACCATCCGGCGCCACGACTCTTTTTGTTAATGGACGGCTTCTCGCCTATGCCGATGATCTGCCTCAGCTCGCCGCCGGCCTCGGGATGAACGAGATTCTCAGCAAGAACGGCATACCTGTCGTGGCCAGGCTCGACGTTGAGAGGTCTGTGTCGTTCTCTGAGTATCTGCTGTCGGCCCTTTCCAATGAGAAGGTCGAAAAGGTGATCACTGGTCTTAAGAACGCTAAAGACGAGAACGGGCTCGAAGAGGTCGGTTCTGGTTATGAGACGGGGCTGGAAGAGTGGGCCGGCAACAATGAGGCAACAGTCAGTGACACCAACGTCAAGCTTCTCTCGTTCTACTGGCAGCTCATAGCGGAGAACGGCCCCTGCATCGAGGATGATTTCTCAAAGAACCCGCTCAGGGGAGCAGCGCCGGAATCGGCCCTGTATCATGGAGTCGATCTGATAAACGAGGAAGACATCCTGATAGGGGAGAGTGTCGAGGTGAGGTCCGGTACCGTACTGGACGCTTCCTCCGGCCCGATCATCATAGCCGACGGCGCGATGATCGAACCGAATGCGATCATCACCGGACCATGCTACATAGGAAAGCTCACTATCATCCGGGGCGGGGCGAAGGTAGGCAAGGGAACATCGATTGGGGAGCAGTGCAGGATCGGCGGCGAGGTGGGAGAATCGATCATCGCCGGCTACTCGAACAAACAGCACTCGGGATTCCTCGGCCACTCATATATAGGCTGCTGGGTCAACATCGGGGCCGGAACCGTTAACAGTGATCTTAAAAACAATTACGGCAAGATCAAGGCCTGGTGCGCCGGTGCTATCAGGAATACGGGCAGAAGATTCTTCGGCCTGGCCTGCGGTGATCATTCAAAGATAGCGATCAATACGAGGATCAATACCGGTTCGGTAATAGGATTCAACGCGAACGTATTCTACACCGGCTATCCTCCGAAGTTCGTTCCGAGCTTTTCATGGAAGATCGAACCGGAATTCGAGGCACACGGACTGGACCAGGCGCTCGAGACCGCCGGCATCATGATGGACAGGAGGGATGTCGAGCTGACCGAGGCCGGTTCTGAGCTCTTCCGGGTCCTGTTCAGGTTCAGTCGGCTCGCCGGACACAACCTCTAGACTCCGCATCCGCGGAAGGACGGCATTCAGTATGAAATTCGACGAGACGATCATAATCGGAGAGAAACTCAACAGCACAAACGCCAAGATACGCAAGATATTCGAGAATCGTGACCTCGACGCCCTGCTCTCTACCGCAGGTGATCAGATCGAAGCTGGAGCCTCCTGGATCGATATAAATGCGGCCATGCTCATGGACAAGGAACTCGATTCCCTGCTCTGGGCCGGGAAGGCTATACTCGAGAAGTTCGACAAGGGGATCTCGGCAGACAGCCCTGACGTTGCCATCCTGGAGAAATGCGCCACCGAGTTCGGGGAGCGCTGCATCATAAACTCTCTGACTGCTGACGAGGAGACCCTCACAAAGATGCTTCCAATACTTGCCCAGGCAGGTGCAGGAGTCATCATTATGTTGAAGACAGTCGACGGTATACCTCCAAGGGCCGACGAGAGGCTCGGACTGGCGAGGGAAGCTGTCATCACAGCGAATGAGAGCGGCATGCCGAAGGAGAAGATCTTTTTCGATCCCGTGTTCCAGCCTGTGGCCACAGGAAGCGAGGGTCTCGGGACAGCGCTCGCTACCCTGCGTGTGCTCACTGCCGAGCTCCCCGGGTATCACAGGGTCGGCGGGCTTTCAAATGTCTCTTACGGCTTGCCCAGGAGGAAGACAGTCAACAGCGCCTTTCTCTCGATGGCCGTATCACACGGGCTTGACGCTGTAATATGCGACCCTACTGACGGTAAACTCGTCGAACTGCTGAAGGCCTCAGAGGCGCTTGCCGGGGTGGACCCTGGCTGCCTGAGATTCCTCAAGTACTACAGGGCATCGAAGAAGGCCTGAACGGACCGATAGTCCTCTATATTGCCTTGCCATTCCCTCATTTTGCTCTGCGAGAACGCAAATCGGGACATATCCCGGTTCACCGGGTGGTTTGTGCTGATCTCTTATCTCATTGTTACCGCAGAAGATAAATCATGCCACGCAGCTTGGGGCTACGTGGCATGACTCTTGATGATGCAGATACTGCACGCGGAAAGTTCCCTGCGTGATCGTGGTTTGTCCCGGGCGTGTTTCTCATCCTCACGTGTTGAAGAAATCATCGGACCGGGGTACACGTTCGATGCGGGGAACTTTATTATTGTAACACACACTGCCTGCCTTATTCAACCCGGCATCGTTCTCCTGTCCATTATCCCCGCGAAATTGTTGAAAAAAAATGTCCCGTTCGGGGAATTTTCTTTTTGACAACGATTTGCCCGTGTGATATCTATCAGACGAAGCAAGTTTTTCAAGTGGGAAGAGATGAAAAAGCCGGAGGAAGGCTTTTTTATGGTCCACTTTAAGTGAACGGGGTGAAAGGCTATGACGAAGGCTGATCTCGTCGAGGAAATCGCCAAGGACACAGGCCTGAGCAAGAAGGATACGAGCGTAATCGTAAACCTGATAATCGACAACATATGCAAGGCTCTGTCTGAAGGCGACAAGGTGGAATTAAGAGGATTCGGCAGCTTCAAGGTGAAGAGCCGCAATCCCAGGAAGGCGAGGAATCCCAGGACTGGAGATTCTGTAGACGTTCCCGCTAAGCTCGTACCTTATTTCAAGGCGTCTAACGAGCTTAAGACCAAGGTCAACGTCTAGGAGAATAAATCGGTTCTGAGACTTCGCCAGAATCCGTTTGCATACAGCGGACGGATTTTCATATATTGCACACTCGATATCGTAAGACACCGTAACGGCGTTGAAGAACAGGAATTAATATGCCGAGTGGAAAGAAGCGGAAAAGAAAAAAGATCGCGACCCACAAGAGGAAGAAGCGGTTGCGCAAGGACCGTCACAAGAAGAAGAAACGCTAGATAGGTCTGCACCTTGAACAGCATCGCACTCATGTCTACCTGGACGGCGCTGACGGAAACTGAAGCGCCGGGAAAGAACAGGAGCTGCAATGACTTCTCTCTCTGACAGAAGAAAATCTCCGCGAGTAGCGGCGGAACTGCCTATTGCTGTCGAGGGTGGTCCTGCTGAAGCCACCGGCAAGACTCTTAACATCAGCGAAAACGGCGTCTACTTCGAGGTTCCTCATTTCATAGAGCCCCTTACCAGGGTGAGGATGGAGCTCTTTATCCCCGATGAAGATGGATCCGAGGAAAACGGAACCCGCGTCGGATTCGACGGCGTTGTAGTCAGGGTGGAACCCGAGGAACCGGCAGATCATCTTGGTCCCTTCAGGGTGGCCGTATTCTTTACACATGTACCTGAAAGTTCGATGACCGTTCTGTTGGCCTACATCGAGAAGAATGTGACAGACTGACAGACTGGGAATTCCTGTACGGGTATCCCTCACAATATCACTATCTTTCGTCAATATCTGTTCTGACATTGTGCCGGTAATGCTTGCGCTGTCCTGTAGCTTATGCTAATAATACCGGCGATAAAACAGGCGTTGTCCATTCCGGACGGAGCAGGAGGTGCCCTTTGGCGGGAAAAGGCTCTGTAATCATCATCGATGACGAACAGTCAGTTCTCGAGATACTCGAACAGTATCTTATCGACAGGGGATATGAGGTCGAAGCCGTTGGTGATGGAGCCGGTGCTGAAGCTCTGCTCGACGAAAGATCTTTCGATGTCGCCCTGGTCGATCTGAAACTGCCTGACTGCAGTGGCCTGGACCTCATCGCGCGCTACCAGGACGAATATCCCGGGATGCAGTTTGTCATCATGACTGCGTATGCATCACTCGATTCCACCATAGATGCGATCAGACTCAACGTATTCGACTACATGCAGAAACCGTTCGACCTTGTGAAGATCGGCGAGGTCGTGGACGCGGCATATGCCAGCGTCTCCATGAGCGGCCAGGATATCAGTGGCCTTGAGCACATCGATCAGGTCAAAAGAGAACTCATAGAGAGCAGGGACGACCTGAAGAGGCGGGTCGTTCAGGCAAACGCGGATCTCGGACAGACAAGGGACTCCCTTAACAGGCATGTCACTCGGCTGAAGATGCTTTTCCAGATGGGAAGGGACATCAGCACGAATGAGAACTGGAACGACGCCCTGGACCGCTTCCTCATGGCTCTGTGCAAATATATGGATGCAGATGGGTCCGCTCTGCTCCTCTTCAGTTTCGGCGGGAAGGTCCTGCAGGTAAGGACCTCGTTCAACATGGAGATGAATTATCTCCAGACCGCCGTAAACCTGCTCGTCGAGGCGCAGAAGAGCGACGTCCTCCAACCTGAGATATTCAGCCTCGACAGTTTTACCGACGGCATACCGGTTACCTGCCTCTCAGCGATAAACAGCTGGAGCAATTCCGCTATCCCTCTCCTTTACAAGGGGCGATGGCTGGGCTTTCTCGTACTGAGGAAAAAATACGCATCCAAGCGCGAATATATCGGCGATTATCACTTCCTTACCACTATCCAGACGATTCTGACCGAGGAAGTCGCGAACGCGGTCAATATCAGCCGCCTGAGAAACCTCAAGGATTTCAACGAGACCATCCTCGAGAATATCAACAGCGGAGTCCTCAAGACTGACAGGTCGGGAGAGATAGTTTTTGCAAACGGACGGGCCAGGGAGATCCTGGGAGAAGCGGCGGACAGAAAGATCAAATTCGACGATCTTTTCCGGAATCCATACGGGAGCGGGAGCCTTTTCGATCACCTCTTTTCTGCCGCCGAAAGGAACCATTCTATAGAAGGCATCCTGTCCATCCCGGCAGGGGGGACTGTTCCGGTGAGGTTGAACTCCACGCTCGTCGAGAGTGATGAGTACAACGGAAAATCGATTGTAGTCGTCTTTGAGGACCTCACTTCCCAGAAGGCTATGGAAGAAGAGCTGAGGAGGGCCGACAGGCTTCGTTCCCTCGGCGAACTGTCGGCTGGAGTGGCTCACGAGATCCGGAATCCTCTGACAGGGATAGCAACAACCGCCCAGGTCCTCAGGGAACTCCTCGCTGATGATACAGACAAGATCAAATACATCAACGTGATCCTCGAGGAGATCAGGCGTCTAGACGGGATAATAACGAGCCTGCTTCAGTTTGCCAGGCCGCTGACGCCCAGGCCGGCCGAACTCTCTATAAACGGAGTCATCGATGAGGCTGTAATGCTTGTCTCAGACAAGGCGAAAGAGGCAGGAGTCGATATATGCGTTGAGAAAAAACTCGAGGACGACGGATGTTTCCTCGACAGGGACCAGATCAAGCAGGTCGTCCTGAACCTCGTGATGAACGCGATCGAGGCATGCGACAAGGGGGGCGGAGTCAGCGTCAGCCTTGGGGCGGCGGAGGACCAGGCAGGCATCGTCATGCTGTTCGAGGATGACGGATGCGGCATTTCGAGGGAGACATCGGACAAGATATACAATCCGTTCTTCACGACAAGGTCAGAGGGAACAGGACTCGGCCTGTCGATCACACGAAAAATAATCGAAAATCACGGTGGGAGCATATCTCACGAGGGCAGGACAGAGAAGGGAACGACCTTCCGTGTCAGGCTGCCGAGGAAAATGGTATCCGCGGTAATGGGAGAGGTAGAGGTCACAACCTGAAGGGGCTGGTATGCCGGGAAGAGTTTTAGTAGTAGATGATGAAAAGGCGATCAGGTGGTCACTGGGAGAAGCGCTACGCAACGAAGGTTACGAAGTAGCGGAGGCCGAGGACGGGAAGACGGGGATAAAATCTTTCAAGGATGATCCGGCCGATATCGTCATCCTCGATCTCAAGCTTCCGGACAAAAGCGGTCTCGACATTCTCAAGACCCTGAAGAAGGAAGATCCGGATCTGCCCGTGATCATGATGACCGCTTACGGCGAGGTGGACACAGCTGTCGAGGCCCTCAAGGGCGGAGCCTATGACTTCATGCTCAAACCTTTTCAGCTCGAGAAGATGAAGGTCGCGATCAGGCACGCGCTGGAGACCCGGCAGCTCAAGACCGAACTCGACGGCATTAGGGAGAAGGACAGAGAGAATTACAATATAAAGAGCTTTATAGGAAAGAGCGCGGTGATGCAGGAGGTCTTCCTTACCATAAGGAAGATCGGAGAGAGCCGGGCCAGCACTATCCTTATACAGGGTGAAAGCGGAACGGGAAAGGAACTGGTCGCCAGAGCTATCCACGACGCGAGCGAGGGAGGCAAGGCAAGACCGTTCCTCGAGATCAACTGCGCCGCTCTGCCTGAGACCCTTCTTGAGAGCGAGCTGTTCGGGCACGAGAAGGGGGCCTTCACAGACGCCAAGATGAGGAAGAAAGGACTCTTCGAACTGGCCGAAGGAGGGACCATCTTTCTCGACGAGATCGGCGAGATGGGGATCACCCTGCAGAGCCGGCTGCTTCGCGTCCTTGAAAACAAGACGTTCAGGCGCGTCGGAGGCGTGAAGGATCTCAGGACAAACACAAGGATCATCTCCGCGACCAACAGGGACCTGAAACTATCGATCAAGGAAGGCATCTTCAGGAACGACCTGTACTACAGGCTTCAGGTGATACCGATCAACCTTCCGCCGCTGCGTGACCGTACGGAAGATATCCAGCTCCTGGCGAATCATTTCATCGCGATGTTCAACAAGGAATTCAAAAAGAGCATAAAGAAAGCCGGCAAGGACGTCCTGAAAGTACTACAGGATTATTCGTGGCCCGGCAATGTCAGGGAGCTCAAGAACGTCATCGAGAGGGCGATCCTGCTTGATGCGGAAGATGAGCTGCTTCCCGAGCACATACCGGCCGATATATCCGGTGAGTGCCTGAGTGACACCGAGGGAACGGACTCTGACAGTCTTGCCGGCCTCGGACCCGTGAGCATACGGGAGATGGAGAAGATACTGATAATGAAGACCCTTGATGAGACAGGCGGGAATAAATCCCAGGCAGCGCGGATCCTGGGAATTAGCCGGCAGACACTTAGAGAGAAGACAAAACTGTACGAAGTGGAGTGATACGGATGAATCCGGAGATCTGGGCGCTTGTCGAAAGTGAAGAGATAAACGGAGTCCTCGAGGACCTGGCCTCCGAGGAGAGTCTTCACCTGCGCAACCTGGTATCAGTTTCAGAGGCGCTTGGCCTCGATGAGCCTCAGGGCGGCATCATCCTGGTAGTGGATTCTTCCGGTGAACATTCAAATTACCATGCTCTCTTAAAGAGGTTCACCAGGACCTTCATCCAGTTCGACGCCGTCGTATTTGGCCCCGGAAAGGATGAAGCAGAAATCACTTCCGAGAGAAGAGCGGGAGTCGACCTTTATGTCCCGGTACCTGTCGACCGTGAGGATTTCTTAGTCAGGGCGATAAACCTAGTAGCCCTAAGGCGGATGAAAAGCGCGGCCGGGATCGTCGGCCGCTCCGAACCTCTAAACGAAATGCTCGAGATGGCGATGCGGGTCGCTCCTACAGATGTCTCCGTTCTGATAGAGGGTGAAAGCGGCTCAGGCAAGGAATTGACCGCGAAGGTCATCCATATGATGAGCCGGCGCAGATCCAAGCCCTTTGAGACAGTCAACGTAGGCGCCCTCGCGGAGGGTGTCCTCGAAAGTGAGCTCTTCGGACACGAGAAAGGCGCGTTCACCGGAGCAGTGGCTCGAAGGCGCGGGCTCTTCGAGCGGGCCGACACCGGAACACTGCTGCTCGACGAGGTGGGGGAGATGTCTCTCGGGATGCAGGTGAAACTGCTGAGGGTCATTGAAACTGGCGAGTTCCTCAGGGTCGGGGGTGTAGAAAGGCTCCACGCTGATGTCAGGCTGATAGCTGCGACAAACAGGGAGCTGGAAACGGCGGTAGAGCAGGGCAGCTTCAGAAAGGACCTCTACTACAGGTTGAAAGTCGTCCAGATAAGGGTCCCGCCTCTTCGGGCGAGGCAGGAAGATATACCCTTCCTCGTGCGTCATTTCCTCCGCAGATCGGATGCAAGGCACGGTAAATCGATAAAGGGAGTCGACAGAAAGGGCATGGAGCTGCTCGTTCGTTATCCCTGGCCGGGAAACGTCCGCGAGCTTGCCAACATGATCGACAATCTGATCGTGCTGACCAACAATCCGGTGGTCAACGCGTTTGAGATCGAAAAACGGCTCCAGGAGAGGCTTGGAAAGGAAAGCCGGGCCTTCCCGGACCTTCCGATACATGTCCACAAGACGCGTGAAGAGGTGGAAAGGGAGCTGATCATGAACTCTCTTCTCTCGCTTCACAACGATGTCCGGGAGATCCTGCACATGCTGAAGGAACGCCCCGGCCAGAGCGGTGCCCCGGGAAGATGGGGTACAATGGTCGAGGTCGAGGAGGCAGGCGTTGACCAGCACCCCGACATGACCAGTATCGAGAAAGATGCGATACGGGACGCCCTGGCCAGAAACAGCGGGAACAGGCGCAGAGCCGCCAGGCAGCTCGGAATGTCTGAAAGAACGCTGTACAGGAGGCTCAAGGAGTACGGACTGGTGTAGCAGGACCATTCCGAACATCGTTTTTAACATTTGTTTCGGCTAACGGTGTTTGTTATAATTAGCAGGTAACAAGTGCCGGCCGATTGTCGCTGCTGATAGATTTGGAGTTCTTTAGATAAATCCCCTGGGAAATCGGAGAAATGCATGCGGATCCGTCTTTTCGTGTTGTGTCTGCTCCTTACCTTCAGCCTTGCATCAGGCGCGTCAGCGGAGAAGTATGCCGGTGAATTCATGGGTCTTGGCGGCGGCGCCAGGGCGATGGCCATGGGCGGGGCGTTCATAGCCGTCGCGAACGACGCTACGACTACCTACTGGAACCCCGCAGGGATCGCCGACTTCTCTTCCTTCCTGACGGCACCGGGGAGCTGGGAGATGTCTCTAATGCACTCCGAGCGATTCGGTGAAATTATAGACTACAACTACTTCTCATCTGCTTTTCCGCTCAAGAACGGAAAGTCCGGCTGGGGTTTCTCTGTAATACACATGGGTATTGACGATATCCGTATAGTCCCGATGGACAGCGGCATGATCGATAACTCGGATGGAGACGACAGATTCGAGCCCTGGAACGGGGAGTCACTCAATTTCGACTACAGAAACTATCCTCTCGAGAGCGTCAACGACCTGGCGGTCTTTCTGACCTACGGCCAGATGATGAGCTGGGGAGACGTGGGTGCGACCCTGAAGTTTATAAGAAACGACCAGGTGACCGGTGTTACCAGCTTCGGTCTCGGCGTCGATCTCGGTTACCTCAAGCGCGGAGTCTGGCGGGACCTCGCTGTTGGCGTCAAACTGCAGGACGCCGTCGGGACATTTATCAGCTGGAGCACCGGAAAACGTGAATTCATCTACCCCGCAGTCAAGATGGGCCTTGCCTGGCCCATATCGATAAAGAGCATGAACAGCGTGCTTGTCCTCGCAGCTGACAGTGATTTCCGCTTCGAGAACAGGAAGTGGGTATCGCAGTACTGGATCGGAAGCGCCAGCGCGGACTTCCATTTTGGAGCCGAACTGCTTATTCGCGACATCGTAGCGCTGAGGGGTGGCTATGATATGGGCCGCTGGACGGGCGGCGCGGGATTCCTTCTGAAGGATTTTACTTCCTGGGAATTCAATCTCGGCATAGATTACGCGTTACTTATGCACGACGTTCTCGATACGACCCATCGCATTTCATTACTCGTCTCTTTCTGACAGGGCCGTGACCGGGAACCCGGGGGTGTTGCAGCCGGTTGAAGATCCTCACAATGATACTGGCTGGAGGAACCGGCGAGGGTCTTTCCGTTCTTACCCGGCATAGAGCAAGGACCGCCGTCCCCTTCGGAGGGCGATACAGGATCATCGATTTCTGCCTGAGTAATGCCGTTCATTCCGGTCTCACCGACATCAATATCCTCGCTCAGTACAATCCCAAATCACTCATCGAGCATATCAGGATGGGCAAACCGTGGGACCTCGACAGAAAACACGGCGGAGTGACCATCCTTCAACCGTCATACCGCGGCGAGGCGGCGCACTGGTATCTCGGCACTGCCGACGCTCTCTATCAGAATCTCGATTTGATAAAGGATTCGGACTGCGATCTTGTCCTTGTGCTCTCAGGGGACCAGGTATATGTCGCCGACTACGGTGAGATCGTCGCATATCACCTGTCACACGACGGTCCGGTGACTATCGCGTGCAAGAAGGTCTCGCCCAGAGAGAGTTCGAGATTCGGCATGGTCCGGTGCGGAAGGGACGGCCTGGTCAAAAAATTCAGGGAAAAACCTGCCCGCGCCTTATCAAGCGACAGGGCCTCCCTGGGTATGTACCTCTTTGACGCCAGACTGCTGACCAGTCACCTGAAGGAGAACAGGACCGATATCGTCTTCGATATGCTGATCCCCCTTATAGATGAGGGGAAGGTTTTCGCCTTTCCATTCGAATCGTACTGGGAGGATATAGGTTCAATACCGTCTTATTATCGGGCCTCGATGAATCTTCTCAAGGGCGGCCCCCTGACAGCGAAAAAGGGATGGCCGGTCTACACTAGAGGACATGATCTGCCACCGGCGTGTTTCTGCGCAGGCAGCAAAGTGTCCGGATCGATAGTCGCCTGCGGCAGCCGGATCGAAGGAACGGTCAGCGGAAGTATACTCTTCCCTGGTGCCGTGGTTGAAAAAGGCGCCATTGTAAAAGACAGCATCATCTTCTCGGACTCGAGGGTCCGAAGGGGAGCCGTGGTGGAAAGGACGATCCTCGATAAGGATGTGACGATCGGAACCGCCGCGCGGATCGGAAGAGTCACTCAGCCTTCAGGAGATATCACAGTCATCGGGAAAGGCGCTTCCGCCGGAAACAGCATCTCGATCGAACAGGGCAGGATAGTGGAACCGGGTGAAAAGGTGAGGGACGAGTAATGATAACGAGGATGCCGGCATTCATACTGGCGGGCGGGATCGGTAAACGCCTCAGCCTTATGACCTCTCACAGGGCGAAGCCTGCCGTTCCCTTTGCCGGCAAGTACAGGATCATCGATTTCACACTTACGAACTGTGTCAGATCAGGCATCGGAGAAGTGTTCGTCCTCGCGCAGTATATATCCCGCTCACTTGAACGGCACCTCGGCATCGGCAAGCCGTGGGACCTCGACAGGGCGACAGGAGGGCTTCATGTACTGCACCCGCATCTCGGGTTCAGGGCAGCCGACTGGTACAAGGGGACAGCGGACGCTATCTATCAGAACATGTCTATCCTCGAATCTCTCGATTCGGATCATGTCCTGATCCTGTCGGGAGATCATGTATACAACATGGACTATGGCGATTTTCTCTCATATCACATCAGTTCAGGGAGACCTCTGACCGTTGCCGTCAGTGATGTTCCGAGGAGCATGACCAGGCATTTCGGTATCGCAACGGTGAACGGCTCGGGCAAGCTACTCCGCTTTGACGAGAAACCTGATGTTGCAAGGAGCACCCTGGCTTCCATGGGGATATACATCTTCGATCGTAACTTCCTGATCAGCACACTCGAGAGATTGAAGAAGTCGTATGACGACCTTGATTTCGGCAAGCATATCATTCCCGATCTTGTAAAAAGGGGTAAGGTCTCAGCCTTCAGGTACGGAGGATTCTGGCTCGACATCGGGACGTTGAAATCCTACTACCAGGCAAGCCTTTCTCTCCTCACGAAACGGCCCCGCCTCCAGCTGTCGGGCAGCGGACTCGGAGTGATGACCGTACCTGACGATTATCCGCCGATGAGGCTGATGCCGGGTTCCAGGGTAGAAAGATCGATGATCTGCAGTGGCTCGATCATCTCCGGCACAGTTCGTTCCTCGGTCCTTTCCCCGGGAGTGATCGTTGAAAAAGGGGCACTGGTGGAGGAATCAGTCATCCTTCAGGATTGCGTGATCGGGAAAGGGGCGAAGGTAGTTCGATCGATCCTGGACAAGGATGTCAGGGTCGGCAGCGAGGCCGTAATAGGCCTTGGAAAAGCGAACATCCCGAGTGATATCCAGCCCGAGTATCTTGATTTCGGGGTGACCCTTGTCGGGAAGGGCACGAGAATTCCGTCCGGAATAAAGATTGGCACGAACTGCCTTGTATCGGGTCGCGTTAAACGAGTAGATATTCCTGACGGGATGAGTTCTATTTCCGTGAAATAATCAGTCTGATTCGACCCAGATCATCAGCTTGTCGCCCGGATAGACCAGGTCCTTCTTGATGCTGCCGTTCCACGCGAGTATATCTGAGACCCTCGTACTGTACTGCCTGCTGATAGCAGAGAGTGTCTCGCCCTTTCTCACCGTATGGTAGACCTTCTTTTTGCCATCCATATTCTTCGGGTCGGCGTTATTTCCGCTCGATCCCGCTACCTGTGTGCTGGAGCCGGAGGGAAGATATATCACGATGCTCTGGCCCGGATGGATCGTAGAGTTATAGCGCAGGTTGTTCCATTTTCTCGCTTTGCTCAGGCCGACATGATAACGCTCGGCTATCTCACTGAGCGTGTCTCCGTCCTTGACAGTATATACAACTTTTGTCTGCCCCTTGGGCGCGCTGTATTTCTTAACCTTGATCTTGGAGGGAAGCTTCGGCGATTCCCTGTACTTCGGTTTACTGGTAGCAGAGGCTACCTGGCCGGAATCCTTTACGGGGATAAGAAGGATGGTGCCTTCCCGGATCTTATGGGCGTTCTTGATATTGTTGATCCGCTTAAGCTCTGACTGGGATATCTCGTACTTTGATGATATCCGGGAGAGTGATTCACCTTTTTTGACCTTGTGCCTGTGCCAGGAGACACGTTCCCCGGGCGGTATGCTCGCAAGTACGGCCAGCACGTCGTCCGCCGTTCCATAAGGAACCTTCAGGTCTATCTCCATGTTCGGAGGAGTGGCCCATCTCTTCAGGGCAGGGTTGAGGTCCTTCAGGCGTGTAATGGTACAGTTGGCGCCCCTCGAGATATGCTTCAGGTCAGTCGAGCGGTCGATCGTCACCTGGTCGAAGGTCACCGGTTCGACTTTCCGGATCTTGAACCCGAAAGCAGCGGGGTCTCGCCCTATGGTCAGAGCGGCCATGAATTTCGGGACGAACCATTTCGTCTGGCTCGGAAGGCGGAGCATCCAGTAGTCCTCTGTTTTCTGCCTCGAGATGGCTCCAGCTACCCGGTATTCACCGCAGTTGTATCCGGCGAGAGCGAGGTCCCATCGTCCGAAAAGACCGTGGAGATATTTAAGGTAATTCGAGGCCGCATAGGTAGCGGCGACGATATCTTTTCTTTCGTCTATCCACCAGTTGATCCTCAGCCCGAACAGCCGCCCGGTGCCTGCCATGAACTGCCAGGGCCCCGTAGCCTTAACGCTCGATCTGGCGTGGAGATTCAGGCCGCTTTCTATGACAGCCAGAAAGAGCAGGTCACGTGGAAGTTCCTGCTCGATGAGAATAGGTTCGATGATATCCCGATACATCTCAACGCGCTCGAGCCATCTGGTAAAATGTCTCCGGCCCTTGCCCTGGAAATAGCGCAGCCAGTGTTCGGTACGCCAGTTCAGCACGATTTCTATTTCTTCCTCGACGACATGGTTCTGGCCGATCGAATCTATCACGGCAGTCATCAGGTCACGCCACTCGTTCTCCAGTTCCTCATCCTCGATATGGTTATTCAGGACGATCGCGCTCTGTTCGAGCATATCGAGATGGTCGCAAACGAAGGGGTCGGGGTCGGTGGACTTGAATTCCTCTATATCTATGATGAGGTCTTCGCTGAGAGAAAGGGAGTAGTCGAGGTTGCCGAGCTTGTAATACGCCTCAGCCTCGTCCAGTTTTCTGCTGAGAAGCATGAGCTGGGGGTAGAGGAGATATACTTCTTCTTCGCTGCCGGATGGCTCGATATCATCCTGGGCGGCCGATTTCCCACTTTTTCCGGCCGGAAAACAGCCGGTAAGGGAAATGGCTACTACCAGGGCTAACGAGACCAACAACAGTCGTTTCATTCCTTCTAACCTCCAAGTCTGGCGTAATATATCCAAATCCGCGGATACATACAAGGGTAGAACGGGCCGCGGATCGATAGTCTGTTATACAGCATCATGCATGATTGGTGCCCACGGATTCCCTCGTCCCCCTTTAAATCGTTGTCGTAATAGTGTATAATTATTTATGGAGTATACCGTAAGAACGACCCTGATATAGCGAGACGAAGAATGCACCATGGGTTTGAGAAAGATTACAGGTTTCTCCTGTCGAGATTGATCCCCAGGCACCTTCTTTCCTCGAAGAGGATAGAGGGTATCAGGAACGCACTCGCTTCAGGAATACGCACTGAACTGATCAGGGAGGCATGGCTCTCGATGGAGGAGCTCGTCTCTCTCAGGATTTACGATCGCGGAAGCCCGGAAAACAGGGGCGGAGAGGTGCACGTACAGTTCACCGAGCGGTCGGGCCCTTCCAGGATAACCCTGGAGATGCCCTCTGACGAGTACAGTTCCGTTTCCGGAACAGAGGGAGTAAGGGGAGGGATCGTCCCCTCGGTGCTTGACGGCATCATATCGGCTCTGGCCCTCGATGAATCCCCAGTCAATATCACGGACAGGCTGGAAAACCTGCTCGATCTCGCCGGGAGCATAGAGCCGGGAGCATCCGCCTTTCTTATGCTGTTCAGCGAATTCGAGGCTCCGAATATCAGGAAATCAGGGAGGATCGGGGAATCGTCACTGGCCGACGCTGAATCGGGAGGATTCTATGGATCCTCGCTCGGTTCCGAGGATTCGATGATCCTGGTCGGCAGGGAGCGGATAGATGGAACTGTCTTTCCTGTCGATGAGAGAACCGGATCATTGATGCTCTTTCCGCTCAGGAGCGCCGGCCTTGTATACGGGCTTCTCGAGGTGCATTCGATCTCCAGGGGTAATCCCTCCAGCGACAGCATGGTAAACTATAACCTTGTCGCCAAGGGGATCATCAGGGTGCTAGACAACAACAGGCAGCTTGAGCGGATGGTGTCTATCGACAGGTTGACCGGAGTGAACAACAGAAACAATTACGAGATACAGCTTCCCCTCGAAATGGAAAGGGCCACCCGTAACCGGAAGTGCCTCGCCTTTCTCATCATGGATATAGATGATTTCAAATTCTTCAATGACAAGTACGGTCACGATATCGGCGACAAGGTACTCAAGCTTGTCGCGGAGACAGTAAAGAAACACCTGAGAAAGATAGATCAACTGTTCAGGTTCGGCGGGGAGGAGTTCATAGCCCTGCTTCCTGGCGCGGGACGGGATCCGGCGGAGAGAACGGCCGAAAGGATCCGTGAGGTAGTCGCGGGCACAAAACTGACGATCGGGGATGGAAGTGAGCTGGGAATAACCATCAGTATCGGTGGATGCATATTCCCCGTCGATGCAGGCGATGAAGAGGAACTCTTCCGCAAGGCGGATCAGGCGATGTTCAGGGCGAAAAGGGAGGGTAAGAACAGGGTTTCTTTCTTCGGCGGATAATTCTATGTGACACGGCCGGGAGGTGGATGATGTTTGTGTGGTGGGCCGTCTTTTTCTTTGCGGGTACCTTTTTCCCTTCAGGCTCGACTGGAGCCGCGGCAGCCGTGGCTGTCTCTTTCTTCCTCGCTTTTTTTCATTCCGGTAAAAACTCTCTTCTGTGGCAGCGCGTCTTACTCACATGTGTCTCCGGGCTTCTGGTCTTCATGACAGCATCACTGCTGCCGTCCGGCCCGACAGGACCGACGAAACGCCGTACAGGAAAATTTCCTGCATCTGTCCGCGCGGTAAGGGACCGGATGATCTCTATCACCGGGACGAAATCTCTCAATGGGGAGACGCAGGGTCTGCTGAGGGCCCTGCTCATAGCGGACAAGACGGCTATCCCTTATGAGGCCAGGCGGCACTGGAGCGCGACTGGTACCGCTCATTACCTCGCGCTGAGCGGCCTGCATCTGGGTCTGATCGCTGTTCCGCTGTTCGCGATGCTTACTCTTGCCGGAGCAAGAGGGATGATCCGGGATGTCACCGCCCTTTTCGCACTCTCTTTCTACGCCTCTGTAGCGGGAACACCTGGATCTCTGCTCAGGGCGCTGTCGATGATGACGGTCATGAGGATGTTCCGTCTCGGCGGGATAAGGATCAACCTGGCAAAGTGCGTGATCGCCGGAGCGTTTCTCGTATGTATCATAGATCCCCGTTCACTGGTCGATACCGGTTTTCTTCTTTCCTTTAACGCTGCTGCCGGTGTCGCTCTGATCGGCATCCCGGTAAGCCGCCATCTCCAGGGCCGTATGTCGGGGAACAGATGGATGAAGATGCTGAGTATCCCTTTCTTGTCGATAGTCATGTCGCTCTCCGTTCAGCTGTCTATGCTGCCATTCATAGTGAAAGTGTTCGGATTCGCTCCGCTGGCCGGCCCTGTGATGAGCGTTCTGATGGCTCTTCCCGTGACTGCCATGCTCTACGGCGGATTCATATATGTCATCGCTGGACATGCGCTCGGTGATGCGGCGGCTCTGCCCCTGAACCTGGTTGCTGGGATCACAACTGCTCTCGTAGAACGCGGATCGAAGGTATCGGGAGCAGGGGTACTTATCTCTGATTTCGACTCACGGCTATATATCCCGGGATTTTCACTGTTCGCGCTTGGCCTGGGATGGAACGTACATCGAAGAAGGATAATCGCGGCAGGGTTGATCCTCGCGCTCGTTTCTTTCAAGCCCGCCGTTTCGGGCCGGGAATCTACCGGGGGATGCCCCATCGAATTCCCCCGGAATAACGCTGTTCTGTACGGGGGACGGGGAGGTGTCCTGGTTCTCGAAGAATGGCCTTCTGAAAGAACTGCATCGTATCTCGCGGGTGATCTGCGCAGATCTGGTGTGAGGGGCATCGGCTCGATCCTCATCCTCGCGCCGGGGGATTGCGAGAATGCCGGTATTTTACTCCTTCGCAGGGACCTCGGTGTTGAAAAGATATTCATCAGCCCGTGGTCCAGAGGCATCCCGGAAGGGGGAAGTGTCTGGCACGTAATCAGTGAACCGACAGTCGTCGGGGATGGAAGAACAGGCATCTCTGTGCGCCCCCCGTCTGTATTGCCTCGCAGGGGCCTCACAGTCATCGACCGCGATGCCTCGCTGTCCATATCACCGCTTGACTGAACGCGTGAGGATAGATAATATCCGGCATCAACGGGTCCGGCGCAGGAGACGGTGGCGGACTCCCAACGGCGGCCTTGCCGGGCAGCCGTATCCAGCCAGCCAAGACTCCGTGGTTCGGCCCTCTCGATCAGGGAGTGATGATGAAAGACAAGATGAAGATCGCTGTCATAGCCTCCGGACGGGGGAGTAATTTCAAGGCACTGGCCGCTGCGAGCCAGGATGAGGCATACCCGGCCGAGATCGCACTGCTGATCACCGATAACCCGGAAGCAGGAGCTCTTGGATACGCGCGTGACAATGGCATAGAAAGCGCCGTCATCGATTGCGGACCCCGAAGAGGATCGATGTCCCTGGAATCGAGTGAGGAGATGCATCGTCTCTGCGTCGAACATGGAGTCGGTCTCGTCTGTCTTGCGGGATTTATGAGGATAGTCAAGGGCAGACTGCTCGAAGAATTCTCCGGGAGGATGCTGAATATACATCCCGCACTGCTCCCGAGTTTCAAGGGCCTGCACGGACAGAAGCAGGCTCTCGATTACGGCGTGAAATATTCCGGCTGTACGGTGCATTTCGTCGATGCCGGTATAGATACAGGTCCGATAATCATTCAGAAAGTCGTTCCTATACTGGCGGACGATACAGAGGATTCACTGAGCGAGAGGATACTCGCTGAGGAACACGCGGCATATCCGGAAGCGGTCCGGTTCTACGCTGGGGGAAGAGTCAAGACTGAGGGAAGGAGAGTTTCGATCAGTGATGAGTAATGACAAAAGCAAACTTCCGGGGATCGTTCCCGACTACAGCGGTAAGGTAAGAGATATTTACGACCTGGGAGAGATGCTCCTGCTGGTCGCAACTGACCGCGTCTCAGCATTTGATTCGGTGATACCTACTCCCATACCAGGGAAAGGCGCCGTGCTCAACTTGATCTCGGCCGCATGGTTCGACAAGTTCGACACATTGCCCAACCACATGATATCTGTCGAGGTCGAAGATTACCCCGAGCCGTTCAACGGATTCCCCGATCAGCTCGCCGGGAGATCGATGCTGGTCAAGAAGGCCAACAGGCTCGATATCGAATGCATCGTCCGCGGATACATCTCAGGATCCGGGTGGAAGGAATACCAGAATACGGGAGAGGTATGCGGCATCAAGCTACCCACGGGGCTTGTAAATTCGGACAAGCTCGAAAAACCGATATTTACACCATCGACCAAGGCTGACTCGGGGCACGACGAGAATATCTCCATCGCGGAAGCGGCAAAGATCGTCGGAGAAAGCACCGCAAAAGAGCTCGAGAGGATCAGCCTCGATCTCTATTCGAGAGCGAGCGAATACGCCCTTACAAAGGGCATCATAATCGCTGACACAAAATTCGAATTCGGTGTCACGGAGGGTCAGATCATTGTAATAGACGAGGTCCTCACGCCGGATTCTTCGAGGTTCTGGCTCGTGGACGAATACGAACCGGGGCATCAGCAGAAGAGCCTGGACAAGCAGTACGTAAGGGATTTCCTCAACGAGATCGGCTGGGACCATGAACCGCCGGCTCCCGAGCTTCCCCCCGATATAGTGAGGAAGACAACGGAGCGCTACACCGCTGCCATGAAGATGCTCTTCCCCGATCTCGACATCGAGAGGTATATAAAATGAACAGGAAGATCGAGAGAGCGCTGATAAGTGTTACCGACAAGACCGGTGTCGTTGAATTCGCCAGGGGGCTCACCGAAAGAGGAGTCAAGATAATCGCCTCAGGCGGCACCGCCAGGGCGATCAGGGAAGCCGGAATAGAGGTCACCGGAATTAGCGACCTGACAGGTTTTCCGGAATGCATGGACGGACGGGTAAAGACGCTTCATCCCAAGGTGCATGGTGGCATCCTGGCTGACCGAACAAAGAAGGCTCATCTCGACCAGGCATCGGAGCTCGGGATCGGCCTGATCGACCTCGTGGCGGTAAACCTGTACCGGTTCAGAGAGGCGGCTTCGGACCCTTCACTGTCAGATCTCGAGATCGTGGAACAGATCGATATCGGAGGCCCGACTCTGATCAGGTCGGCTGCCAAGAATCATGACTCTGTATCGATCGTCACCGACCCGGCTGACTACAGTCCTGTCCTCGAAGAGATGGACGCAAACGAAGGCTGCGTTACTGACGATACGAGAAGGAAGCTTTCTTCGAAAGCGTTCCACCATACTGCGGCGTACGATTCCGCCATTTCAGAATGGTTCGACAGCAAAGAAGCGCCTGGCGAGATGCCCGAACAGAGAATCAGCGTATACAGGAAATCACGTTCCCTGAGATACGGCGAGAATCCTCACCAGAACGCATCGCTGTATGTCGAGGAATCACCGGAAGGTTCCTTCCACGAATTCGTGCAGCACCAGGGAAAGGAACTCTCGTTCAACAATATCCAGGACATGTGGGCAGCTTATCTTCTCGCGCGCGACCTCGGGACGAACGCCTGTGCGATACTGAAGCATATGAACCCGTGCGGAGCCGCGGTATGCGATACCGTGGGGGAGAGTTTTATAAGGGCCCGTAAGACAGATCCTCTATCCGCATTCGGAAGCGTGATCTCGATCAACGGCATCGTCGATGAAGATCTCGCTGCCGTCGCGAAAGAAGGATTCGTCGAAGTGATCCTCGCCAGGGGATTCACGGAAGGCGCCCTCGAATCGATGAAGAAGAAAAAGAATCTCAGGCTCATCACACTTCCTGAGATCGAGTGGGAAAGGGAGATAACGGGGCATGTCGCGAGGGAAGCAGGACCTATGCTCCTCGTCCAGGAGAGGGATACCGGTTTCCCCGAACTGGAGAGCCTCGAGATAGTCACTTCCAGGAAACCTTCCCCTGAAGAAGAGAAAGCGATGCGCCTTTCCTGGATAGTCGTAAAACATATGAAATCGAACGGGATCGTTATCTGTGATTCCCTCGGTACGGTGGGAGTCGGCGCCGGCCAGATGAGCAGGGTAGATTCATGCAGGATAGCGGTGGATAAGGCCCGCATTGAGAATATGACGATCGAAGGGGCAACAGCCGGTTCTGACGCGTTCTTCCCCTTCCCGGACGGGGTCGAGACTCTTGTGGAGGCCGGAGTAAGATGTATAATCCAGCCAGGAGGGTCAATAAGGGACGACGAAGTGATCGCCGCCGCTGAAAAACTCGGGATCACGATGGCCATCACCGGCAGAAGGCATTTCAGGCACTAGGAGGAGTATCCGCATATGATGAGGGAGTGGGAAGGCGAATCGGTCGTTATTCTTGATTTCGGATCACAGTATACGCAGCTGATAGCTCGCAGGATAAGAGCGGAGCAGGTATTCTCGGTAATCCTTCCGCCGTCGGCGTCAATCGAGAAGATCCTCGCCGAAAAACCGAAGGGACTGATCCTTTCCGGCGGTCCGGCGGACCTGACAGAGAAGGACGCGCCCAGGGTAGAAGCGGACATATTCTCTCTTGGAGTTCCCATACTCGGTATATGTTACGGTATGCAGCTCATATCCCAGATGAAGGGCGCTGAGCTGGAGAAATCGGGGCACAGGGAGTTCGGACACACAAAGATCGAGGCCGATACCGGCACGACCCTCTTCAAGGGTACGCCCGCGGAGCAGAAGGTCTGGATGAGCCACGGGGTCCGACTCAAATCGATGCCTGAAGGATTCGTAACGACCGCCTCATCTACCGGATGTCCGATCGCCGCGATGAACAACGACGATGAGAGGATATACGGGCTACAGTTTCATCCCGAGGTCTTCCATACAGAAAACGGGATCGAGATCCTGCAGAATTTCCTTTTCAACGTCTGCGGATGCGACAGGTCATGGAGCTCGAGATCATTCGTCGAACTCGAGGTATCCCGTATCAGAAAACGTGTGGGAGACGCCAGGGTACTATGCGCCGTCAGCGGCGGGGTGGACAGTTCCGTAATGGCTGCTCTCGTCGACAAAGCGATAGGGAAACAGCTCGTCCCCGTATTCGTGGACAACGGACTGCTCCGGGACAACGAGGCTGTTGAGGTCCAGGAAATACTGGCCGGATGCCTTACTACCGACCTGGTCTTCGTCGATGCGGCTGATGAATTCCTCGACAAGCTCGCCGGAGTCACCGATCCGGAAAAGAAGAGGAAGATCATCGGTGCGACATTCATCGACGTATTCGAAAGAGAAAGCGAAAAGCACGGCCCCTTCGCCTTCCTCGCGCAGGGAACCCTTTATCCTGACGTCATCGAGAGCCGTTCGACAATCGGGCCGTCTGATATGATCAAGTCGCACCACAATGTCGGCGGCCTTCCCGACGACATGAGCTTCGAACTGATCGAGCCCCTTTCACTTCTTTTCAAGGATGAAGTGAGGGAGGTCGGAAGGTTCCTCGACCTTCCCGCCGAACAGATCGAGCGCCATCCTTTCCCCGGCCCCGGGCTGGCAGTACGTGTCCCTGGCGCTATCGAAAGGGATGATCTCGATCTCCTGCGGAAGGTAGACAGGATATTCATCGACGGGTTGAAGCGCGAAAATCTCTATCACGAGGTCTGGCAGGCATTCGCGGTCCTTCTTCCAGTGAGAAGCGTCGGTGTGATGGGCGATGAGCGCACCTACCAGAAAGCAACCGCCCTCAGAGCCGTGACCAGTACCGACGGGATGACGGCTGACTGGGCAAGACTCCCGTATGACTTCCTGCAGGATATATCGAACGAGATCATCAACAGGGTAGACGGGGTCAACAGGGTCGTTTACGACATCAGCTCCAAACCACCCAGCACGATCGAATGGGAATAATGTTCAGCAGAGGGCCGCTCCTCGTCTCGATCACCATCTTGCTCCTAGTGCCATCAGCCGCCGCCGGAGAGGATTCACTCCTCGGCGCGATGAGGGCTTTTGACGCTGACAGTTTCAATTCCGCGATCGAACTCTCGTCGTTATCACAGCAGAATCCGTGGCTCGAAGTATACCGCCTGCACATGCGGGCGGAGGCTTTCATGGAGACCGGGGACAGTGCGTCAGCCGCCGAACGAGCTGTCTCTGCTCTGCGCCTCGTCACGGCCGGCGGGGCAGAGGCGCATCCTGCCGGTAAAAGCCTGATCGACCTCGCTGTCATCTGCGGCGGCCCCGCGATCGCACTGCCTTTCATCACAGACAGTAACGCGTCGAGGCTTGATCCGCAGACACTTCTTCAGGTCGGCAGGTATTACCTCACTTCGAGTGACACTCTGACTGCCGCTTCGTATATCTCGATTGCTTCCAGGAGAAGGCCCGGAATACAAGAGATGCCGCTGCTGAATGAACTTGTTGCCGACGGTGCGATGGCCATACCGGGGATATCAGCAGAAACATCCGCTTCATTTGCCTCGTCAGCAATATCCGCCGAAGAGATGGAGACTGCAAGGATCCTGACAGGGATCATCCGTTCCAGTGGAGAGTATGAGTGGCTGGCGGAAATCCTGGAGGGCGACCTCCTTGCCGCAACCGGGCGAAAGACTAAGGCCCTTACACGATACAGGGCCGTATTCGATTCGGATATCTACCCGGTGGAAGGAAAACGGCGGGCGCTCCAGAAACTGGCAGGTCTCCAGTACAGGATGAAGAGATACAGAGACGCTTCTGCCAGCTACAGGACCTACGGGCTCTACTACCCGGATGATCCTCTTGCCGAGATGTCTACTGACAGGTCGGCACGTATAGAGGTGGCATCGGGGCGATGGGAAACAGCTGTGGATACCTGGCGCAGGATAGCCGATTCAGGCCCGAAGACTTTAATCGGACGAGAGGCGCTTCTCGGGCTGGCAGTAGTCCTCGAGCGGCTTAAACGAAACAGTGAGGCGTGCGAGATGCTGCAATCAAATATCGGAGGCGCACGTGGAAGGCTCAGATCCGCGTACCTGTACTGGATTGACAGGACCTGCGGCGGAATTCCGTCCCTTTCCGGAAATAGAGCCGGTTCCTTCTACGCGAAGGCTCTGGAGGACGGCACCGGGTTCCTGAATGCCGATGAAAGGAAAGATACGTTTTCTGTCAGTTCGATCGAGGCCGGCACGCGCAAGATCCCGTTCCCCGGAACGGGTCTTTCAGCCGACCATCCTTCACTCGGCGCTTTCAGATATTTCGCCTCCGGAGGAAGAAAGAAAGAAGCGACTGAATGCGCACATTCTTATATCGCCCTGCTGGATAATACGGCGAAGGCAGCCTGCCTCGGCACGCTGTACGAGGAAGCTCTTGAATCAGGACTGGAAAGTCTCTGCCTTGAACTGACAGTAGACAATGCCGGACTTTTTGCCGGAAGGACCGATTACATAGAATACCTCTATCCCTTCGCATACGGAGATGAGATAGACCGGTATTCCCGCCAAAGGAACCTGCCTCCAGAACTCGTCCTTGCTCTAATACGGGAAGAGAGCAGATTCGATGAGACTGTCATGTCCCAGGCCGGAGCCTGGGGGTTGATGCAGGTCATGCCTTCAACGGGTGAATGGATCGGGGGGAAGCTCGGCAGGAAGGACATTTCGATAGATGACCTTCTTGATCCCGGTTTCAATATAGAGGCGGGGTGCTGGTATCTCAGGTTTCTTCTCGACCGGGCTGATGGCTCTCTCGTCGGGACACTTGCGGCATATAATGCCGGACATGGACGGATGAGGACCTGGAAGAAGAAATTCTCCCCTCACAGGGACCCTCTGGCTGCCCTGGAGCTCATAGGTCCGTCAGAGACGAGGCAGTACGTACGCCGTGTCCTTGATTCGATGTCGGCCTACACTACCCAGACTTCGTCAGAAATCCGCTAGCCGACTCTGTAACGGCCTGATTACGTACGCATTTCCGTTGAAATGGCATTAATCCTGTCATTCGATTCCCGACTTGATTCCGGCCACATTTACAGCGCTCTTTCGGACATCTCCTATCTAAATGTTATTACATCAGTTACGGATGCGGCGCCGAACTGGCTCATACGTCTCGATTTGGCCTGTGACTTGCATATAACGCCCCGAGGGGAGTCCTGAAGACACGAATAACGCCTGGAAGGCAAGGAAGGTAGAGCAATATGTTCGTCGAAAGGTTCCTCAGGTTCGTCCCGAAAAATAATCTGAAGAAAGCTATAGGATTTTTCAACAAGGGTGAGTACAGGAAAGCCTGCAAGGAATTCGAATCATACATAGATTACTCCGGTGATCCTGATGCCGGGAAGGACCAGGAACTGATCCGGATGTATATGGTCGAATCGTATACGGAATACTCAAAGAAACTCGACAGTGACGGCGATACGGCCAGAGCCGTAAGACAACTCGAAAAAGCTATAGAGCTCCAGCCCAAGTACGCTGACGTACATTACGGCCTCGGGAAACTCTATGAAAAGAACGGCAACAGGGTCAACGCGAGAGAAAGCCTGAAGAGAGCCCTGGGGATCAACCCCAACTACTTCAGGGCGCGCGTCATGTTGTCGAGAAGTTACTGGCTCGACGGCAAACATGACCGTTCCAGGGAAGAGCTGATCACGAGTCTTTCCTCTTCGCCGGCTTTCTTCATCGAGCAGGTCCAGGAGCTCGTCGGCCTGGTCAATAACGATCCCCTTAATGAAGACATCATGGATCTCTTCAGAAGGCTCCTTGAGGAGAGGCCTTCATCTTCCCAGGTCAGCAAGCAGTTGGCGCTGGAATCGATCCAGAACGGTGATTATGAGTTTGCTCTCGCCGAACTGAAGAAATCACTCTCGCTTCATCCTGACTATCCGGATCTGCACAATATGCTCGGTATTGCATATGCCAACACAGGTATGACCGACGACGCGATAATGGAATTCGAGACAGCATTGAAGATAAACCCGGAATACCTCAAGGCCAGACTCAATCTCGCGCTCTCGCTCTACGAAAAGGGAGCCAGAGAAGAGTCGAGGAAGAATCTCGACATGGTCCTCAAGCTCGATCCTGAAAATGAGCTTGCTAAAAACCTCATGAACGAACTGGCACCAGTCGGGAGCGAGAGATAAATGGCTGAGAAGAAAAAGAAGGCTGAATACTACTCCATCCTTGAGGTATGGCCCAAGTCTACCGAGGATGAGATAAAGAAGAACTACTTCAGGCTCGCGAAGCTGTATCATCCTGACGTTGCGGGCGACAAGCCAGAGAACAAGGAAAAGTTCAAGCTCATCAATGAAGCGTACAGCGTACTCGGTGATCCCCAGAAGCGCAGGAACTACGATGAAGCTACGCATGTCAAGGGCGGCGCCACAAGAGAAGGCAAGGAACTGCACGAGGAAGACAGCAGGAGCGCCTCCATGGCGTTCAGGCAGGCCCGTGACGCGATGAGGGTGGGGCGCTACGACAAGGCCATCATGCTTCTGAGAACAGCGATACGGTTTGATTCTTCTGATCCGGCATATCACAGCTGGTACGGATTCTGTCTGGCGATGACGAATTCCGATCTTCACGAGGCGAGGGACGCCTGCAGGAAAGCTATCGAAATAGAGTTCTACAGCGCTGATTTTCACGCCAATCTCGGATTCGTGTACTTCAAGGCCGGGTTGAAAAACCTCGCAGTGAAGCATTTCCAAGATTCTCTGAAATGGGATCCTGACCATAACCTGGCCAAAAAGGTCATGATGCAGCTCGATGGTGGTTCGGCATATGGCGGAGAGGGACCGCTCGACAAGCTGGTCTCGGGTTTCAAGAAGATCTTTGTCGGTTAAAAAGAAGCGGAAATTATCTCCGAATTATAGTTGATTTTTCAGGGACCTCTGGCTAACCTCTCTCCCGAGGTGATTGCCATGAGAAGAACCTGCTTTGTGTGTTATGGCGCCGACGGCAAAAAAAACTCTCTGACCTACCATGAAATCTCACGTAAAAATGAGGGAGATGAGTTCTTTCTCTACCTTTCCGGGTACAGGCCCGATGATGAACTCCCTCTGAAAGAGCTCTACCGGCACATCATATCCTCTTCGAGGCTCGGGCACCCGGCACGGTTCTTACGGGAACTTGCTGAATCAGTCGGTGTAGAGGCTGCTGAGGGCCGTGACGAATCGTGGCTGGATGAGACGTGCATCCTTATGGTCTGGAAGAAAGGCGATGAAGCCTTTCTGTTAAGGAACAAGAGAATAGAACCGGTATATTTTGATTCTGAAACGGGAAATGAGAGCTCTATCAACTCACTCGATGGCAGGGTCGAGATCGGTCTTCAGAAGGATGGAAGCCAGGTCGACCTATTCGAGAAGAAGTACGGGGATCATTTCACGCTTGATCAGATCAGTATTTCAGAAGGTGTACATACGCTCCTTTTCGCTCCATCAAGGGATTTCGTGCGAAGAAACAGGGAGGCGCTCCTCGACAGCGTCCTCTTTCCTTCGTTCGACATACCGGAGAGCGGGGAGCTTGAGGTGGATACGGACATGTCACTGGCGGCGATGCACTGGGGCAGGATGAAGAGCGTCAGCGATGTTCCGGAACGGAAGAAACGGGGTGTGGAGATCATGAAAAGTTCAGTACCGATGGCCGCCGGAGCAGCAGCCCTTGTCCTCGCGATACTTTTGATATTCAAGCCTTTCGGAGGCGACAGGGATCAGGCCGGCGAAGGGGAGGACATCCTTCTCTCGCCAGCAGGAAATACCGAGACCGGTGAGATCGAGATCAGCGGCAGCGATGATGACGCAGTGGAGATCACCGCGGAATCGGGTGGAGGCGATCCGGCTCCTCCACCAGTCGTAGAGAAGACAATCAAATCAGGCAGAGTCGTCATAACGCAGGGATGGAAGAAGAAATTCGACGCCGCAGTCACCTCTTCCCCCGTGATATGCGGCGATAACGTCACATTCGGTTGTCGGGACGGGAATCTCTACTGTTTCTCGCTTGACGGCCAGATCAAGTGGAAGTATACCGCTTCTACCGGAGTGGGCGCTTCTCCAGCATGCACTGGAGACCGCGTCGTGGGCGCTGATTATGAAGGGAACGTATTCTGCCTCTCCGCTGAAGACGGCATGAGGATATGGAACTACCGCGGGGGAGCGAAGATCGTCAGCAGTCCGGTTATCAGGGACAAGACGGTCATTACATGTACTATGGACGGGCGGATAATATCTCTCGACCTGGAGACCGGAGATAGAAAATGGAGCCAGAAGATCGGCGACCAGGTCTGGGCCACCCCTTCGGTCGGCAAAGACTATATCGTGGCAGCCAGTACCGATGGTTCTCTCGTAAGGCTGACGCTTGACGGCAAGGTGACCTGGAGGGTCGCACCAGGCGGCACACTGCATTCTTCACCTCTCTGCCTCGAGAAAGACGATCTTCTCATCATCGGCACCGGTGACAGGTACCTTATCGGCTACTCCCTCTCAAAGGGTATGCTGATGTGGAGATACGGGGCCGGCAGCGAGGTAAGGAGCGCCCCGGTATATTCTGACGGAAAGGTCGTCGCAGGGACCGAGGACGGTATCATCGTAGCACTGGACCTCAACGGCCAGTTGCTATGGAAGAAAGACATAGGGGGAGCCGTCAGGTCCAAGCCTTTGATAATAGGTGATATGATAGCTGTAACTTCTTACAATTCTAAACTATCCATACTGTCGCTGAAGGACGGGTCGATCACTGCGGAGTACAAGGCTGACGGCCCGATCTACTCATCGCCCGCCTACCATAACGGCAGGGTGTTTTTCGGCTCTAACGGCGGATTCCTCCACGCGCCATCGGTCTCGACGACCGGGGGATGATCCAGAGGGCCCGAAAACGGAATACTCACGCCTCCGCCGCTCGATAAGGGACTGCCTTGATTGACCGGGGGCGTTGTATTATCTTGCTGTACAAATGGAGGTTCTCTTTTTGTTCAAGGGACTGATAAATAAGTTCATCGGTGACAGGAAGACGAGGCTGATGAAGCGCCTCGCCCCGGGTATCGAGGAAGTCAAGGAATGGGCGGACAGCTATACAGGCCTGACCGACGATGATTTTCCAGTCAAAACGGCGGAATTCATCGAGAGACTGGGTAAAGGCGAGACCGTCGACGACATCATGGCTGAGGCCTTCGGGCTCGTCTATGAAGCGTGCAAGAGGCATGTGGGCCGTTCATGGACCGTGGTCGGCCAAGACATCACGTGGGAGATGGTGCCTTTTGACGTTCAGGTCGGCGGTGCGATAGCCCTTCACGAAGGTTCGATCTCTGAGATGGCGACAGGGGAAGGCAAGACTCTCGTAGCTGTTATGCCACTCTATCTCAACGCCCTGAACAAGAGGGGCGCCCACCTGATCACTGTTAACGATTATCTCGCCCGCCGCGACGCTGAGTGGATGGGCAGGATCTACGAATTTCTCGGCCTGACGGTCGGATTCCTCCAGAACGAGATGGGGCCGGAGGAGCGCAAGAGCGTATACGAAAGCGATATCACATACGGAACCAACAATGAGTTCGGGTTCGATTACCTCAGGGACAACATGAAACTCAACAGCGAGTACCAGGTCCAGAGGATCCATCAATACGCAATAGTGGATGAAGTCGATTCGGTACTCGTGGACGAGGCCAGAACGCCTCTTATCATCTCGGGGCCCGTTCAGGGATCCTCGAGCGACGAGAATTTCTCTTTTCTCCGCACGAAGATAGAGGGCCTCGTACGAAAGCAGAAGAGACTGATAAACGACCTGATGAGCGAGGCGGAGAAAGCTGCAGCCAGTGAAGGGGAAGACGGGGAGGGAGACTATGACCTCGGAGTCAAGTTGCTCCTGGCCCGGCGGGGCGATCCAAAGAACAAGAAATTCACAAAGCTCAGGAAGCAGGCCGGCTTCGAGCGGATGATGCTCAGCACCGAAGCCGGTTTCATGCGGGACAAGAACCTGCACGAGCTCGACGAGGAGCTCTTCTTCGTCGTTGATGAGAAGGGAAACACGGTCGATCTCACAGAGAAGGGGCGAAACAACCTCTCCAAGGAGGACCGAGAGCTCTTCGTGCTTCCCGACCTCAGTATCGAAGTCGAGAGGATCGACTCCGACGATTCTATCGATCCCGCCGAGAAGATACGAAAGAAGGACGCCGCTTACCGTCGTTACGCGGAGAAGAGCGAGGTCATACATAACTTCTCCCAGCTGATGAAAGCCTATTCCCTGTTCGAGAAGGATGTGGACTACGTAGTCCAGGACGGCAAGGTCATGATCGTCGATGAGTTCACCGGCCGCCTTATGGCAGGAAGGCGTTTCAGCGATGGACTGCACCAGGCGCTCGAGGCGAAGGAAAAGGTGCGTATCGAGGGGGAGACGCAGACATTCGCGACGATCACTCTTCAGAACTATTTCAGGATGTATGACAAGCTCGCCGGCATGACGGGAACCGCGGAGACCGAGGAAGAGGAATTCCACAAGATCTACGGACTTGTTGTTAACGTTATCCCCACGAACAGGCCGGTCAGAAGAATCGACTACGACGATATTATTTTTCGGACGAAACGTGAGAAATACGCTGCTATTATAAAGGAGACCAAGCGCCTTCACGAAGCAGGACTGCCGGTACTGGTCGGCACTGTGACAGTCGAGGTCTCCGAAACTCTCAGCCGAATGCTCAAGCGCGACGGTATCCCGCACAACGTTCTGAACGCGAAACAGCACCAGAGCGAAGCGGAGATCGTGAGGGCTGCAGGCAAGATAGGCGCTGTAACAATCGCCACAAACATGGCGGGCAGGGGAACTGACATCAAGCTCGATAAGGGCATCGTACAGTGTGAACGCTGCTGTATCCTCTGCGAGACTCCTGACGGATGCGCCGAATGTCCCAATACAGAGAAGAAGACGGACTGCGCGGAAGATGTTCCATGCGGACTGCAGATCATCGGTACTGAAAGACACGAGAGCCGGAGGATCGACAGGCAGCTGCGCGGCAGATCGGGCAGGCAGGGCGATCCCGGTGCGTCAAGATTCTTTATCTCTCTCGAGGACGATCTCATGAGACTCTTCGGGTCGGAGAGGATCTCTGCCGTCATGGACAGGCTCGGAGCCGAAGAGGGTGAGATCATCACTCATCCGTTTATCACAAAAGCTATCGAGAAATCGCAGAAGAAAGTCGAGCTCTACAACTTCGGTATCAGGAAGCGCCTTCTCGAGTATGACGACGTCATGAACAAGCAGCGCGAAGTGATCTACGGAAGACGAAACAGCATCCTCGACACTGACGACCTCGACGGTATGGTCCACGGGCTGATCGATAATGTCATAGACCAGGTGACCGATGGATATATGCCCCCCGAGACACTCCCCGAAGAGTGGGATATAGAGGGAGCCGCAGGCGAGCTCGAGACGATCTTCCTCTTCAAATTCGACCTGTCGGGGCTTTCCGAAAAAGACAGTGAAGAGGAAGAGAAGATCATCGCTCACCTGCAGGTAGAGGCAAGAAAAGCGTTCGAGCTGAGGAAATCGATGATCCCCGATGAAATCATGCTACAGCTCGAGAAGATGATAATGCTGCAGAGTATCGATGAGAAGTGGATGGACCATCTCAGGGAACTTGACACTCTCCGCGAGGGGATCCACTTCCGGTCATACGCCCAGAAGGACCCTCTCGTCGAGTACAAGCAGGAAGCCTTCACGATGTTCTCCGATATGGTGGACGACATCGATAGAACGGTGCTCTGGGGGCTTTTTCACGCACGTGTGGATTCCCCTGAAAAGACGGAGCGGAGACAACCCCGGCGTGAGGTAGCATTGCATAAGACGGTCGAGACTTATGCTGCTGCACAGTCTCCACAGCAGGCTCCGGCTCAGCCCCAGCCCCCCGGAGGAGGCATAGGCCCGGCAGGCCCGCGTCCAGCCGTCCAGCCCCAGCAGCGTGAAGAGCCCAAGGTAGGAAGAAACGATCCGTGCCCCTGCGGGAGCGGTAAAAAATATAAAAAGTGTTGCGGCCGGGATGCCTGACAGACATTATTCATGCTTTCCGCCTCTATAGAGGGAAAGGACGACACTGTTGACCGCCAGAAACGATGATGAACGCATCAGGGAGATCATCTCCTGGATAATCGACAACGAACCTGACGATCCGTACGATCCCGGGACCATGTACACGAGACTCGAGGACATGGGGTACTCTCAGGGTGAGATCCGTCAGGCGATGCTTCTTCTCGATGCCGATTCCGTACGCGGTGACATTCTTGCCGACGACGGATTCGAAGGCGGCACCCGTGTACTTTCCGCTGTTGAACGGAGCATGCTTAGCCTCGAGGCGCAGGGCTGGTTGCTCTGGCTGAGAAGCGCCGGATGGCTGTCAGAGACACACCTGAGCCTCATAATCGAGAGCGCGGGCCTGGAGTTCAGGCCACCCGCATCTCTTGAGGAAGTGATGGAGGTGGCCCTGCGTTACGTTCCATCAATACCTGACAGGTCCGATGAAAACGGAACTGGAAATACTAACTGAGGAAGCAAAACCGTGGATAAAGTACTCGTCATAGTTGAGTCGCCCGCAAAGGCCCGTACGATCAAGAAGTATCTTGGCAAGGGATATGACGTAAAGGCTTCCGTCGGCCATATCCGTGATCTTCCCAAACGCGAACTCGGAATCGACGTCGAGAAGAACTTCAAGCCGAAATACGTCAATATGCGCGCCAAGAGCAAGGTCCTGAAGGAGCTTAGGGAGAAAGCCTCGGGCAGTTCAAGTATTCTCCTCGCGACCGATATGGACCGTGAGGGCGAGGCGATCGCATGGCATCTCGAGGAACTTCTCAAGAAGACCGGGGTGCCGATCCAGAGGATCATCTTCAACGAGATAACTGAAAATGCCATTGTCGAGGCAGTCGGACACCCGAGAGACATCGACATAGACAAGGTAAACGCCCAGCAGGCGCGCAGGATACTCGACCGGCTCGTCGGATACCTTGTAAGCCCCGTTCTGTGGCGGATATTCTATCGCGGTCTGTCAGCCGGACGCGTCCAGACCGTGGGACTGCGCCTGATATGTGAACGCGAGAATGAGATCAGAGCCTTCGTCCCCGTGGAATACTGGACCATAGAAGGCGTTCTTCGCTGCGGAGAAGACAGGGAATTCGAAGCGAAACTCCTCAAGATAGCCGGAAACAAACCGGAGATAGGTACGGAAGAGGACGCCAGCAGGATCGTCGAGGAAATCAAAGCCTCGGAGATCATGATCAATGCCGTAAGAAACAAACAGAAGAAAAGAAATCCTCAGCCTCCCTTTATCACAAGTACCCTTCAGAGAGAAGCGGCCGGCAGGCTCGGTTTTACAGCAAAGAGGACCATGGCCGTCGCGCAGCAGCTGTATGAGGGAGTCGAGCTCGGCAACGAGGGTTCAGCCGGACTGATCAGCTACATGAGGACCGACTCGACCCGCGTGAGCAAGGAAGCATACGCTCAGGGAAAGCAATGGATAGAGGAGAACTTCGGGAAGGATCACGTCGGCGGGGAACGCAGCTACGCCAAGGGCAAGCTCGCCCAGGACGCGCATGAGGCGATCAGACCCACCGACTCGTATCGCAGGCCCGAGGATCTTGATGCTTTCCTGACGAAGGACCAGAAAGCTCTTTACGATCTGATATGGAGAAGATTCCTCTCTTCGCTTGCCTCTCCGGCCGTCTACGACGTTCGCGAAGTCGATATCTCGGCGGGGGATGATTACCTTCTCAGGGCCGGTGGCAGGAAACTGATCCATCCTGGATTCCTCGCGCTCTATCCCGACAAACAGGCCGAGGCTGACAACTGGATGCCCGACCTCGAAGAGGGAGAGATGGCTGAGATAAAAACCCTCGATCCCTTCCAGCATTTCACTGAACCTCCTCCGAGATTCTCCGAAGCATCCCTGATCAAGGAACTCGAGGACAAGGGTATAGGCCGGCCGAGCACATACGCCGCCATTATAAGCATCATCCAGGACCGCGGCTACGTCGAAAAAGAAGGAAGAGCTCTCTTCCCGACCGAACTCGGCGAGAAGGTCTGGGAATCACTCGCGCAGCTGTTCAATGATATCTTCGAAGTCGATTTCACCGCCCGAATGGAGACCGAACTCGACAAGGTAGAGGGATCGGAAGAGAAGTGGCAGGATGTCGTCAAATTCTTCTACGAGCCGCTTCATACAGATCTCGAGAAGTTCGGGGACCGCAAGGACGAACTGAAGAAGATGGTCCAGGAGGAGTCTGACGAAGACTGTCCGAAGTGCGGAAAGAAGCTCGTGAAGAAGTGGAGCAGGAACGGACCATTTCTCGCCTGTCCGGGGTGGCCCGAGTGCAAACACTCCAAATCGCTCGAGGAGGAAGAAGCCCTCGACAGAAAGTGTCCCGAATGCGACGGAGAGCTCGGTTACAAATCTGGCAGATTCGGTAAATTCATAGCCTGCGGTAATTACCCTGACTGCAAATATACCGAAGCTGTCTCTCTCGGGATATCCTGTCCCGAAGAAGGGTGCGAGGGCCAGATCTCGGAAAGAAAGACCCGCAGAGGCAAGGTCTTCTACGGCTGCACTAAATATCCGAAGTGCAAATTCGCCAGCTGGGACAAACCCGTCGAAAAAGAATGTCCCTCTTGCGGACACTCCTGGATGGCCGAGAAAACAACGAAAAAGAAGGGAAGCTTCCTTCGCTGCCCCTCATGCAAACACGAGGTCGAACCGGAATGAACCGGGTGACCGTCATCGGAGGCGGGCTGGCAGGGTGCGAAGCGGCCCTCCAGCTGGCATCCCGTAATATCCCCTTAAAGCTCATAGAGATGAGGCCTGTCGTGGAGACCCCCGCGCACAGGACTCCCTTTCTTGCCGAACTTGTCTGCAGCAACTCCCTTAAATCTGTAGATCCTGTCACATCATCCGGGGTGCTCAAGAGGGAGCTGACGGCCCTGCGCTGCATCCTGCTTGAAGTTGCTTTACGTTGTTCCGTTCCCGCCGGCCACGCTCTTGCCGTCGACAGGGATATGTTCGCCGCTGAGGTGACAGCCCTTATCGACGCCTCCCCCTTTATCGAGTTGGAGAGAAGAGAAGAACCGGACCTTCCATCTGACGGCTGCGTTATCGTAGCGACGGGCCCCCTTACTTCGGACAAGATGTCAGCTTCGATAGAAGAGCATTTCGACGGAGGAAAACTCTTTTTCTATGACGCGATAGCGATATCTGTAGAGGCTGAGACTATCGATGAGTCGAAGGTATTCAGGGGATCCCGTTACGGCAAGGGTGGAGACGACTATCTCAACGTCCCCCTCGATGAAGAGGGTTATTCCGCGCTGATCGACTTTCTGCTGGAAGCGCCGAAGGCGGAGAAGAGGGGATTCGAATCGGGCCAATGCTTCGACGCCTGCCTGCCGGTGGAAGTGATCGCGTTCAGGGGCACGGAATCACTGCGTTATGGGCCGCTGAAGCCAAGAGGGCTTGTCGATCCCAGGACAGGAAAAGAGCCGCACGCTGTCCTGCAGCTTCGACAGGAAAAGCGGGATGGTTCTCTGCTCGGTCTTGTAGGGTTCCAGACCAGGCTTACACGGCCTGCCCAGAAGAAACTTCTGACCCTTCTTCCCGGCCTGGAAGGGGCGAGCATAGCCAGGTGGGGAGCGATACACAGAAACACATATCTCGATTCGCCCCGCCTTCTTGATAAGAAGCAAATGTCGACCGGCAGGGACGGACTGTTCTTCGCGGGGCAGATCGTCGGAGTTGAGGGATATGTCGAGTCTATCGCCCATGGACTTCTCACGGCGATCAATGCTTCCGCGTGGCTGGATGGCAAGCTGGTGCCCCTTCTTCCTGAGGACACGATGACAGGCGCTCTCCAGCGGTATATCTCCGGCCATGAAGGGGCATTCCAGCCGATGAACGCCAACATGGGGCTGCTTCCTCCTGCAAGAGGGAGAAAGAGGGAAAGAAAGATAAGGAAATCTGAGAGAGCCGCGGCCTCACTTGATCGCTATCTCGCTGAAAACATATTATTTACCGACTGATTCATTTTCCTGAAGCCTTCTTGCCCACACCTCTCCGCTGTGTTAGTATCCACTCCTATGGTAAAAAAGACCTTAAAGAGATACATGCTCCATCTCGGGATAGAGAAAGGGGTCTCGGAGTCGACCCTTCGTGCGTACGAAGGCGACATCCTGCAGTTCTTCTCATGGCTTGAAGAGAGCGGGGGTGGAACCGAGCCCTCATCCACCGTTCCGGCTCATGTCAAGAGCTGGCTCGGATCCCTCTCAAGGAACGGATACACGCCGCGAAGCATATCCAGAAAGGTCGCCTCACTGAGAAGCTTCTTTTCCTGGCTCGCCAGGCACGGGGAGATAGACAGGGACCCTACGCTGGGCCTGTCTACGCCGAAGAAGGGTCGCGACCTGCCAGTATTCGTCGGGAAGGAGGCTGTCGCGAGGATGATGGATCTTCCTCCCCGTGATACGAAAAAGGGGATGCGGGACAGGGCCGTTCTCGAACTTCTTTACGGAACGGGAATGCGTCTCGCCGAACTGGTCGGGTGTTCCGTCATGCACTGTGATTTTACGAGAGGTACGATACGGGTGCTCGGTAAAAGGGACAAGGAGAGGATACTGCCTCTCAGCGGGGAAGCATCCACCTCTCTTGAAGCATGGATGAAGGAGATATTCGGGATTGCAAGCGAGGCTTTCTCCGACAGGACCATCTATACCGGATTCTTCTCCGACCGGCCCAACACGCCGCTCTTTCCCGGCAGGGACGGAATGAGTATCAGCAGGCGCACCGTTCAGCGGATCGTGAAGAAGTATCTCGAGCAGGTAGCCGTTCTTACCAGGATGAGCCCTCATGTGATGAGGCATACCTTCGCCACACATCTTCTCGATGGCGGGGCCGACCTTCGGGCCGTCCAGGAACTGCTGGGCCACGTGAATCTTACGACTACTCAGATCTACACTCATGTGACTATGGAGAAACTGCGTGAGATCTTTGATAAATCCCACCCGAGAGCATAAGGAAAAGATTGAATCGGGCCGTTTGAAAGTTATATTTCTCATCTGATACCTTCGATGGAGGAAGATATGTTCAGGGGAACTACAATACTGGGCGTCCGGACCGCCAAAGGAGCCGCTCTCGGAGGAGACGGACAGGTCACCTTCGGGGACACGGTGGTAAAACACGGCGCGATAAAGATCAGGAGCCTGAGAGACGGAGATGTACTGGCAGGATTCGCCGGGAGTACTTCCGACGCGATGACTCTCTTTTCAAAATTCGAAGGTAAAGTGGATGAACATGCCGGGAATATCGAAAAGGGAGCTGTCGAGCTGGCCAGGGAATGGCGCAGCGACAAGGTCCTTCGTCACCTGGAAGCTCTGCTGGCCGTAGTGAGCAGTGAGCACTGCCTGATCATTTCAGGCAAAGGTGATGTCGTGGAGCCAGATGACGGAATAGTTTCGATCGGTTCCGGAGGACCGTACGCACTGGCCGCGGCGAGAGCATTTATCGCTGGCGGCAGGGATGATCCTGCCGGTATAGTCCAGGGCTCACTCGAAATAGCGTCGCAGATATGTATATACACAAATGACCGGATCACGGTCGAGTCGATATGACCAGAGGGAAATGATGTACGAATTGACACCAAAACAGATCGTCGGTGAACTGGACAAGTATATCATCGGCCAGAACGACGCCAAACGCTCTGTCGCCATAGCCCTGAGGAACAGGTGGCGGCGAAAGAACGTGGAGGGCACGATAAGGGACGAGATACTTCCCAATAACATCATCATGATCGGGCCCACCGGTGTCGGCAAGACTGAAATTGCGAGAAGGCTGGCGAAACTGGCGCAGGCGCCGTTCATAAAGGTCGAAGCGACCAAATTTACCGAAGTGGGATATGTCGGGCGCGACGTTGAATCGATGATAAGGGATCTCGTAGAGATAGGCATCAATATGGAGAAGGCGAAGGTCTACGAGGAAGTCGCCGCCAGGGCGGTGCAGCTTGCCGGCGAGAAACTACTCGACCTCCTGCTGCCAGCGGTCCCGGCTGATGGAGCTGACGAGCCTGATATCGAGGAAAGAAGGGCCCGTACAAGAGAAAAACTGAAGAAAAAGCTGGATGCCGGCGCTCTCGACGCGCGGGAAGTCACTATCGAGACCCTGGACAGCGGCGCTTCCAACTGGATAGAGATCATCTCCGGCTCAGGACTGGAAGAGATGGGAGTCAAGTTTCCAGACAATATCGGTAACATGATGCCCAAGAAAAAGAAGGGCAGAAGAGTAACTGTAGAAGAAGCCCGTAAGATACTCGAGTCCCAGGAGAAAGAAAAACTTGTCGACCATGACAAGGTCACTTCGAGAGCCCTGAAAGCGGCCGAAGAGACCGGCATCGTATTCATAGACGAGATTGACAAGATAGCCGCGACCGGACAGAAACACGGGCCGGATGTCTCCAGAGAAGGGGTTCAGAGAGACATTCTGCCTATCGTCGAGGGATCGTCGGTCAACACGAAGTATGGTGTAGTCAAGACTGACCACATCCTCTTTATCGCGGCCGGAGCCTTTCACATGTCCAAACCTTCCGACCTCGTGCCTGAACTTCAGGGACGTTTTCCGATAAGGGTGGAACTCAATTCACTCACGGCCGAAGATTTCGAGAGGATTCTGCTCGAGCCGGAGAACGCGCTACTCAAGCAGTACAAGGCTATCATCAAGACGGAGGGATGTTCCGTCACCTTTACGAAGGGGGCCGTGAAGGAGATCGCCAGGATGGCATTTCTCGTAAACCAGAAGATGGAGAACATCGGAGCGCGGAGACTGCATACCGTTATGACGACTCTTCTCGATGAGGTCCTTTTCGATCTGCCCGACGCGGAGCTCGTAAAACTGACCGTCACCGAGAAGACCGTCAGGGAAAAACTGGAAAAGATAATTGAAGACGAAGATCTCGCCAGATACATACTGTAGGAAGGAGTCTACATGAAACTCGGGAAGAAGGATTTTCTGTGCATCACGGACTTCACCAGGGAAGAACTGCAGGGAATCCTTGACCTTGCGATCGAAACGAAACCTCGCGCGCGTGATTTCACGCTCGAACATTCTCATCCTGGGCGGGTACTGTGCTGCATTTTTCACAAACCCAGCCTCAGAACAAGGATCAGTTTCGAGGTAGCGATCAGGCAGCTCGGGGGCACGAGCCTCTACATCACCGACAGGGAGATCGGCATAGGCCACCGGGAAGCCCCCAAGGATGTAGGCGAGGTCCTGTCGAGATATGTCAGCGGGATCATGATCAGGACGTTCGACCAGAAGATGGTAGATGAACTGGCATCCAACGCATCGGTTCCAGTTATCAACGGCCTGACTGATCTCCTCCATCCATGCCAGATCATGGGGGACATGCAGACGATCATCGAACATCGCGGACCCATGGAAGGCAAGAAAATCGTATTCATCGGCGATGGCAATAATGTCGCGAGAAGCTGGCTCAACGCAGCTGTTCGCTTCCCTTTCAAGTTCGTCCTGACTTCGCCGAAGGGATACCAGATCAATGATTCGTACGTCAAAGAGGCCCGCGAACTCGGTGATCCCGACTATGAATGGATCGAAGACCCAAGGGAAGCCGTCCAGGGCGCCGATGTAGTCTACTCTGATGTCTGGGCCAGCATGGGACAGGAATCGGAGAAGGCTGAAAGACTTGAAGCCTTCAAGTCATACCAGGTCAATGAGGACCTTATGGCCCTCGCTCATCCGGATGCGGTATTCATGCACTGCCTTCCCGCTCACAGGGGAGAAGAAGTAACGGATGCTGTCATAGATGGAAAGAATTCTATCGTCTTCGATGAAGCCGAGAACCGCATGCACATCCAAAGAGCGATAATGGCGCTTCTTTTGAAATAACGCGGGGAGCACAGAATTGAGAAGTGTCCTTTTGCTTACGGCCGCGCTCACCTTCATGGCGTGTGCGGTCATGGAGCCGCCGGAGGGCGGTCCGAAGGATGAGATTCCGCCGGAAGTAGCTGGCATCGTACCCGCTCCCGGGAGCACGAGAGTCGACAGGAACTCATCGATCCGCATATCATTCTCCGAAAAGATAGACGGAGACAGCTTCAAGAAACTCGTGCAGATCTATCCGCCGCTTGAATTCGACAAAATGAAAACAAAAGGCGAGGTCCTCGAGATCAGTTTTCGCGAGGCTATGCCCGAGACGACGATATGCGTTATCATCAGACGCGGATACACCGATCATCACAGGGTGAAGGGTACCGAAGAGATAAAGTTCATTTTCTCGACGTCTGATTCCCTTGATGCCGGTACGATATCTGGTCGGGTACTGTTCAAGATGGTTCCCGATTCGACGGGCCTGGCAAAACTTGTCGCTGTCTCGGCTGTCGATTCTACAGGGGATGTGACACGCGCTACGGAATCGAGAATGGCTTTCTGTGGGCCTGACGGTTCATTCACATTCGAGGCTCTTCCGACCGACGGCACCAGTTTCCGGGTCTGGGCCTATACGGACAAGAACAATGATACGCGGTTCTCCCCAGGTGATGAATACTCAACGGTGCTTCCTGATACCTTCACGCTGACATCTTCGATGGCCTCTATCTCCGGACTGGAGATCAACATTATCAATCCAAATGAACCTGGAAGCATAGAGGGGACGATCACCGATCTTACCGAAATCGGCATCACTCCGACAGCCTGGTTCGAGCCGCTCTTCGAAGATGGAGCGACTATATTCGTAAGAGCAGATACAACGGGACTCTTTACGGTTAACGCCATACCTCCCGGTGACTACGCTTTCACAGCATTTGTCGATGCCCTCCCGGACAGCCTTCCGGGCAGCTACCCTGACCCGTCTGATTCGACGAAGACACTTCTCGAGCCGTTTGCGGCCTACCCTGACACGGTAGTTGTCCCTCCAGGAGAGAAGGTCATCCTGGAACCTGTCTATCTGCAGAAAGGCGGAAAGCAGGATGAATGAACTGGAATTCACCAAGATGCACGGGGCAGGAAACGACTTCATAATGATCGATGACATGGACATGAAGTTCAAGGAGAGCCCCGGTCTGATCACCGGACTGTGTGAGTTCCACAGAGGGATAGGGGCTGACGGCATCATACTGCTGAGACCGTCCGATATCGACGCTTTTACGATGAAGTATTTTAACAGTGACGGCAGTGAAGCGGAGATGTGCGGTAACGGAGCGCGATGCACCGCTTTTTTCGCTCTTGACCGCGGAATAGCTGGCGTGACGATGACCTTTTCCACGGGAGCAGGACCTGTTTCAGCCGAGGTAGACGGAGAAAGAGTCAAGATAGGTCTTGAGCCTGTACGCGGGCTAAAGCTCGGGCTGGAACTCCCCGGAGGGATCACCGCGGGATTCGCCGTCAGCGGAGTTCCCCATGCGGCTATTATCGTCGATGATGTCAGAGGCTGGGAGAAAGAAAGATTTGTCGATACGGCCAGGGCGGTCCGATATGACCCTGCGTTCGAACCCGCCGGGACCAACGTAAACATAGTCACGATCGAATCAACTCAACGCCTCGTTTACAGGACCTACGAGAGGGGTGTCGAGAACGAGACTCTTGCCTGCGGCACAGGGGCACTGGGAGTGTCAGTCATCGCCGCACACCTTGGCCTTGTCTCTCCGCCGGTCGAATGCGAGACTTCGGGCGGCGATACGCTCGAGACCTTCTTCGAACTGAATGACAGCGGGGCAGAAAACTGCACTTTGTCCGGCCCCGTCAGGACGGCTTTCAGGGGCATCACGGATCCTTCCCGTTACCTTTGACGACGGGCCCCTCCCGGGATAGTCCTTGATATCCTGTCATTTAGCCCACAAATTATATACTAGGGCAGAAGGAGAGAATATCGAGGTGAAACGCCGTCTTCCCGTCATAACAACCGCAGTGCTGCTCATGCTGACAGCCGGGGCCTGGGCCCAGTATCCCTTCGGCAAGAACAAGATCACATACTATCCCAAAGAATGGAAGGTCATCGAGACCGACCATTACGACCTTTTCTACTACGAGGAAGAGATCGAGATCGCCGAGTTCGTTGCAGCCATGGCCGAAGAGATCTACGATGAGTTCTCGGCATTCTTCGAGGTAGATTTCGAACACCGGGTACCCGTCATCCTTTACGGCACCCACCATGATTTCAAGGAAACCAACGTAATCCCGTACATCGTCTCAGAGGGTACAGGAGGATTCACTGAATTCATCAAAGGCCGAGTCGCGCTCCCGTTCCTAGGATCGTACGCAGACATGAGGGGCGTGTTCAGGCATGAGATGGTACATGCTTTCATGCTCGAGAAACTCAGGGTCATAATGAGCGGACGCAGAATGTTCAACTATTCCCATCCTCCACTGTGGTTCACGGAAGGGTTGGCTGAATTCCTCGCACATGGCGGACCCGACACAGAAGCTGACATGTTCATGAGAGACGCCGTGACGGACAACAAGATAGTCGGGCTGGATGAGATGTGGAGGATTCAGGGGACATACCTGATGTACAAGGAAGGCGAGAGTGCGCTCCACTATATAGCGACTGAATACGGAGACGAATCGATCCGGCTCATCCTCGAGAACTGGTGGAAGGGAGACAGGTTCGATTACGTCCTCGAAAAGACGATCGGCCGCACTGTCGAGGAACTCAATTCAGACTGGATGGAATATCTCAAGAGGAGATTCTACCCGGCCGTCCTTAAGCGGCGAAGGATTGACGAGATCGCCGAAGGCATGTACCACAGGAAGAAGTGGTCCTTCGAGAATCATCCTGTCTGCGTCAGGGGAGAAGACGGCAGTGACAGGATCTTCTGCCTTGGATTTGGCATGGGATCAGTGGATCTGATGGAACTTCATCAGGGTGGCAGGAGGGAGTGGAAGAGAAGCACGGTTATCAGGGGAGGAAGGAATAACGCGTTCGAGTCAATACCCCTCTTCAGGAGCAGGGTCTCGGCGAAGGGCGATACGATCGCGTTCGTGTCAAAATCGGGTGCGAGCGACGCCATCTATCTCCTCAGTGCGTCACGGAAACGTGTACTGAGAAAGATCAGGCATGACGGAACCCGGATGATCAATTCACCTTCCCTGTCGGCTGACGGTCGGCGGATCGCATTCTCGGGTCTGGATAATCACGGCAGGACCGATATCTACGTATACGATCTCGACAGCCGCGAGGTAAAGAGACTCACTGAAGATTACTACCAGGACATTCATCCGGACTGGCACCCGCAAAACGACAGGATAGTATTCGTCTCTGACAGGTGCGGAGGGGAACCTGGCAGTTCGACCGCTCTCTTTTCGATTGATCCTGACAATCTCGAGCTTATCCAGCTTACGAATGGGAACTGGCGCGACACAGACCCGAGATATCTTGAGAGCGGCGACCTGCTCTTCTCTTCGGACCGGGCAGGGACATACGATATATATATACTCTGGAAGAACGGACGGATATCGAGACAGACAAATGTTCTGGGAGGAGCGTTCTCACCTTCTCCGTGCAGCGACGGTGAATCATTTGTCACGTCGGTATACAGCGGTACCACGTACCACGCATACAGGGTCCCCATTGACAGGGAAGCGCCCGGAGTGCCGATCGATTACGAGGTATGCAAGGCATACGACTGGGAACCGCATCTGCCCGATACAGGACTGGTATACAAGCAGAAACCATACAGGCCGAAATTCGGGCTGGATCTCATAGCCGCCTCTTTCGCGCTTGATCCGGATTTCGGATACATGGGTAACGGGGCACAGTTCTTCTTTACCGATATGCTCGGCGACCACCAGATAACCCTGCTGGCGGGAACCTCATCGAACGATTTCTCGAATTTTTTCGATAACATCAACCTGGCCGCAACCTACTTCAACCAGACAAGACGTCTCAACTGGGGATTCGGGGCCTTTCATCTGGCCAGTTATATGGGATCGATCTACGACCATCTACGGTTTGAGAGAAGGTACGGGTTTATCGGAGGTTTGAGCTATCCATTCTCGAGATTCATGCGCGTCGATTTTCAGACGATATTCAAGAAGATGTCGAGAGACGATGATGTCACGCTGCTTGGGATCTACAAGGGCGAGACGAACATGATCACCAATTTCATATCACTGACCAGGGACAACATCGTCTGGGGCATCGGCGGACCAATTGCTGGTCACAGGGCAAATCTTTCCATCGGAAAATCCTGGGATCTCGACGGGAGCCGTTACGAACTCACTACCGCGATCTTCGATCTGCGGTATTACATGAACATCGGGCGCCGCGTCGTCCTTGCCCAGCGTTTTGTGACGCGCAACGCGTGGGGGAGTGACGTGCAGCTCTTCTATCTTGGCGGTTCATGGGATCTCAGGGGTTACAACTACAGGGAATTCGCCGGGAAAAAGATGATGCTGTATAACGCCGAAATCAGGTTTCCTCTGCTCGACAGGCTTCTCGTCAATTTTCCTGTCGGTCACATCGATTTCCCGATGTTCAGGGGAGCCCTGTTTATGGACGCCGGAACTGTCAGTGGATTTATCTATGACCCGGGATGGCTCGGCAGCATCGGGGTGGGAGTCGAGATGAATCTTGGTTATCTACCCGTGATGAGACTGAACTTCAGCAGAAGGACCGATTTCCATTCGATCGATTCGACAACAAGGGTCGATGTCTTTCTCGGATACAACTTCTAGCTTTCGAAGACCTGCAGGGCGAGATTGTACCTGTTGAACGGAGCGCTGACCTGGGCTCCATCGATGACGGGCCTGACTCTATTCAGTATCTCAGAAGCAATCTTGACACCTGTTCTCATCCCGTCTTCGCCGCTTTCGGTCTCCGCCATTCTCTTCATGATCCAGTCAGGCACTGATACGCCCGGGAGTTCGTTGTTCATGAATTCGGCGTTCTTGAGACTTGTCAGCGGCCATATGCCTGCGATCACCGGGATATGAAGAGACTTTGACTCGATATATTCCACGAATCTCTCGAGAAGGGCAGGGTCGAAGACAGGCTGGGTCACAGCGAACTCCGCACCCGCGTCTACCTTCCAGTAGAACCTCTTCATCTCCTCTTCAAAATCGACGGCTCCGGGATTGACTCCCACGCCGATGAGGAATGAAGTCGGCTCATCGAGATTTCTTCCGCCTATGTCGGTGCCCCTGTTAAGATGGTGTATGACATTTGTCAGGCCGATCGAATCTATATCAAATACAGCCGTAGCGTCTGGGTAGTCACCTGTCTTTATCGGGTCACCTGTTATCACGAGTATGTTTCGGAGGCCGAGCGCGTGCGCTCCGAGAATGTCGGACTGCATCCCGAGGATATTCCTGTCCCGGCAGCAGTAATGAAGAATACTCTCGATCCCCGAGTCACGTTCCATAAGGACGGCGAGGGCGAGAGGACTCATCCTCGATGAGGCGCGGGGGCTGTCCGGAATGTTGATAGCGTCGATCCCCGCCTCGGCCAGGAGAGAGGCTGCCTTGAGCACCTTGCCCGGATTTCCTCCTCGCGGGGGGACCATCTCCACCATCCGCACGAATGTTCCTTCCGCAATCTTTGCGGCCAGGGTAGATTTCTCTGCCATGGGGATCGCGAGGGTGACCTTGCCAGGTTCCTTCTCATGGTTATGGATCTGCGCACCGGCCTCGATAGGCCTGACGGTCCTCAGGATATCGGAGATTGCCCTGATATGAGCGGGAGTCGTCCCGCAGCAGCCGCCTACGATCCTGGCTCCAGCTTTTACGAATCTTCGTGCATACTCTGCCATGTACTCCGGCGATGTCATGTATATGTTCCTGCCGTCGACATTCTGCGGGATACCCGCGTTTGGCTGGGCAGAAATCCATTTATCCACCTCACCGGAGATCTTCTCGATCGCTTCAAGCATCACCCTCGGTCCGACGGAACAGTTCACACCTACCACGTCCACTTCCCAGCCGTCGAGACGGGCAGCAAATTCAGCGGGTTCCGTGCCGTAAAGGCCCAGGCCGTCCTGCTGCAGCGTCATCTGTGCGACGATCGGAAGGTCGCTGACAGAACGCACGCCGTTTATAGCCTGATGGATCTCGTTGAGGTCGGCGAATGTCTCCAGGACGAAGATATCTACTCCGCCCTCCAGAATGGCGGATGCCTGCTCGGCGAAGGCGGCGGAGGCCTCCTCGTTCGATGTGGGCCCCCAGGGTTCGATACGTATCCCGAGAGGACCGATCGCTCCGGCAACAACGACCCGACCCGACGATGCCTTGCCGGCCAGTTCGGCTCCTGTCCTGTTTATCTCTTCAAGCCTGTCATCCAGGCCGTGAAGTGCAAGTTTGAACCTGTTGGCGCCAAAGGTGTTCGTCTCGATCACACTCGCGCCGGCATCGATATATTCAGAATGAATACCCGTTACAAGATCAGGGTTGCTGAGATTGATCTCATCAAAGCACCTGTTGATGAAAATACCGCGGTCATAGAGCTGGGTACCCATCGCGCCATCGAAGAGCACAACACCTTCTGAAAGCATATCTAGAAACCTGGAACTCATATACAGCAGCCTTTCGCATACGCCAGTTCAACCTTGCAAAGCCAGAACGTATCGTAGTATATACTGATTGCATGCAGAATCAATCGATTATCGCCGGTCCGAGAGCCGGGGAGAAGAAAGAGGGAAAATGCGCTGGTCCGAGAGCCTCATACCTACACTGAAAGAAAACCCCAGAGAAGCCGAGATCCCGAGCCACATGCTGATGCTGAGGGCGGGACTGATCAAAAAGCTGACATCAGGCGTATATACGTTCATGCCGGTTGGCCTCAGGGTACTGAAAAAGATAGAGCAGATCATCCGTGAAGAGATGGACGCGGCCGGCTGTCAGGAACTGCTTATGCCTATCCTCCATCCGGAGGAGATATATGCGGAGAGCGGGCGCCTCGAGAGCTTCGGGCCTGAACTGTTCAAGCTCAATGACAGCAGGAAGCGGGGGTTCGCACTCGGGCCTACACATGAAGAAGTCATCACTATCATCGCCCGCGACGATATGAGGAGCTACCGGGACCTGCCGCAGACACTTTATCAGATACTTACAAAGTTCAGGGATGAGATCAGGCCGAGGTACGGTGTGATGCGTGCCCGCGAGTTCATCATGAAGGACGCCTATTCCTTTCATGCCGACGATGCGTGCCTCGACAAGACGTACAGGAGGATAGAGGAAGCGTACCGCAGAATAATAGACCGGTGCGAACTGGAGTTTGTGATCGTCGAGGCTGAGTCAGGCTATATCGGCGGAAACGAGTCGCATGAGTTCATGGTCCTGGCCGATAACGGTGAGGATATGCTCCTTTCCTGTCTCTGCGGATATGCTGTAAATCTTGAAAAAGCGGCGGCACGGATCGAGGAGGGACGTAAGGGGGAGGCGCTCGACAGTTACGAGACGCTCAACACCCCCGGAACGACCACCATCGAGCAGGTAGCGGAATTCCTCAAGGTCTCACCTGAGGGTATCATCAAGACCCTGCTGTACAGGACCGGCGACCGTAACGTGGCGGTCCTCGTACCTGGCGACAGGGAAGTCAACGCCATCAAGCTCGTACGAGCTTTCGATGATCCGGAGATACGGTTCCTCGAGCCTGCCGAGATTCAGGAGGTCACTGGCGGACCGGTCGGATTCTCCGGTCCTGTCGGCCTTCCTGAAGGAGTCGAGATAATCGCCGATACCCTGATCAAGGATTTCGATGGAATGGTCGTCGGGGCTAACAGTGAGGATACCCACCTGAAAGGCGTCGTCGCCGGCAGGGATTTCGAGATAGGGAGATTCGAGGACCTCGTATTCGCGCGTGAGGGAGATCTCTGCCCGAAGTGCGGCGAGGGCATGTCGGCGAGCAGAGGTATCGAAGTCGGCCATATATTCAAACTGGGCACGAAGTACTCCTCGGCGATGAACGCGACCTTCCAGGACGACAAGGGAGAGAACCATCCCTTTATCATGGGGTGTTACGGATTCGGAGTGAGCAGGATGGTCGCCGCGGCGATAGAGCAGAACTTCGATGATGACGGCATCGTCTGGCCGATGTCGATAGCGCCTTTCCAGGTACTGCTGCTCCCGTTGAATACTACCGATGAAACGGTGATGGAAGCTGCTGTAAAGCTTGAGGAGAAACTGATAAGTGCTGGACTTGAAGTCCTGATGGACGACAGGGACCTCAGGCCCGGGTTCAAGTTCAAGGACGCGGACCTGACAGGCGTACCCCTGAGGATCACGATAGGCAGAAAGATAACTGACGGGGTGGTGGAACTGTTCCACAGAAAAACAGGACAGGTCGAAGACCTTACAGTCGACGACGCAGCCCTGAAAGTAATTGAATTAGCGGGAACCAGAGTCTAGAGAGTCTTTCTGGAAAGCCTTGACTTGATACGCGCGGCAGTCCTGTGATGGATGATACCCATCTTGGCCGACTTGTCGACCCTGGAAGCGAGAGCGGGAAAGCTCTCCCTGGCTGCTGCGGGGTCTTCGATGGCTTTGAAACCCTTGATCTCCTTGCGGAGCAGACTCCTGTGCTTCTTGTTCATCAAGCGCCTTTTCTCATTCTGGCGCATTCTTTTCCATGCGGACTTGTGATTCGGCATCCGGTATACACCTCCAAGTGATTCGGTAACATAACGGAAGGTCCCTGCTTTGTCAAGTGGAGATAAGAACAAAATCCGCAAAAAGATAGAGCGGATGCCCGACTCTCCGGGGGTCTATTTCTTCAAGAATCAGAGAGGCCGTGTCGTTTATGTCGGCAAGGCGAGAAAACTCGTCAGCAGGGTCCGCAACTATATGCAGTCTCCTGATCGCCTTGACCCGAAGACAAGGGCCCTTATGGAGACCGCTGAATCGGTCGATTACATAGCTACGGGCAACGAGGTCGAGGCCCTCGTCCTCGAGGCCAGCATGATCCGCGAATACAAGCCCAGATACAATATCAGGCTGAAAGACGACAAGCGCTATCCCTACCTGAAGATAACTGCCAATGAGAAGTTTCCCCGGCTCCTCCTCGTACGGAGGGTCCTCGACGACGGAGCGGAGTATTTCGGTCCTTACACCGACGCAGGAGCGGTAAGGCGTACATTAAAAGCGATAAAGACGATCTTCCCCCTCAGGGACTGCAAGGGGGGCTTCAGAAAAAGAGAGCGGGAGTGCCTCAACTTCCAGATCGGAAGATGTCTCGGCCCCTGCACTGGCAGAGTCTCCTCCGAGGAATACGCAGCCGTCGTAAGGCAGCTCAGGATGTTTCTCCGGGGTCACAGCGAGGCGCTGGTCGATGAGCTTCGCGTCGCGATGGACTCCCTCTCCGCGGGCAGAAGGTACGAAGAAGCTTCACTCGTCCGTGACCAGATCACTTCGATCGTAAAGATCAGTGAAAGGCAGCATGCAGTCGATCCTGGAGGCGCTGATGAGGATGCTGTGGCCATTGCCAGGGAGGGAGGAAACGCCTGCGGTGTCGTGATGAGGATCAGGGAAGGCAGGCTGCTCAGCTCAGAA
>CAYWGA010000009.1:0-50541 GCA_964457905.1 uncultured bacterium | reverse complement strand
CTTGAGCTCCTTGATACCGATCTGGAGAGAGCCGACCATCGTCGGGATAGATTTGATAACCGTGATGATACCCGCCGCCGCAACCGCACCGGCCCCGATGATACGGATGTAGCCGTCCCAGATCTGCTTGGCTGAGAGCTGGCCGACTGTCGTTATAGATTCATTGAGCCCCTTCGACTGCAGGTAGACTAGAGTGTTCGGCCATATCTCCATGTCGCCGAACTTCCAATTGATGAAGGGGATAAGCAGTACCCACGAGACCAGACCGCCGCCGACCATTATCGCTCCTATGCGGCGTCCGAGGATATATCCGACACCGAGAAGCGCTGGTGTGGTCGAAACGCCGACTACCGCTTTCTTTATAAGGGGAAGCCTTATAGAGACATTCGAAGGCCAGAGGTAGAGGAACGAGATAAGGCCCCAGTAGATGGCGCCTATACCGAGCCCCTGGAACACGCTCCTCGCTGAGGAGCCTCCTCCGCCTGTAGCTGCGATCAGGACCTCGGCGCTCGCCGTTCCCTCGGGGTATGGGAGTGTCTTGTGCTCCTTGACGATAAGGAAGTTGCGAAGCGGGATCATAAAAAGGACGCCGAGCGTGCCGCCACATACGGCCAGCAGCGTTAGCTGTATCAGAGGGGCGTCGTATCCCCATATGAATAATGCCGGAACCGTGAATATCAATCCCGAGGCGAGCGAGGAACTTGCCGAACCGGTCGTCTGGGAGATGTTGCACTCGAGGATCGTCGGCTTGCCGAAGATCGGTGTCAGGATCCTCAGGATCGCCACTGAGACGACCGCCAGCGGGATCGCCGTACTGATCGTAAGTCCTACTCTCAGGCCGAGGTAGGCGTTGGCGCTTCCGAAGACCGCTCCCAGGATAATGCCAAGGATGACCGTTTTCGGATTGAAATCCCTCATTTTCGTGTCGGCGGAAACATACGGTACATGTTCACTCAATGTCCTCGATCTCCTTTCGACTGTTCATTGAACTGGAATATCAACATATCGGCATTGGTCTTTAAAACGACTCGGGAGATGATAACCGAAGAATCAGACTGCTACCAGCGCAAATTCCCGGTGGAATAATAACATCGTCAGCTGCATTATCCTTTACTTAGCCTTTATGGGTGTTTTCACATCCCCCTATTCTGTATATACTGCATTAAGGTTTTAGGAAGAAATACCATCAGCCCCGGGAGTTCATCGATGTTCCGAGCACAGAGTCATAATGCAGCGGCATTACTGGTCATTACCCTGATAATCATGCTTTTTGGAACTGCTATGCGTGCCCAGGACCTCGAGCCGCGGTCGTTTTCGCCTGCTCCGAAGGGCCTGAACTTCTTTGGCCTGGGGTACACGCTGTCTGCAGGCGATCTCTTCTTCGACAAGGCGCTTGAGATCGAAGACGCTACAGGGACTGTTCACAGCACAAAGCTTCTTTACGGGCGGACTTTCGGGCTGTTTGGAAAGTCCACCAAGATCGTTGGTCTGGTCCCGTACTCCTGGGGTGACTGGGAAGGCCTGTTGGATGGTGAACCGGCGAGCACGTCCAGGCGCGGATTTGCAGATCCGGGAGTACTGTTCTCGGTCGGACTCGTAGGATCGCCCGCAGTCGATCTGAAGGAATTTATCGCCTATGAAGAAGGTATGATCATAGGTGCGAGCGTTCTGGTGATCGCGCCGCTCGGCCAGTACGATTCTTCGAAACTCATCAACCTCGGTGCCAACCGATGGGTCTTCCGTCCCAGGCTCGGATTCTCCGGAAGGTTGAAGAGATGGACGCTCGAGGCGATGGCAGACGCATATTTCTTTACCGATAATGATGAAGCTTACGGGGGAACCGTCTTCAGCCAGGATCCACTTTATTCAATGCAGGCCAATGTGATCTATACTTTCAATAAAGGGATCTGGCTTTCATTCACCGCAGGAATAGCCAATGGAGGCCGGCCCAGCGTCAATGGTGTCGAAAAGGATGAGATCGACATGAATACACGCATAGGCGGCGTTTTCTCCGTTCCGATCAACAGGCGTTACAGCCTTAAAATGTTCTACACAAACGGCGTAAGAACAAGTATAGGAACGGATTACGATCTGCTCGGCATCTCTGTGCAGTACAAGTGGGGCGGCGGCATTTGATGTTTCGGCAGACAGCCGCGCTGTCGGTGAGCTGAATAAGAACACCCGGCGAACCGTGAAGTACCGCCGGGTGTTCTTCAATTCTCAGATCGTCCTGTTTCCAGGCTATTCCACCAGAGGAATCTCAGCAGCAAGCTCGTAATCCACTATAGCAGCAATCTTGTTCTCGATCTGCATGTAGCGGGTCGCTTTCTTGCCGGGAAGGACCTTGGCGAGCTTGGTGACGAAGCCTTTGCGCATCTTGAGCTCGTCAGCGCTGATCGACATTGACTCTTTGAGCAGCGTCAGGGCCTGCTCGTCGGTCAGGGTGTCGGCGTTGTAGGCATCCGCGTAGGACATGATGGTCTTGACCATTCTCTCATGAAGGCCCTTCAGGCCCTCCTGGTATTCCGCGTAGAGGGGCCAGAAAGCCTCGGACTCGGCGTCGGTGAGGACCAGGTTGGCAGCCACTACCAGCTTCTTGTCCGCCTCGAGCTTCTCGGCGAGGATCTCCATATTCGTCTCAACGGAGGTCTTGTCCTGGGCTATCGCGAGGCCGGGCCCGAAGGCCGCCGCCGCGAGCAGGAACATCGCTACCGCTGCGATCGCTATGCTTCTCTTCTCTCTCATCTCTTCTCTCCTTCCTATGGTCTTGCTTATCACCGGGACGTTCCCGGCCAAAGGCAGTACCCTTTTAAGAATGTTCATTCAAGTGGTCTCTTTTTTTGGATTCAGAGCGGAAATAGTAATACTCAATACGGGTCAGGTAAAGGATTAAATTTCTGCCGCAGAAGCATTCTCAATCCCTGGTCAACGACCTGTATTTAATCCTTTTGGGTATATCCGCCGCCGCTCCGAGGCGTTCCTTCTTGTTCTTCTCGTAGTCTGAGAAGTTTCCCTCGAACCAGTGGGTCCTGCTGTCACCCTCGAATGCGAGGATATGAGTCGCTATCCGATCGAGGAACCACCTGTCATGACTGATCACCACGGCGCATCCGCCGAAGTTCTCAAGGGCCTCCTCAAGGGCCCGCATCGTGTTGACGTCGAGGTCGTTCGTCGGCTCATCGAGGAGGATGACGTTGGCGCTTTCCTGCATGACCATCGCAAGGTTGACCCTGTTGCGCTCTCCGCCCGAGAGGATTCCGACCTTCTTCGACTGATCAGAGCCTGAGAAATTGAATCTCGCCACGTAGGCGCGCGAGTTTATCTCCCTGCTGCCGAGAGAAAGCAGGTCCTTTCCGCCTGAGATCTGTTCCCAGATTGATTTGTCGGGGTCGAGATTCTCCCTCGACTGGTCGACGTAGGCGAGCTTTACCGTCTCACCGATCCTGATATCTCCAGAATCTGGCGTCTCCTGGCCGTTTATCAATTTAAACAGGGTCGTTTTGCCCGCTCCGTTAGCGCCGATGACTCCGACAATCCCTCCGGGGGGGAGTTTGAAGTTTAAATCCTCGAAGATGACGCGATCGTCATAGATCTTCGACACCTTGTCAGCCTCGATCACGACATCTCCGAGTCTCGGGCCGGGCGGGACGTAGAGTTCGAGGTCCTTCTGGCGCTTCTCGCCCTCGTCGCTGAGAAGGCTCTCGTACGAGCTGATGCGGGCCTTCGACTTGGCCTGGCGTGCTTTCGGCGACATTCTGATCCACTCGAGCTCGCGCTGGAGGGTCTTCTGCCGCTGCGATTCCTGCTTCTCCTCGACGGAGAGCCGGTTCTGTTTCTGTTCGAGCCATGAGGAGTAGTTACCCTTCCACGGGATCCCCTCGCCGCGGTCGAGCTCGAGGATCCAGCCGGCGACATTGTCGAGGAAATACCGGTCGTGCGTGACGGCGATTACTGTTCCGGCATACGCCTGAAGGTGATGCTCGAGCCAGGCGACTGTCTCGGCATCGAGATGGTTCGTCGGCTCGTCTAGAAGGAGGATGTCCGGTTTCTGGAGGAGCAGGCGGCAGAGGGCCACCCGCCTCTTCTCGCCGCCTGAAATATGCTTTATCTGAGTGTCGGGGGGCGGGCACCTCAGGGCATCCATCGCCATATCGAGACGGGAGTCGAGGTCCCACGCGTCGAGGGTGTCGATCTTTTCCTGGATCTTTCCCTGTTCTTCAAGGAGGCTGGCCATCTCATCGTCGTCCATCGGCTCGGCGAACTTCGCGCTGATCTCGTTGAATTTGTTGAGCAGCTCGACTGTCTCGCTGGCGCCTTCCTCGACGATCTCCCTGACCGTCTTTTCCTCGTCGAGCTGCGGTTCCTGCTCGAGGAATCCGACCGAGTAGCCGGGGGAGGGCAGCGACTCGCCGACAAAATCCCTGTCTATACCGGCAAGTATCCTCAGGAGCGAGCTCTTTCCCGCTCCGTTGAGGCCGAGCACACCGATCTTGGCGCCGTAGAAGTACGAAAGCGAGATGTCCTTGAGGACAGGCTTGTTGTTGTGAAACTTGCTCACCCTCATCATCGTGTAGATGATCTTGTTTCCTTCGTCTGCCATTTATTCTCTCCTTGAGCTGGTTTGAGATTTTTACACGAGGAGTGACTATACTACCAGAAGCGTCGGGTGAACAGAAAAAGCCCGGCTCCTTTTACGGGAACCGGGCTTGTGTTTTTTAATCCGTGGCGATCCTACCGGAGCAGGATCATCTTCCTCGACAGCATTGTTTTGCCTGCTCTTAGACGGTAAAAGTATACGCCCGAAGCAGCATCGCTGCCATTGGTCCAGCGGCCGTTCCAGTCGATACTGTAACTGCCCTCTGCCTGCGACTTGTCCACCAGCACCTTGACCCTGCTTCCCTTTACGTCGTAGATCTCAAGCTGTACCCTGCATCTTTCGGGCAGATAGTACCCGATGACTGTATTGGGGTTGAACGGGTTGGGACTGTTCTGGCGAAGCTCCAGAGCCAGAGCCGGAGTTGTGACAGGGCCCGCCTCGAAGAGAATGCCGCTGTCAGAGTCGAGACTGTACGACACCCTGTAGTAGTAGGTGGTGCCGGGCTTGCAGCTTCTGTCGACAAACGAGAATGCGAGACCCTCTTCTTGCAGGTCGACGATGGGGATCTCAACGAATTCCATTCCCTTGCCGTCAGCACGGAAAACGTGGAATTCCACCCCATAGTCTATCTCTGAGAGTGTCCAGTCGATCCTTACATCCGATCCGCTTGTTTCAGCAGTGTAGTGATAGAGCAGGGTGGCTGTCGGGATATTACCCGCAGCATCGACTCTGTGACTGTATACCTTTACCGTGCTGCCGCGGGCATCCGCCCAGGCGGAGAACATGCCGCTTGCTCCATCACCTGATATCGCCGAGGCGGTCTGGTTTCCTGTGGCCCCGCATATCTCCATGCCATCGGCTGCCCACACGGCGGTGCCGTCGGAGCCGATGTTCTGGGCGCAGATATTGACGTCCGTTATCCCGTCGCGCGCATCGTCCCACGAGATGAAAGCTCCACTTGAACCGTTGGGCGCTATCCTTGCGTTGTACTGGTCGCCTGTAGCGGCACACACTACGACGCCGTTATAGGTCCACTGACCGGTGCCTGAAGCGTTGAGTTTCTGTGCGTAGATGTCGGTGGATGAACCGCTGCGTCCGTCCAGCCAGGTCACTATCGTTTCGCCCGAACCGATATGTATGAGCCGGCAATCTTCCTGATCGTACATCCAGCCCGAGACAGGTGCCCCGACACCCCACAGCAGGGTGCCGCTCGCATTGACGCGCTGGGAGAATATATCGAAATCCATCGTATTTCGCATATCCGACCAGGCGATGATCGCTCCGCCGGATCCGTCCTCGACGACCTGCGCGGTCGTCTGGATCTGTCCGCTGTCGCATATCGGAATGCCGCCGGCGGTCCACTGCGCCGCGCCGTTTGTGTTGAGCCTCTGTGCGTAGATGTCGTAGCTGCCGCTTCTTCGGTCCTCCCAGGCTATTATCGCGCCTCCAGCCCCGTCAGGTGCGAGTGAAGGATTCTGCTGATGCTCGAGTTCCGAGCAGACCGTTACGCCGTTGACTGTCCACTGGACCCCGCCGTTGGATGCGATCCTCTGGGCGAAGATCCCGTTATAAAAATCTCTTCTGTCGTGCCAGGTAATGATCGCGCCGCCCGCTCCGTCCGAGCATATTGCGCCCAGGACAAGGCTCTGCTGCCCTATGCAGATAGCGACGCCATCTGACGTCCACTGTATATAGCCGAACTGGCTGAGTTTCTGGACATAGATGTCAACGGTGCCGCCTGTACGTGTATCCTGCCAGGCGACGATCGTTCCGCCGACTCCATCAGGGATGATCAGGGGTGCGGACTGTGAACCTGCCGCTGTGCAGCAGGGCATAGCCGTCGGGTACCATCTGATCGCTCCGTCAGCGGTAAGACCCTGCGCATAGATGTCGGTATTGACAGTGGTGCGCGAATCTATCCAGGCCACAACCGCGCCGCCTGTTCCATCGGCGGTGACGACGGGTGAATCCTGGGCGCCGCTGGCTGATCCGAGCGGAATACCGTTATTTGCCCAGTCTGCGCGCAGGGACGGAACACCCATGACCCCTGCCACTACAGCGATAAAAACCGTTAACTTGATATATCTCAACACGAAACCCTCCCAGTTACTTGTACTGAATCGCCGGTCGGATATCGTGCAATTATGGGACCGAAGCAGCCCGAAAGAGGGGAAATAAATGGGTTTTGAGGGGTTTTACGGGATATTTGACCGGATACTTAGTTCTGCCAGACGGCGTGACCCCTGCGGCGCAGTATGTCAGCCAGCTCAATTTCCATCTCCTGCGCATCGGAATATGAGAGTGGATTATATTCCTCGTAAAGCATCGGGCACAGCCTGAGGCCGTACAGGCGAACGTATTTGTTCGACTTGTATCCTTCCTTGTGGTTCTCGAGCCTGTTCTCGGGCGTGAGCCCCGTCATCCCGACATAGTAGCACTTGCAGCCTGCCTGGCAGCCGGGGTTTGCGTTCCTGAACTTCCGTTCCTTCCAGACCGCGCCGTCAAGTTCGACTACATATACATTGTGGTGCTTCTTACGGGGCATCGCTGATATCCTCCTATCGTATACCGATATACCATAAATTGTGCTTGGATTCGCCGTAAGAATTCATATATTTGCCAGACAACCGGGTTGTGGGCGCATCCGCAGCCCGGATTTATATTTATCAGAGCGTTTGAGGAACGAAGAGAAGAATATGAAGATCGCGTACACAGGAATGAAGCTGACCGAAGGCAAGGTGAGATTCGAAGATCCCATCGTGCATTCGCTTACGGCCAAGTTCTCTCCCAAGAAGGTCACGCCGTACTATTTCGAGTTTATCGGCGACGATTTCGAATCGGCCGAGATGATTGTCGTGTCGCGTGACAGTGTGCTAGATCTCCTCATATATGACATCGAGAAGATGGAGACCCGTCTCGAACGCAGTGAGGACGAGGAGGAGCAGGCCGCTCTGACCACCGTCATGGCCGGGCTGGAGAACGAGGTCCCTGTCTGCGATATGGATCTCGATGAATCAGCGGCCGTGCACATGCGACAGATCGGGCCATTGAGCCTCAAGCCTGTACTGATCGTCGATTCCGATTCGATCGATGCCCAGGAGCTGATTCCCTTCGCACTAGAGAAATCAGGGATGATGTTCTTCTATACGGCCGGCCAGCAGGAAGTGCACGCCTGGCTTATCAAGGTGGGTATCGGTGCCCAGGAATGCGCCGCACAGATCCATACGGACCTCGCGCGCGGATTTGTGAAGGCTGAGATCGTATCTGTCGAAGACATGCTCCAGTGCCACTCTATGTCGGACGCGCGCAAGAAGGGCCTGACCAATCTCGTCGATCGTGACTTCGTCATCCCATCCGATACAGTCATCGAGATACGCTTCAATATCTAGTCCAGACAGCATCCCACTATTTTTATCAGACATTGACATCAACGGCTTTTTTCTGTTCAATGCACGGATTAATCAGCTCGCCAGTAAGTCAGGTCGACATGACGGAAGGATGGGGTATGAAACGGGTACTCGCAGTTACTCTCGCAATGGTTTTCGTGCTTTCAGCTCTCTCTTCGGGCAGCGCACTCGCCGCGCCTAAAGGAGCTCTCCAGTTAGGTCTTGGAGCAAACCAGGTACAGGGGGCTCCGGGGATGGGGCTAGACTGGAAGATGCCGACCATTCAAGCCGTGGGTATGTACTTTCCCTCGGAATGGTCACTGCTCCTGGCTGACATCTCATACGGGATCGGGAACGAGTACGAGAGGACCGACGGCAGCGAGACTGACAAGATCGAAGTGCAGTCCTCCTGGGTGGATTTCATGGGGGGTGTTTCGAAGCACTTCTCGGAAGGCGGCTTCCTGTACTTGGCCCTCGGGGTCACAGTCGGCTGGTCGAGCATAGAGGAATCTGGCAACGACGGTGAACTCACGATAGATTCGGGTGTTGGCCCGGCCTTCCGCGCGGGAATGCAGCTGCCGATCAAGAATACCTTCATGGGGTATGTGAGTCTCACGCAGCGCTGCGTTCCTACCGAGATAAAAGAAGACGATAGGACGAGGTCGATGAACATCGGTGGATTCGAGATGATAGTGGGTGTTGCCTGGACATTCGGCGGATAGTTACTGAAATATTTCGGTTGAGATTTTTCGACCCACTCCCGGCACCGGGAGTGGGTCGTTTTGTTTTTGCCGTGAAGGCATCGTTGACACTTTGCGGTGTTTCTGTGTTCAATGTACGTAAAAGGAAACTCGCCGTAGCCTGGATGTTCAGCGAATAGAATCTGACCAATTGAAGGAAGTAGAAATGGCAAGCAAGATAGTGATAGCGGTACTGATCGTCCTAGTCGCAGGACTCGTGATCAAGCTGGTGATGGACAGCCGGAGAGGAGAGAGTGAGGCGGACTATGAGCTGGATCCTCCAGAGACTCTCGATGCGCGTGACGTAGCTTCGTTTATCGACAGTGAAGCTACTACTTTCCGGGTGCGGACGACGCGCGATGTTCTTCCGGGCGGGTATTCCGCGGCTATGACCCCTCTTCTCGTCGACTGGGACAAGTCGGATGTCTCGCCGGGCGGCGAGATACTCCTTCTCAACATAAATCATGGCGGCAATCCCGTCTCCGGTGTGACAGAGTTGCGCTCAGCGGTTATCAGGCCGGACAAGATCAAAGAGGCACAGTTCATCATGGTCCCGCTCGGCGGGCCTGAAGCGATCTCGCATGGGATGATCAGGTTCGTCTTCGAAGAAGATGGTGCCGAGTTCTCCGGCGGTGACAGGGGAGTGGCCGGTAAAAAGGAGATCCTCGAGGACCTGATGATATCCTGGGAGGCGTGGCGAGCCCCGGGTGTCGACTACAAGATGATGAAGGGGATGGATCCCGAGACATATGAGCTGAGCTGCCGCGTTTATTCGGGGCCTCAGCGGTTTCTCGAGGACGCCTTGATGAACCGTGACTGGAACATGTACAAGCTGAATCTTCCCGGAGGGACGAGCTGCTGCGCGGAATTGTTGAAGGTAGCCCTCGCACTCGGTGACGGTGCCTCGCGCCACTCGATCGTTTGGATGATCGAGGATGCAGAGCGAAAATGGCAGGAGGAAGGGCTGGAATCAGATCCGGAACAGGCCGCAGCGGCTGGGATCTGGCAGGCGCTCAAGGAAAGGGCCGGTTCATCGAGTCCTCCAGTCGAAGATCCCCGGGCAGATATGACCGGCAAGACCGGATACCAGTCTCTTGTGCGCTCATGCGCCACGATGGCTCTATATTCTGTCGACCTTACGGTAGCTAGACTGATCGAGGCGGGATACCCTTCTGGCGGCGCCCGGCCGACGCAGAAGCCCGAGATGGTCGAGGAGGCTGCATGGATGGTCGAACTGGGCAGTGCCGACATCGCCGGAATCCTGATGCGGACCCCGAAGGCTCTTGCATATGCGAAAAAAAATCCGACTGTCATCCCGGGAAACATCCCGAAGGCGCTCGAGGAAGCAGGCCTTCTCGTGATGGAAGACGGCGAGCCGTGGAACAAGCGTTACTCGATGCAGGGTGATACTCCCTGGGGCCACAGGTGGCAGCTGCTGATCAGGTGATCTATTAACAGGAGGGGAACCGTGAAACGGATAATTCTTGTTGTGCTGCTGCTGGTGTTTTCCATGCCCGCCGGTGCTGTGCTGACCTTTTATACCGACGAAGCGGCATATCTCACCGATGTGACAACCCTCGGGTACAGGATCATAACTGAAGGGTTCGAGGACGATCTCGTCTGGGGAACGGTGCGGACCGGCATAAACGATTCGAACTACGGTCCCGTCATAATCAGCCAGGGTATCACCTGGACATCCAATCATCCGGAGAACCAGATCACGACGGGCAGCGGCCCCGCGTTGAATGGATCCTGGGGGTTTTACTCGATACCTCATGGGAATTATTCGACGGGAACGGGATGTGATGTTCCGGGAGTTTGCGGGGACGGATTCATCGGCACGAGGCTGGATACGATTTATGCCATCGGGGGATGGATCACCGGGATGTATGGGGGCAGGCTCAAACTGGTCCTTGATGGTGACACCCTTAATGCGGTCAATTTTGATGGACAGAATGCAACCACGACCGCGCATCAGTTTTTCGGTGTTATCGAAACCAATGGATTCATATCGTTTGAGTTCCGTGAGTGGGAGGGTACAGCGGAGGACCAGAAGTTCATTTGGGCCGACGATTTTACTATCGGTCTCCCTCTGTCTTCCGCGGTGATGATCACGAGTTTCCATGCTGTTGCCAGGGGATTGAACGTCGATATAGCGTGGCAGATATCGACCGACGAATCCCTGAGTGGATTCAGGATCTATCGGGAGGATGACGGCGGGAAGGTCTCGCGCTTTCCCAGCGCTGGCCTGCTGGATCTGGAGACTACGAAGTTCACCGATTCAAATGTCCTTCCGGGCGCTGAGTATAAATACACCCTCGCGGTAGTAAAGCCGGACGGACGCGAAGTAAGGTCTATCGAGACAAAGGTCGGGATCGAGATCGCTCCGGCGCGCCTGTCCCAGAACTATCCGAACCCTTTCAATCCCGGAACACAGATCGGGTATTATGTCGACAGAGAGTCAGATGTATCCCTCAGGATCTATGATGTTACAGGCAGGCATGTCCGCACCCTGATAGAGAGCAGGCAGTCTCCGGGTGAATATACAGAGCTCTGGGATGGAACAGATGAGCAGGGTGATCCCGTTGCCAGCGGGACATATTTCTACAGGCTCAGAATCGGCAAGACGACTCTTACGCGCAAGATGGTCCTGCTGAAGTAGCTGTTACCGGCCTTCGGCTATTTTATCGCTTCTATTGTCGCCGACCGGGCGTGCTCCTCGACGCCTGTTCCGGGGAACCAGTCCTTGATAAATTCGGCGCTCGCCTCATTGACGCATATCTCGACCTTCGAGAATCCCGCCTCGAGCAGCATTTCCTCGTATAGCGAGACCGACACCGAACCGGCGATGCATCCGGCATAGGCATCGAGGTCGTTTCTTACGCTCTCGGGCATATCGCCGATCGTGACTACGTCGGATATGGCAAGCCGGCCACCGGGCTTGAGGACGCGCCAGGCATCCCTGAGAACCTGCGGCTTGTCGGGAGAGAGGTTGATGACACAGTTAGAGATGATAACGTCGACAGTGTCGTTTGCGACAGGAAGGTGCTCGATCTCTCCGAGGCGGAACTCGACATTGACGAAGCCCCCTTCTTCGGCGGCTTGCCTGGCCTTTAGAAGCATGGGAGGGGTCATATCTATTCCGATTACGCGCCCTGTGTCGCCGACCTTCATCGATGAGAGAAAGCAGTCGATACCGCCGCCGCTGCCGAGGTCGACTACAGTCTCGCCTTCCTTCAGCGAAGCGATGGCAAGGGGATTGCCGCATCCGAGGCCCATGTTGCTTTCCACGGGGAGCGCTTCGAGTTCCTTCTTCGAGTATCCCAGCTTTTCCGAGACAGATACTGCTTCCGCTCCCGAGGGCGTGCAGCATGATGCTCCTTCGCAACCGCATGAGTCGGCAGTTTTAGCATAACGTTTCCTGATCTCGTCCCTGATATGATCATTGTCGTTGCTTTTTTCCATCATCTTGCTACTCCTCCAGATTTCCTGGTAATCCCTCTATAAATTTCCTGATCTCGTCACGAACCCTTCGATAGATATCGAGTTTCTCTTCCGTGCTCGCGGCATCGCCGGCCAGAGCAGGGGGATCGTCGAACCCAACGTGCACTTTCTTGCCTGCGCCGGGGAATATCGGACATGTCTCTCGGGCGTTGTCGCATACGGTCACGACATAATCGAACGAGGTGTCGAGGAACTCCCTGACGTTCTTCGATCTTGCGCCGGAGATGTCCACACCAGCTTCGGCCATAACCGTGACAGCGTCTGGATTGAGTCCATGCGTTTCTGTTCCTGCCGATACCGCGTCGATGTCGGCGCTCCTGAGGTGTTTTGCCCATCCTTCGGCCATCTGGCTCCTGCACGAGTTGCCTGTGCAGAGAAAGAGGATCTTCAGCCTGTCGCTCATGATCCCGATCATCCTTTCCCGCAGGTGCCGGTCGAGCAGTACTCCGCGGCTCCGCATTTAGCGATCTTTCTCAGATATTTCCGGTCGGCTTTTATCTCGGCTGCCCGGTCGAGTGATTCGCCGAGCCAGTCCATAATGGTCGCTATGGGTTCGGCCTTTGCTGTCTCGGAGATCCTGAAGTAGACCCATCGACCGTTCTTGCGGCTCTCAACTAGTCCAGCGTGCCGCAGGATACTCATGTGTCGCGATACGGTCGCCGGAGCAAGGCCGAGCATCTCGGTGATCTGACAGACGCAGAGCTCTACCATTTCCCGCAGGGCCATCACGGTCCTCAACCGGTTGCCGTCTGAGAGGGCCTTTGTCACAGAAAGTACATCTTTCATCACGGTTCTCCATTGTTCTATAATTAGCCAATCAACGAAATATAAGATAGCCGGTTTTCATGTGGATGTCAAGGGGTGCACCATCTGGAAATGGTAGGAGCTTACCGGTAGAGAGAGAATCCGAATATATAGGTCAGGCTGTAGTAGAGACCTGCCGCTATGAAGACGATCCCTGTGATCCGTCTGGCCCAATACTCGAACGATGCCATCTTGTTGTATGCCTTACCTATCCTGTTCGCGCCGAAGGCGATCAGAATCGCGAAGACCAGAACGGGAAGCGCTGTACCTATGCCGTAGACGGCGGGGAGGATTATTCCGGACTCGTTTGTGACCGCCAGCGCGAGCAGGCTGCCGAAGAAGAGTGCGGCCGAGACGGGACAGAAAGAGATGGCGAATACGATTCCGAGAAGGAGGGCGCCCCACATTCCGAGCCGGTCGACACGCTTCTGCATCTTCTCGCTGACTCCGCTGCCTTTACGGGCGAACGAGATCAGTTCGAGCAGGACCATCCCCACGATTATCAGCAGCGGTCCCATCGCGAGGTTCATGTATTTCTGGAGCAGGTGAGAGAGGTGTGGAGCCGAGAGCAGGCTCGCTACGAGAAGAGCGCCGAGGACCGTATAGGTCAGCGTCCTTCCAACCGTGTAGAGAAGCCCCGCACTGAGGACCTTGCGCGGATCGTCGACCCGGCGGCCGATATATGAGATCGCTGTGATGTTCATCGCAAGCGGGCACGGGCTGATCGAAGTGAGTATTCCGAGCCAGAGCGCCGATGCGGCGGCGAGCGCGAACTGGGCCATCAGGACTCCTCGTTCATAAATTTCTCAGTCTCTTCCTGAACGTAGGCGATGTAGGCTTCCTTGTTCCCGACGAGTTCCCAGACGCGTGTAAGGTTCAGATAGGCGCCGCCCTTGCCGTCGACGATTTTCTGGATAACGACAGTCCGCGCCGAGAGCTGGAAGTCATCGATGAAATGCTCGTTCTCGGCGAGATCGAGATTCACCGAAAGAAAATCGATCCGGTTTGCCTTGAGCGCTTCGGGGAATCCGGTCTCTAGCGCTTCGAGGGCGTACATCTCGATCGTCAGGCAGGTCTTGCACCGTGCGTTGCCATGGAAATAGTAGGCAATGATCTTTGTGTCTCCGGCTTCCGCCTGTGTTTCCGCGGCCAGTTCGGCGCCTTTCTCCACTTTCGATTCTTCGCTGCCCCTCATGAAGACAGCGACAAGGCTGGCTGCGACGAAAACAAGGAGGAGGATGGTCACGATAAGTTTGATCTTCACAGTATGAAGCTCCTTTACTCGAGCATTTCCTTGAGTTCGTCCATGGCGGGCACCTTGCCGACGACCTTGACTTCACCATTGATAACCAGCGCAGGAGTCATCATCACTCCGAAATCGAGTATCTCGTTTATCTCCGTCACCTTCTCGACCTGTGCGTCGAGTCCGAGCTCCTGAACGGCGCGCTCGGCCTGTTCAGCGAGCAGCTTGCATTTGGCGCATCCCGTTCCAAGCACCTGTATCTTCATCTTCTACCTCACTATCCATCCATACAGTATTCCGCTTATTGTAGCCATTACGACTACCAGCGCCACGAATACCAGTGTCTTCTTTGTTCCCATCACGCTTCTTATCACGAGCATGTTGGGCAGGCTCAATGCCGGGCCCGCGAGCAGCAGGGCAAGCGCGGGGCCTTTCCCCATTCCGTTGCCGATCAGGCCCTGCAGTATCGGGACCTCGGTCAGTGTCGCGAAATACATCAGCGCGCCGGCGAACGAGGCGAAGAAGTTCGCCCTGAGTGAGTTGCCGCCGACCGCCGCGCTGATCCACTCCGACGGTATCAGACCCTCGTGTCCGACTCGCCCGAGAAGCGCTCCGGCGATCAGGACCCCGAAGAGCAGGAGGGGGAGTATCTGCATGGCGAATCCCCACGATGCAGAGAGCCAGTCTGACGGCTCGCCCTTCTCGGAGCCGGCCGTCAGGGAGATACCTATGACGGCTCCCGCGAAGGGAATCATCGGCTGTTCGGGGAATATGACAGCGAGGATCGCCGTCGCTGCCGCGGTGATCGCCACCTTCCACCATTTTACTCCGAACCACAATATCAGCATGAGTCCGAGACCGGAGGCGAAGATCGAAGTACCGATCCACTTGAATCCGTATATCGCCGCCCATATGCCTTCGCTTTCGGCCGGCCTTCCCCAGTTGGCGGATACGAGGATACCGACCATCGACGCGAAGTAAAGCCCGGTCTTCCAGAGGGGCCTTCCCGGTTCGGGATCGGGCATCGCAGCCTGGGCTGCAGCCTTTTCCTCTTCTTCTTTCCTGAATATCACATGCATGGACACGCCGATGACTATGCTGAACAGGACAGCTCCGATGGCGCGGGCGATGCCCATATGAAGTCCGAGGATGCGGGCCGTGAGTACTATCGCCAGGACATTGATCGCGGGGCCGGAGTACAGGAACGCAGTTGCGGGTCCCAGCCCGGCGCCCATCCTGTAGATGCCCGCGAAAAGCGGGAGGACCGTGCAGGAGCAGACTGCCAGGACCGATCCGGAAACTGATGCGACTCCGTACGCGAGGATCTTGTTCGCCTTCGCGCCGAGATACCGCATCACGGAAGCCTGGTTCACGAATACTGATATCGCGCCGGCGATAAAGAATGCAGGGATCAGGCAGAGAAGGACGTGCTCGCGCGCATACCATTTCGCGAGATGGAACGCCTCGAGGAGAGCATTGTCGAAACGCCCGGTCCCGACCGGTATATAGAACAGCGCGAGAAACACGGCGGCGACAAGCGTAAGTTTTTTCCATTCATTTCGGAGATCCATGCCTTATCGCTCCTGTTTCAACATATTGATCTGCTCTTCCGCGCCTGACCTTATGACTTCTTCGACGCACTCCATGAAGTTCAGTACGCAGGGGACCCGGAGCCTGTAGAAGACCTGTTTCCCACGCTTCTCGTCCTCGACGAGGCCGGCCTGCTTCATCACGGCGAGATGACGCGAAATGGTAGAGTAGTCGACCTCTGTCATGTCGACGAACTCGCATACGCAGCGTTCACCCTGACCGAGTTCCTCCGCTATCAGGAGGCGGGTCGGGTGCCCCAGCGCCTTCAGAACTCTCGATTTTGCTTCAAGATACGATTTTCTTTTTCCGTCCATGGGGAATCTCCATCATTAGTATATTTGGCATAATAGCAAAATGTAAGCCGGGCCGCAAATGGTTTGTTTTATGCATGAATTTACAGTGGTTTGTGAAAGCGGCTTTTCGAAAGATCCGACCCTTAAGGGGGTGACTGTGATGAAGAGATCAGGATGGACCGCGAGCCTGTTAGTCTTTCTCGTAGCTGTATTTACGCTCGCTCTTGCCGGGGACGCCCTTGCGGGTGACAAGAAAGGCAAGAAAGACAAGAAGGACAAAAAGGACAAAAAAGGCAAGAAGGAAGTTGTCGTCAAGAAGGACAACGAGCGCACCAGCTCGGCAACAGATCCGACGAGAGCGAAAAAAAGTTCCTCGAAGAAGGGGAGCGGTGCGAAAGGACAGGGAAGTAAAGGGAGCAGCTCGAAAAGTCAGACCCAGTCGAGGAGTCAGAAGAGAAGTCAGAAAAGGAACCAGAAAAGAAGCCGCAAAAGAAGCAGCGGCGGAAAACACTGAAATATGCTATATTCCTTCGGGGAATGGGTCTCAATCTGCAATGTCAGGCATCCTGTCTGCGAACTCGTGTAGTCGCAGGACAGATCGATGAGCAAACCCGCCCGGAGGTATGAAATGAACCGCCGTCTTTTCAACGTGGTCGCCGCTATTGGTGTGTTTTCATTGATCCTCACTATATCCACACCATTTTCAATCAGCGCTACTACATACATCGGGCTCTACGCCGACGATGCTCACGCTGAATGCTCATGGTATGCCGTTCCCTATCAGCTCGAGACCTTCTATGTCTGGGTCCAGCCGGGAGCGGATGGCATGACCTGCGTCGATTATGAAATAACCACGCCGTCGAACGTAATTCAGGCAGCCACGGTCGTGAATCCCGCAGCCGGCTATCACATCGGTGACGCGATCGTACCGCCGGGATCGACGGTCTGTTTTGCGGCGTGCCAGACCGGATGGATATGGACACACCAGCTTCTGTGCCTCGTGACTGACATGAACCCTTCGATAATCACACTCGATCCGCACGAGGACTACGGGATCCTGCGCTCGACAAACTGCATCGATTACGGTGATCCATACGAGACCATGACAAAGATCAACGATCTCTTTCTCAACCAGGGATGTTGCCTCGCAATGGAGGAATCGAGTTGGGGCGCTATCAAGTCCCTGTTGAAATAATCTTCAGATGAGTAATCCGGTAAAATATCCCGCCGGCGAGGGTCGATGGAAAGAAGATGCCCGCGCTATAGCCCACATCGACATGGATGCCTTCTATGCTTCGGTCGAGATCCTCGATTTCCCGGAACTGGCAGGTCTTCCCGTTGTCGTGGGCGGTGATTCGAACAGGGGTGTGGTCTCCGCGGCGAGTTACAAGGCACGGGAATTTGGGATCCATTCGGCTATGCCGATCTTCCGCGCGAAACGTCTCTGCGACAACCTGGTGATCAGGCACGGCAGGATGACGAGATATGTAGAGTTGTCGCGAGAGGTGATGAAGGTCCTCCACAGATTCTCTCCACTCGTTCAGCAGATATCGATAGATGAAGCGTATATCGACCTGACCGGGACGGCTAAACTTTTTGGCCCACCTCCGGCCGCGGTTAAGACGATAAAGGCCGAGATCCTCGCATCCACCTTGCTGACATGCTCGGTCGGCCTGTCATCGAGCAAGCTGATCGCAAAAGTAGCGTCCGATATGAACAAGCCGGACGGGATAACGATCGTCCCACTCGCGCGAGTGATGGAATTTCTCTACGATCTTCCTGTCGGCAAGATACCCGGCATCGGCGGAAAGAGCGAGGAGCAGCTGAGGCAGCTCGGTGTCCGTGAGATAGGCGACCTGTCGCGGTACGAACCGGGCTACCTGGAGGAGAAGTTCGGAAAATTCGGCCGCAGGCTATCCGCGATCGCGGAGGGACGGATCCATTCCGAGCTGGTTCCCTGGTCCCAGCCGAAATCTGTAAGCAACGAACTGACGATGCCGGAGAATACCGGAGACATGAGGACGCTCGAGAAGTATCTCATGGGTCTCTCGGACAAGGTCGGCAGGCGACTGCGCAGGCAGGGGCTGAAGGGCAGGACAGTCGTACTGAAGGTAAAGACACATAAGCATCGGCTGATCACGAGAAGCACGACGCTTGAGAAGCCTGTCAGCAGGGGAAAGACGATCTATGAGGAGTCCCGCAGACTCCTCGGCGAATATGGCGTCCCTGTAGAGTTGCGGCTGATAGGCGTAGGTGTCTCCGGGCTGGAACCTGAGAGCGGCAGTGGCCAGTTCGCGATGTTCGGGGGGGCGTCACCTGACGAAGAGAAATGGGACCGAGTCGAGAAAGCCGTCGACTCGATCCTCGACAGATTCGGCCGAGGATCGGTGCGCAAGGGCAGGCAGCTCGAATAGATCTACCAGCTCGTCCCTTCTTTTTTTGCGTTGGGCGGGTACTTCTTCAACATCTTCTGGACGGTATTGTTGATCTGCTCGTTCATCCTGCTGCGATCCTGGAGGACGTCTGTAGCCCAGCCTCTCCAGATGAGCTGCTTGTCCACGCGGTCGACTATATCGAGGATAAGCGTGCCTTCCTTGTAACGGTAGACATTCGTCTGAGGGTACCAGTATCCATAGTAGTGTGTCACATCGACCCTGTCTCGAGCAGTGAAGTAATAAGCCATCAGGAAGTCGGGGTGCCCTTCCTCGATCCTCGTTAAACCTTTCTTTGCCATCTCGGCGTTGACAGCGCTCTTTACGTGACTCTCAATGAGAGGATCGTTCATAAGAGGGTTTTCCTCGGTGCCTTTGATGTGGGGGATCCAGCGGTAGGTCTTGTACTTCGAGAAATCGGTCTCCCGATTGTAATCTGTTTCGACCTGGACTGTTGAGCAGCCAGTCATGAAGATGATAGCGGCAAGTGCGAGTATTATTACGGATCTTTTCATTTCGACCTCCAGGTCTCAGGGGGTGCCGGACAAATATAACACCATCAGGTGGTTGCTTCAATGATATTGGATAAGGACCAATATGAGATTGTTAACAATGCGCTAACGCTGTATTATCTCTGAGCAGCAGGCGGAAACGTATTTTATTGAGATAAGCAGGCAGGAGCTCCCATCGTGAAATTCAGGAAAACGCGGTACTTGAACTTGCTCGTGGTGGTCGTTGTCATGATGTTCCTCTTGCCGTTCACGTCCAGGACACCCATGCTTCGGATGTCGGGTAACATCATCCTCACACTCGTGCTTCTTTCTGCCGTCTACACCGTCAAGAAACAGAGGCGGACATTCATTGCCGGGCTGATACTCTGCATTCCATCTGTAGTTACATCCTGGATGTATCTGATAAGTCCGATGGCGATTCACCCCGCAGTCCATTCCGCTGCTACGATGGTCTTTGATGGATACATCATCTATATTCTCCTTCATCATATTATCAGGGCAAAAAAGGTTACGGCCGACATTATCTACGGGGCGTTCAGCATATATATCCTTCTCGGAGTATTTTTCACGACCCTGTATTTGTTTCTCGACGGTGTGACGACGGCACATCTCTTTAAGTACACTGGCGTGGAACCTGGAACGATCTTGATTGAAGATTCCAAGATCTTCTACTTCAGCTTCGTGACCCTGACGACGCTGGGCTATGGTGATATCCAGCCAATTGCGGATTCATCGAGAACGATCGCCGTCATCGAGGCAATGGTCGGAGTGCTCTACTCAGCAGCTCTGATCGGCAGACTGATCGGTCTGTATGTCGCACAGTCTGACAAGTCGGAGGCCGCCGCCGAAGCCGCTTCAAAGGCTGCTGCTGCTGCCTCGGCTGCCGCGGACGCAGCCGCGACCAATGATTTGGATGTTGCCGTTGCTGCCGCGAAGACAGCATCACGGGCTGCTGCTGACGCTGCTGAGGCTGCAGAATCGGCGAAGAGCGACAGTGATGAAGATGATGAAAACGGTGACGATGATAAGGACAGTAAAGAACCCGATACGAGCCGATGATAGATATCCTTAGAAACTCAGTGATGATAACGGGCTTCGTCTTCGTGATGATGCTCGTAATCGAGTATGTCAATGTCGTGACGAGCGGCCGCTGGGGCGAGAAGCTCGCACGCAACAGGGCGGGCCAGTATATTCTCGCCGCCGTGCTCGGCGCGCTGCCGGGATGCCTCGGCCCGTTCGCAATCGTCGCGATGTTCTCCCACAGGATAGTCGGGCTCGGCGCTGTCATCACAGCGATGATAGCGACGAGCGGCGATGAGACATTCGTCATGCTTGCCCTCATGCCGAAGCAGACGATGATCCTTATCCCTGCGTTGATGGCGACGGGGATCCTTGCCGGTATCCTGGTAGACTCTCTCTCGTTGAGGGTGAACTTTCTCGAGAAGGTCCATTGCGACGGCCTCGTAGTTCACGAAGGGCACGAAGGCAACGCGTTTCCGAAAGGCGGCATCGCCCGCCAGTGGAGAAACTGCACGCCGGCCCGTGGAATCCTTGCCGTTACTATAGTTCTTCTTCTTGTTGCGGTAATGACCGGGCAGCTGGCTCATGGTTATCACGGCCTGGTCGATCCGGGGGAGACATCGAAGGAACTGATCGAACAGGTACATGAAGAGGAAGGCGCGCATGATCACGAGGCGGAGCCAGCTGCCCACGATCACGAGGGGCATGAGGGCTGGGGATGGATACGGATCACTCTCCTGGTAACATCGCTGATGGCGCTCTTCATCGTTGTCACCGTTCCGGATCATTTTCTTGATGAGCACTTGTGGAGGCATATTGCCATCCGCCACGTGCCGCGGATATTCCTCTGGGCATTCGGCGCTCTGCTCGTTCTGCACCTGCTTACTTCGAACCTCGATATCGATCTGGGTAATCTCGCGGCGAAAGGACAGTGGTTCGTCCTGCTCGCGGCGTGTCTGGCGGGGCTTATTCCACAGTCCGGCCCGCACTTGATATTCGTGACCCTCTTTGTCGGCGGATATATACCGATGAGCGTCCTTCTGGCCAACTCGATCGTACAGGACGGCCACGGGATGCTTCCCGTACTCGCTTACTCGCGGCGGGTCTTCATATTGATCAAGATAATCAACCTCATCTTCGGCCTGATAGTCGGTGCCGCGGCGATGGCGGCGGGACTGTAGAGCGGTCTGGAGAAATAATGCCCGACTATGATTTCAAAAGGATAGTGACCCACAACGATTTCGACGGGATCGTCTCCGGAGCGATATGTTCCCTCGTGTCGGGTTGCGATCACTTCGTTTTTACCGGGCCCAATTCTATCGCGAGGGCCGAGGTCTCCGTTGGCCCTTCCGATGTCGTCACCGACCTCCCTTATCCGCTCGACTGCGGGATGTGGTTCGACCACCATCCCGGCAATCTCGACGCGGTAAAGCTGAGGGGTATCGACCCGGCTACCATCCCCGGCAGGTTTGCCGAAAAGCCGTCCTGCGCAAGGGTCGTATTCGAATACTTCACTGAAGATGGGTTCGAGTTCCCCCCGCATATTGCCGCGACCGTCGAAGAGGCGGACACGATCGACTCGTTCGACTATCGCAACGTCGCCGAGTGGAGGGAGGAGACTCCTGGAAAACTAGTCGACATGAGCATCAAGTCCGATTTCCGCGATTTCAGGGAGCAGACAAGGTTCCTGCAGCACCTCACCGGGATGGTCCGGGATATGTTGCTGACGGATATAGCCTCGGATGAGGATATCGCAGCACGTATCGAGAATTACAGGGCCGGCGAAGAGAAGATGATGAAGCTCATCACGGAATCAGTCTCATTCCTCAAGGAGGACAAGGATCGCGAGCTTATCGTGATGGACTTCACGCATCACAAGAGAAGGCCGAGGGTGATCCGCAACCTCGCTTACATGCTCTATCCTGAGGCGCTCGGCGCGATGACGATAAACTCACTCTTCCGCCGGGGAACGAAGACGAATGACCTCAGCATCTCGATATCGCTTTCGATGAACATGACAGGCCGCGACCACGGCAAGGATATGGGTGAGATCATGCGGGAACTCGACATCGGCGATGGTCACACCGGCGCGGCTGCCGGCACGATACAGTGCCACTCGAAGGATATGATGCTTCGCGAGAAGAAGCGCGCACTCGATGAGATCTGGGCGATGTGGAAAAAGATGCCCGCTACCTGATATCCCACTGATCGAAGATATAATCCGCTATCTGCTCCACCTGCTCATGGTCTATGAACCAGAGCGGCAGCCCGAAATGATAACTCTCATAACCGGTCCTTCCCGGGTCCTCGCATATCGGATTTGAAGCGACCAGAGCAATCGCGCCGTAATCAAGAGGCGACATCGTACTGCGCGAGCTCATGCGGTATAGAGGTGAGAAGCAGTCATGTGATTCCCGGCCCAGGTAGTCCATGTAGTACTGAGGATCGTAGACCTCGACATAAGTGAATCCTCGGTCCTGCGGATTGAAGAAACAGGTGAAACATGTGACTGTCTCATCGAGGGTGAGGGTATCAGGGAGATCGGGATTCTGCATGCCACCGGATTCAATGGCCATCCTCATCGCATCCCGGTCTAGGCTTCGGCTTATGCCCGGTATGCCCGTCTTGAATTGACCGCTGACCTTGTCGATCACGGTCACGTAATAGTCATCATGCACCAGCGAGAGTTCCGCGTACTCTACGTCGCGATCTTGCGGGATCAGCTCATCCAGAACGGAAGCTGGTAGCGTTTGTTCATCCGGGAAGATCTCGCTGAGGCCTCCTCCTGGCCGGTCGGCCCTGCCGCAGGTCAGCACGCTCCCTCCGCCGGCGAGATATAAAGCGAGGGTGTTCGGCTTGAACATCGACCGGGTAACAGGAATTGGCGGGGAGTAAGTATTCCCGAAGAAGATCGGTTCAATATAAATCGTGTTTTCCCAGATGCTCCTCACACTGCTGCTGTAAGTCCAGATCACGTGTTTGTAACGGGACAGCACCTCCAGGGGCAGAGGATCATCTCCATACGTGTCGTGAAGTTCGTCGGCGGGGAATATATCCATACCCGGATCGAACCCCGGAGCTCTTGAGCAGATAGCGGTCCAGAACTCGTCATGTTCTGATTCACTCGGATCGGTCATGGAGGGTATGTAGGCTCCGAGAGGATAGTCGTCTACCCAGAGCAGATCCCTGTCCATCTGGAGCGGAGTAATTTCAATCTCTATCCTTGCACGTGTGACCATTCTGGCCTCGTCCCGTGCCTCGATGTACAATACATGCACACCTGAATTGAAGTTTACGCTTAATGACTGTTTCATCCATGGGCTCCAGTCGGACAGCCAGTCATCGTCATCGTCGAGGTTCTGTACGTCCCAGCCGTACCGGTAATGGACCGGCATCATCCAGTCAAAGGCATTGGCAGCTTCCCACAGGAAGGTAAGCGGGACGCCCGGAGTAACAAGTACAGACTCGGCACTGATATTTGTCCCCGCGAACGAACCCGATCCGAGCATAGGGTTCATGACCGAGAGAGCGGGATATCTCGAGTTCGCCATGAACTGTCTTGCGTTCCTCTCGTGAGAGAACACCGATGTCTTCCGCCCGCAGCTGTCCATCAGCTGGATCGCGAAGAGGTAATAGTGGTCCCTCAGGAGCGGTTCATCCTCGCCGATCAACATGCCGTCATACTCCGTTGGCGCCGGTTCCCAGTCCGACCAGAGATCCTCGAAGAGTTCCGGGTGCTCGTTGAGCATCGCGATGTCGGGTTCTCCCGTAGCTCCCGGAATGACCTCGAGCAGAAGGTATCTCACGGCAGATGCCGCATTATCACGGTATGTCCGCCATACGACCGGGACTCTAACCGGGTACCGTGTCGGGGCATCAAAGGGAGGTGAAATGATATCGACAGATGGCTGCGAATCGTTACAGACAGGATCGTCCGTTCCGCCGCCGTTGTCATCATCCGGCGCTACGACGTATTCATTGGTGCATCCTGCCAGCAGCAGGCATGCCGTGGCAAAGATGATAAACAGCGGGATAAATACATATTTCGGGAAAATGTCGCCCAGTACGGCGGCGCGGGCCCTCCGTCCCGGAATTCCGGAAAAGCGCACGAGTCTCATATCAATTTCTCCTTCCCGGTATCGGCGGGGCAGAGCCAGAGAGCGTGAGCGGCCGGTGGCAGATGGGAATTCAGTATGGTGTGACCCCTCACTGAAAAAATAACTGTCGAGACGGGTTCTAGCAAGGCGAATCCCTCCTTGGGGCCTGCTGGACTTTGCTCCAAACGTCTGATAGAATCACCTCGCCTTGGGGAACACTCTATCCATATATGAATCGGAGATGAAATGTCGCTATCAAAATATCAACGCATAGCAATACTGGCTGTTACCCTGATATCTGTCTGTTTCAGCGCGACCCGGGCTCAGAAGACGATCGACGGTAGTTTCGAGCCGGGGGAGTGGCTCCCATCGGTCGAGTTTCGGGCCTCCAATACCGATGCCCCCTGGGCTACCGACAACGACCTGATGAACCTCTACGTCAGCTGGGACCAGACCGATCTTTTCGTCGGTGTAGAGGGTCTCTCAGGCAGCAATAACGTATTCTTCATATACATTGATTCGAGCTCGCGGCTGGTAGGGGTAGAGCAGAACGACCGCTACCCGGGGTTCAAGACCCAGTCGGAGGGATGGGACCCCGATTTCATATATACCGTCGTCGAGATGGAGAACGGGATCGGGGCAGATGTCCGTCGGATAATGGGTGACGGCAGCACCGTGACCGTACCCGGAGCTGCGCATGGTTCGAAATGGCAGCAGAACAATGGAAACTTCATAGGCGGCTGGGAGATCTCGATTCCCTGGGCGGAGATAGGTGTCGCGACTGGCGGGTCGGTCAAGGTCGCCGCCGGCCTCGGCTGGGCGACGAACAAGTTCGATCCAGCAGTAGCTCTGGGTGGTGGAAGTGGGGACGAGCTGGGAGAGGATCTCGATGCCGACCTTCTCAGTCTGGATAATCCTGTCGAGGTCCATTACGACACCGACAATGACGGGATGCCGGATGACCTGGTCGCAATGGCCGATTCAGTCGACGTGAGGTTCGAGTTCGAGGCTCCGTCAGGCGCTGTTACCGTCAATCTTGCCGGTACATTCAACGAATGGGGCAATAACGGCGGCGGACTCAATATCGATCCATCAGTCGATCCGATGTCCGATGATGATATGGATGGAATATGGACGATAGACAGGAAGCTTGCCCAGACGACACATGAGTACAAGTTTGTCGTCAACACGAACCAGTGGTTCGTGGATCCGAAAAACCCCGACTTGTCTACTGACGGATTCGGCAACTCGGTCCTGAGAGTCTTCAATCCGCTCGCGTACCTGCTTTATCCTCTCGACGGGAGCGAGATCGCCGATCCAGCTCCGGTGATTGGTTGTTACCTCGCCAAATGCGACACCTCGACATTCGATCTCGGCCAGTTGATGGTTCTGATCGACTGGCAGATTGTCGGGACTGGACCGACCCTCTATGACGCGGCGACGAGGATGGTGACTCTCTCGGGGATCGATCCGCTTTCCAACGGAGAGCATACGGTCCATATTGTCGTCTACAATACTGGGGGGCCGTACTTCTACGATACGACTACATTCACTGTGGCGAACGATCCCGAACCGCCCGTCATCTCGCATGTCCCGATCGCCGGGGCCCCGGCATCGAGCGACCTGCTTATCACGGCGACTATCACGGACAACGAAATCATCGAAGAAGCGATCGTCTATTACCGCCCGGCCGGAGCGGGCACCTTGCAGACTGCCGTGATGCTCAAGGGCCTGGAGGATCAGTGGACCGGGACGATCCAGGGTGAAAACCTCTCCCTGGGAATGACCCTGGAATACTTCATATCAGCCTCTGACATGGTTAATACGACCCTTGACCCTTCGACCGGCACATACGCCTTCCCTGTTTGGCCGGACTATGACAATCCTGTCATCGCCGAGCACTTCGCCTCTCCAGCGGTGATATCTCCAGGCGGTGGCGGTGATGACGTCTCGAGGATATCATTCCGCCTGTTTGAGACGATGAATACAGATATTCAGATCCTCAACTCTTCGCAGGTCGTTGTAAGGACTCTTGGCAGTTACCTGGTACTTGGAGCGGGGTATAACAGGCTGTTCTGGGACGGCCGGGATGATGAGGATGGCCTGCTGCCCGCAGGTATCTACACATACCGTATCTCGGGGTCGGACTTGGCCGGTAATCCTGCCGGGCCGGTAACAGGTGAGATCGAGGTCGACTATGGAGCCCCTGCCGGGAAGCTCAAGGTCGCGATCCTCTTTCATGCAAACCAGACGCTGAACTACCAGGGCGACAGGGCGAACGATGTCTGCTTCAACGGGCTCCTCGGGGTGCTGCGTGATCATCCATCTTCGAAGTTCATGATGCATTTCTCCGGTTCGCTCCTTCATGATCTCCTCTGGTATGATTTCCGAAACAGTCCGTCTACGATTCAGATGCTTCGGGACGGCGCCGCAGACGAGCAGTTCGAGATCGTCGGGTCGACATACTCGCAGAATGTTCCGTACTCGACGGACATGTGGGACAACAAGGTCGGGATAGATGTTCAGCGCGAGGTCATCGAGAAATCACTCGGTGTCAGCCCGACCGTTTTCTGGAATCCCGAGCGCTGCTGGAAACAGCAGCTCGTGCCGCTTATGACCGAAGGCGGATACACCGCTACCTGGGTAGAGACTCATATCCTCAACGACAGCGGAGTATCATCGACAGAGCATTACGTTCGCAGGACACGCCTCGGCCAGGATGAGACAGTCATAATAAACGATGACGGTGGATTGATAGGAAGGCTCGATTACGCAATCGATTCGGGGGACACAGGGCCTCTGGTTGACTACCTCTATGGTCTGTACCTGCAGGATACCTATCGGGATTTCCTGGTTACCTACTGTGAGGATGCCGAAGCGACTGGGCTGTGGGACTACGACGCCGGGGAGGATCCGCAGGACGACTGGGACAACCTCGATGCTATCCTGACCGAACTCGAGTCATACGACTGGCTCGAGATAACAACGATTTCCGACTACCTCAAGACCCGCTATCCGACCGAGATGATCGAGCCGATCGTTGACGGTCAGGCGAACTGGATGATCGGCCCTTCACAGTCTGAAGGCTGGGACGACTGGTTTGATTACAACGAGAATTCGCCTCTGGTCAATTACTACCGCGGCTATTATTCGACTGTAAGGTCGAGGATACAGGAGGTCCAGGCGGGGAAGGTCCCCGGGACGCCGGCGTATAATCTCATAGATCACGCTTTACGCAGTTTCACCGCCCACCAGTTCGAATTCGGATGCATATGGTGTGGCCAGATGTACTGCCAGGACTGGCAGAAGATAGAGACGCTCGAAGCGGCGCTGCTTGCAGCGGAGTACTCGACTACGCCGGTCTCCGAACCCGAGTTTCCCGTAATCGATGTCAACGGCGACTCTGTCGACGATCTAGCGATGATCACCTCTGACGATTTCTACGCCTTCACTCCGTACGGCGGCAGGCTCCTATACTGGTATGACCTCGAGGCGGGTGAGCAGATCGTCGGCAACGAGATATTCATGTGGGGCTACTACTACCTTCCGTACAGGGAACACTGGTCGGGTGACGGCTACAACGATGACTATCACTATGTGGAGGATTTTGAGTGGAACGCTCCGTATCCTTTCCCTGCGGCGCTTCCCTACCAGCGCTTTTACGGCATCAGGAAGAAAGCGCTGAGCGAGTTCCTCTCGATAAGCGGAGTCGAGCAGGTCAACCTGCTCAACGATTTCCAGTCGGTCTCGCAGACCGGTGACACCCTGATCTTCGGCCACATCGATACCGATTTCCGGTACACGAGGAAGTTATGGCCTGTCGAGAACGGGATCGCCGTGAGTTACACGCTGCAGAATACGACCGGAGCGACACGGACCTTCGAGCACCGTGTCGAAAACTCCCTCTGTCCGACATTGCTCGACGTGATGGACGGCGGACGGGAATCCCTGAAGTACTGGGACGGGGCAGATACTTCTTCCGTAATAGGACCATCAGAGATCGGCGTAATAAATGTGGTCTCCGGCGCGAGGGTCGAGTTCGCCTTCTCGCCGCAGCCTGAAGGGCTGTCGGGGGGGCTGGACGTATTCGCCCTCCGGTACGATCCGGTCTACACGTACGAACTCGCGCCCGGAGCATCAAGAAGCTACTCGTTCACAATGACGAGAGTTCGGGACATCGCTACGGGTGGCGAAGGCATGCCGGCGCTTCGTATGGACCTCCATCTCAATTATCCCAATCCTTTCAACCCTTCGACAGTCGTCAGCTTCACCGTTCCGAAGAAGGAGAAGGTGTCGGTCAGGGTCTATGACGTTTCGGGCAGATTTGTGCGGACGCTGACTGACAAGACATTTGACGCGGGCACGCATTCGATCACCTGGGACGGGACGAACGAGGGCGGCAGGCATGTCGGGAGCGGAGTCTACTTCTGCAGGATGGACGCTGCCGGATTCTCGAAGACGAGAAAGCTCGTGCTTATCAGGTAGCTCAGGGTTTCTTCGCGAAGATCATGTAGTGGAAGTTGTGGTACCGGCGGATCCGGTCGCTTGACGAGAGCGTTCCGAACAGTGACAGTCCCGCCCTTCCCGTATTGGGATACGACCTCAGAGGCAGGGCCTCTACCTCGGCAAATCCCGTCTTCTCCAGCATCCGCATCGAACCGAAGACATCGGTCGGGAACTCGTACGGTGCGGGCCTGTGCTTCGATCCCTTTATCCTGTGCCAGCCGTCGCGCAGCTTGCCGTGCATCTGCCTCGGCATCATCTTCGATTTCCAGAACTGGGTGATCCCCCAGGCATTGATATCCTCGAGAAAGAGCATCCCGCCTGGTTTGAGGATTCTCGCGAACGAATCGAATATATCGCTGAGTTTCTCGGGTTCATGATGTATCAGGTCGATGCAGCAGATAGCGTCGAAAGATCCGCTGCGGAATGGGAGTGCCTGTACCGCGCCGGTAACGTTGAACCGCGAGCCGTACTCGCCGTGCAGCCTTTCGAGGAGCGAGCACATCAGGTCGAATGCGACGAGAGTATTTCCATCGGCCATCTCGAGAAACGTCGTATCAACACCGCACCCGATATTGACGACCGTCTTTCCCGTTCCGATCCTGCCGCGCACGAAATCCCAGTACTCTTTCTTCGACAGTTTCCACTGCTCCTCCGAAAGGGCGTCCTTCTCCGATTCAGGTGCGTCGGCCATAAGCTGCCCGAGCTTCTCCTCCTCTGCGAGGTGCTCGAGATCTATCCCTTCGGGCATAAGCACGGGGATGCCGCCTCGGATATCGTACTGAGTTCCGCACGAAAAGCAGCTGAGCTGGCGCGCTCCCGCTCCCATATTTCCGCCGCAGCGCGGGCAGGCAAGCAGGTCAAGCAGCGTGTCTTCGATCAAATGCGTCATCGGGCTTCACCTTTCATGGTTCCATTATAGACGATAGAGCGCATTCTTGACAGAGGCTTTCGCCCGTGATAGCGTCTGCAGTTCGAGGCAATCAATCACCGGCCCGGCCGGGCCGCTACTTACCGGAGGCTCGAGATATGGATATCAAGGCAATACAGGACGCACTGAAGGACAAGGGGATCGACGGCTGGCTGCTCTACGATTTTCACAACCGCGACCACCTCGCGTACAGGATCCTCGATATGGATTTCGAGAAGATGACATCGCGCCGGTGGTTCTATTATATTCCGGTAGTCGGCGAGCCCGTAAGGCTCATCCACCGGGTCGAGCCAGCCAAGCTTGATTCTCTACCGGGCGAGAAGGTGTTCTACCATCCGTGGGTAGAACTCCACGCGAAACTCAAAGAGATACTCGGAGAGCCGAAGTCGATCGCGATGCAGTATTCCCCTCTCTGCAACATTCCTTACACGTCGATAGTCGACGGCGGAACGATAGAGCTGATCCGTTCCTTCGGACACGAGGTCGTATCATCGGCCGACCTGGTCCAGCTCTTCGAGGCGATCATCGACGAGAAGGGATACCAGAGCCACCTCAAGGCGTGCGATATAATCCAGGGGATCAAGGACGAGGCCTTCGCCGAGATCGGCAAGGCGATCAGCTCGGGGACGAAGCTGACCGAGTTCGACATCGCGTCTTTCATCCTGCGCCGCTTCGACGAGGAAGGGATCGATCCCGGGCACGACATGCCGATCGTCGGAATCAACGACCATCCCGCCAATCCTCACTTCGAGCCGAAAGAGGAAGGCTCGTACGAGTTCAAGAAGGGGGACATGGTCCTGATCGACCTCTGGGGCAGGCTCAAGGAGCCCGGTTCGATCTACTACGATATTACATGGTGCGGTTATATCGGTGACGAACCGCCCGAGAAATACAAGGAGATATTCTACACCGTTCGCGACGCGCGTATCGCCGCGGTTGAGTTCGTGCGCAAACGTTTTGCCGAGGGCACGCCTGTGTACGGCTGGGAAGTCGACGATGCCTGCAGGAACGTCGTGAAGGAACGCGGCTACGGCGACTACTTTATCCACCGCACGGGCCACTCGATCGGCGAAGAGGTCCACGGCAACGGTGTGAACATCGACAACCTCGAGACGAAGGACGAGCGCGAGCTCGTCCCCGGCATCTGTTTCTCGATAGAGCCGGGTATTTATCTCGAGGGCGAGATGGCCGCACGCAGCGAGATCGACCTGTTCATCACTCTCGACGGTGAGGTCATCGTCGCCGGCGACGAGCAGCAGGAACTTATTATGATCGGTGCCGACTGATCCCGGCAGGCAGGGAAAATCGAAGGCCGGTCCCCTGCGGGGCCGGCCTTTTTAAGGACTGGAGAACGGAATGTCGATAGCGGAGAACTGGGAGCGTGTCAACGAGAGGGTCGCCGAGGCTGCCGTGAAGGCCGGCCGGGATCCCTCTGAGGTCACGGTCATCGCTGTGACGAAGACTCACACTGCCGAGACTGTCGAGGAGGCCCTTAATGCCGGCGTGACCGATGTCGGCGAGAACCGCGTCCAGGAGTTCCTCTCCAAGGAGCCCGGTGTGACATCGCCATGCCGATGGCACCTCATCGGTCACCTGCAGACGAACAAGGTGAACAAGGTGATCGGGAAGTTCGCGATGATACATTCAGTCGATTCCATGAAACTCGCCGAAAAGCTCAGTAGCGCCGACGAACGTGAGGGGATCACGACTGACATCCTCGTCGAGGTCAACACGAGCGGGGAGGAGTCGAAGTTCGGACTCGAGGCCGACAACGCACTGGAACTCTGCACGGGGATCGCGGCTCTTCCGGCACTGAACCTCCGCGGCCTGATGACAGTCGGCCCCTGGGTCGAAGATACGGTCGTACTCACGAAAGCGTTCTCATCACTCCGTCTTTTGGGCGAAAAAATCACAGCGGAGGGTATAAACGGCATATCTATGGAGCACCTCTCGATGGGGATGACAGACGATTTTGAGATCGCCATCGCCGAGGGATCCACGATCGTGAGACTGGGAAGAGTGATATTCGGGGCGAGGCGGCTGTGACAGAAAAACGGCCATAGCGTCAACGGGGTGGCCGGACAGGGAAGGGCCCTGCCGCCGGAGCCTCATTTTGCAATATCGATAAGGCATTGTAAACAGGTAATATATGGGATATTTCGTCAATGGCCAGGTTGGTCTGATACTTGCTTTTCTCAACACGTTGACAGTACTGCTGTTGCTGTATATGGTCCTGCAGCTCGTCGGTGTGCCGGACAGCAAAGTCTTCCAGGCGCTCGACAGGATATTCTCACCGGTCCTGAAACCGGTAAGACGGCTGATTAAAAGGACGAGATTCGATGTGTCGCCGCTCATACTGGCGGCACTGATCCAGTTGATTGCACAGGCGATCAAAAAAAACTGGCTTTGAATCGACGGCGACGGCGTGTTAAAGATTTGGAAGCGAAACTGAAGAGCTCGGGGAGGCAACGGACCGACGGGCGGGAACAAGAAGACCGGCCACGGTCCGGCAAGAGGAGGCAGACAAATGAGGATCACACCTCTCGATATCCGGAAGCAGGAATTCCGCAAGACGATGCGCGGACTCGACAACGACGAAGTCTACGCGTTTCTCGGCACTGTCGCCGACGAATACGAGGCGGTACTCTCGGATAACAAGAGACTGAGGGAGCATATCGTCCAGCTCGAAGAACGTGTCAAAGAGTTCAAGAGCATGGAGACAAACCTTCGCAACACCCTTATGACGGCCGAGAAGATCACGGCCGAAGCGAAGCAGAATGCCCGCAAGGAGGCGGACCTGATAGTCCGCGGCGCCGAGGTCGACGCTACCAGGTCGTCCGAAGCTATCCGTGCCCATACCCAGCAGCTCCGCAGGGAGATCCTCGAACTGAAGAAACACAAGGATAACTACCTCACCAGGCTGAGGACCCTCATGGACAGCCACAGGAATGTGGTTGACGGGTTTGAAGAGGACTTCGCCGAGGTGGACCGAGAGATAGAAGAGATCGGAAAGCAGGTGGAAGAGGACATCCAGACGCCTCCGCCAGCTTCTCGTATGAGCCGTGAGAGGATAGAGGAAGACTTCGCGCACGAAGAGCCCGAAGACAAGGTCACCTGGGGGGATGACCAGCCGAGAGAGGACGTCGAGAGGCCTACGGTACCGAGGCCCGGAGAGTGGGAGCAGCAGAGCCCCGAGAAGCGGGCGGCAGCTCCTGAAGACGTCCAGTCGGGACAGGACGAGACGGCGGAGCAGGAGGAAGAGACGGCCTCCTCTCCCCAGCTCGATTTCGGGCCGGTCGGTACGGCCTCGGAAGCGGATGCGATCGCAGCCGCGGCCGCGGCTGCAAGCGCATCCGACCAGGAATTTCACGATGACCGCGTAGAGATGACCAAGGAAGAACTCGAAGGCGAGGCCCTCGCCAGGGACGTCGTCGCCCACAGTATCGAGGAGAGGATGTATCCTGATTCTCGTATGAACGGCGACAAGCAGGCCGCTCCCCAGGCGGCAGCTCCTGTCGAGCCGCAGCAGACAATACCGGACGCGGGAACCCCGGTCGCTCAGGCCGGACAGGCCCCCGCGGCGGGAATGAACGCGTTCGCTCCACAGCCCGAAATGCCGGGTGCGGGAACGGCGGTTCAGACCGAACCGGCACAGCCGGCAGCTTCCGATGACTGGAAATCGTACGAGGTAAAGGAATCGAAGCAGGACTGGAGCAGTTACGAAGTGCAGCGCGAGGAAGCGCCGGCAGCAGCGCAGCCAGCCCAGCCCGCTGCTCAGCAGACGGAACAGCCCGCTGCTCAGCAGGTGAAAGAGTCTGCGATCAAAGAGGCCCCGAGCGATAACGAGGTCGAGGAGGCACTTTCAGGGCTGACCGAGATGGCTTCGGAACAGCCTCCGCAGACCGATACTCCTCCGGTACAGGCCGCTCCGGCACAGCCTCAGCAGCCTGCCGCGGAAAAAGTGGAAGAAGCCGAAGCTTCCGATGAGAACCAGAAATGGTCGATGGAGGAGCTGAGGAAGAACCTTACAAACATGGACAGGGACAGCTGACCCTGAATGAAGCGGATAGAATCGAAACATGACGGGAGGGTTGGATTCCGGATACGGGTCCAGCCCTCTTCTCGTAAGGACGAGATCGTCGGCTGGAACGAGGCGGGGGAGCTGCGGATCAGGCTCGCCGCACCACCCGTAGAGGGAGCCGCCAACAAGCGCATTCCCGTCTTTCTCGCGAAGCATCTCGGCCTGAAGAAACGCGACATCATCATCGAGTCTGGCGATAAGTCGAGGACCAAAGTTCTCTCCGCCCCCGCTTCCGTCAGGACAAGACTCGAGGAACTCCCCGATATCTGATCCCAGCCCCCGAAGGATAACCCGATAAACTTGTTGCGGTTCGTCGCCTTTGCCTGTATAAGATTTCTGACCCGCAAGGGGAGAAATCGACGAAAGGAGCGGCGGTGACTGACCTCTACAAACAGATCAGAGAGAGCGCGAGCTATATAAGAAAGCGGGCCGATGTGAAGCCGTCGTTCGGCATCGTACTGGGTAGTGGCCTGGGTGGCCTAGCGAAGCGGATCAAGGTCAAGGCGGCCATACCTTACGGAGAGATCCCCAATTTCCCGGTATCAACGGTAAAGGGCCTGCACGCCGGCAATCTAATCCTCGGTGAGCTTTCGGGCCGCAAGGTCGTGGCGATGGAAGGAAGGGTCCACTACTACGAAGGTTACACGATGAAAGAGGTGACCTTCCCCGTCCGCGTGATGAAGGCCCTCGGGGCGAAATCGCTGATCCTTACCTCGGCGGTAGGGGCCATGAATCCGCTGATGCCGAAGGGCTCGCTTGTGGCAGTCGCCGATCACATCAATATGATGGGGGATAATCCTCTTATCGGACCGAACGACGAGAGGCTCGGACCGCGTTTCCCCGATATGAGTGAACCTTACAACCGCCGGTACATATCGATCCTCGAGAAAGCGGCGCTCGACCTCAAGATACCGCTGAAGAAGGGTGTCCTGGCGGCGCTTGCCGGCCCGTGCCTCGAGACCGCCGCCGAGTACAGGTTCCTCAGGAGGATAGGCGCCGATATCGTCGGGATGTCGCTCGTCCCGGAGAATATCGCGGCCGTCCATGCGGGCATGAAAGTCATTGGAATATCGATTGTTACGGATGAAGCGCTCCCTGATTGCCTCAAGCCGGTCAATATCCGCGAGATAGTGGCCACCGCTAAGAAGGGCGAAAAGGTACTCCAGTCCCTTGTAATGGAGTTTCTGAAGAGGGTCTAGTCCTTGACAGGAAGGCGTTTGTACATTATAAAATATTGTTCTCATTTACGCTGACCCGGCTCGAAAACCATGAAATCGGAGAACACCCGCCGGGAACTGGCCGATGAAACCAGAGTCTGACAGCGATACTATACGGAGAATGGCAGATATGGCAGATAACAGAGAAGACGCGAAGAGATATACAGCGATCCCGCCTCAGCGCGAGGCGCTGAAGGCCGAAGAAGAGGTCCTCAGGCACTGGGACGAGAACGATATCTTCAAGCGCAGTATAGATGAGCGGCCGGTTGAGAAGAGCTTTGTCTTCTACGAGGGCCCGCCCACCGCGAACGGCCGCCCCGGCGTCCATCACGCGATGTCGAGGACTATCAAGGACCTCGTATGCAGGTTCAGGACGATGAAGGGGGAGCGCGTCGTGCGCAAGGCCGGATGGGACACCCACGGCCTCCCCGTCGAGATCGAAGTGGAGAAGATGCTCGGGCTGGACGGCAAGGACCAGATCGAGGAGTACGGCGTCGATAAGTTCAACAAGCAGTGCTACAAGAGCGTCTTCAAGTACCTCGATGAGTGGCACGACTTTACGCATAAGCTTGGGTACTGGCTCGACCTCGATAACCCGTATGTAACATGCACGAACGAATATATCGAGTCGGTCTGGTGGATTCTCAAGCAGTTCTGGGATCAGGACATGCTCTACGAGGGCCACAAGATCATACCTTACTGCGCGAGGTGCGGTACGTCCCTTTCGAGCCACGAGGTATCGCAGGGATACAAGGATGTCGCCGATCCGTCTATCTTCATCAAGCTAAAGTTAAATGAAGAGGACGCGTATTTCCTCGTATGGACGACCACTCCGTGGACGCTTATCTCCAACGTCGCACTGGCCGTTGGCCCCGAATACGATTACGCGCGCGTCAGCCACAACGGCGACACGTTGATACTGGCCAAAGAGCTCCTCAGTGTGCTCGACGGCGAATATGAACTCCTCGGAACCATCAAGGGGCACGAGCTCGTCGGGAAGACGTACGAGCCCTGCTTCCCCTGGTTTGCCGAAGAGGAGGGCGGCTTCCGCGTCATCGGCGCCGAATTCGTCACCCTTTCCGACGGCACGGGGATCGTCCACATGGCGCCGGCATTCGGCGAGGACGACTACATCGCCGGGATTCAGGAGGGCCTGCCCTTCGTACAGCCGGTCGATGCCGAGGGAAAGTTTACTCCCGAGATCACGAAATGGGCCGGGAAGTTCATCAAGGACGCCGACCCCGAGATCATCGAGGACCTGCGCGAGCGCGGCATCCTCTACCGGGCCGAGACACATGAGCATTCATATCCGTTCTGCTGGCGCTGCGATTCGCCCCTTATCTACTATGCGAGGCGCTCGTGGTATATCAAGACGACCGCGTTCAAGGACCTGATGATCGAGGAAAACAAGAAGGTCCAATGGTACCCGCCCGAGGTGGGGGAGAACAGGTTCGCCCGCTGGCTCGAGGGGAACGTCGACTGGGCGCTCAGCCGCGAGCGCTACTGGGGCACTCCGCTCAATATCTGGACCTGCGACTCCTGCGAGGAGAAGTACTGCATCGGCGACCTTACAGAACTGAAATCTATAAGCGAGCAGTTTCCCGAGGACTATGACCTCCACAAGCCGTTCATCGACGACCTGGACGTAGGCTGCCCCGAGTGCGGCGGCAAGATGACGAGGGTTCCCGAGGTGATCGACTGCTGGTTCGATTCGGGCGCGATGCCGTTTGCTCAGTACCACTACCCGATGGAGAACATGGACGTCTTTAAGCAGCAGTACCCCGCCGAGTTCATCAGCGAGGGCGTCGACCAGTCAAGGGGCTGGTTCTATTCGCTGCTGGCAATTGGGGCGTTCCTGACCAAGAAGAGCCCCTACAAGAGGTGCCTGCCGCACGGGATGATCCTCGACCGCGAGGGCCAGAAGATGAGCAAGAGCAAGGGTAACGCCGTCTTTGCGATGGACGTTCTCGGCAGCGACGGCGCCGATTCGCTCCGCTGGTACCTTATGATCAGTGGTGCGCCTTACCTGCCGAAGAGGTTCGACCTCGAGGCTATGAGAGATAATGCTAACAAGTTCCTCGGCACTCTGAGGAATCTTTACAGCTTCTTCGCGATGTACGCCGAGATCGACGGCTTCGAGCCGTCCGGCGATGTGAAAAGTGATAACCTGATCGACCGCTGGATCCTGTCGAGGTTCAACTCGACGGTGCACGATGTCACCGCGGCGCTCGATGAGTACGAGATGACCAGGGCCGCACGTTCGATACAGACATTCGTAATCGATGAGCTGAGCAACTGGTACCTGAGGCGCTGCAGGCGCAGGTTCTGGAAGAACGAGATGTCGGGCGACAAGCTCGCCGCCTACGAGACCTTCTATACAGTTCTCGAAGGGGTCACGAGGCTGGCCGCGCCGTTCGTTCCCTTCCTCACCGAGGCGGTCTGGCAGAGGCTCAGGGGCGAGGCCGGCAAGGCGGGCAGCGTCCATCTCGAGCCATATCCGACGGCGGACAACTCGATGATCGACGAGCAGCTGGAGAAGAACATGGCCGGCGTCCTCAAGACGGTCACCACCGGCAGAGCAGTGCGCAACAAGGCGGCTATCAAGGTCAGGACCCCGCTTGCGAGGATGCTCGTTCACGGGAAATATCATGACGTGACCGGGTGGACGAAGGATGAGGAACTCAGCGGACTGGTCCTCGATGAGCTTAACGTCAAGGCGATCGAGATCATCGAAGATACAGGCGAGCTGATCAGGATGAGTGTCAAACCCGAGTATTCGGTTCTGGGCAAGAGGTTCGGCAAGAACATGAAGGCAGCCGCGTCCGTTCTCGAAGGGCTCGGCGCCGAGAGCGTAGTCGAACTGGTCGAGAAGGGAAGCGTCTCGGTCGAGATAGACGGGAAGAAAGAGGACGTGACCCTCGAAGAGGTCAGAGTCGAGAGCGAGACGGCAGAGGGCTTCGAGTCGGAGAGCGAGGGCGACCTTACGATCATCCTCGACACGAAACTTACCGATGAGCTCCGCAGGGAAGGGACGGCGAGGGACCTCGTGAACCGGATCCAGAACTTCAGAAAAGAGTCAGGATTCGAGGTCGGCGACAGAATTCTTCTGGCGTGGAGGGCCCCTGATGAGATAAAACAGGTATTCGAAGGGTACAGGGAACATATTTGCAGCGAAACACTCGTCGAGAATCTCCTCGAGGGGGAGCAGGACTGGGAGAACACCACGTCCTTCGAGCTCGACGGTTTCGAGATAGATCTGTGGGTCAAGCTGGCTTGATGGGCTTTAAAAGGAGCGTATTCGAGATGGCTTCCGGAAAAACAAAGAGCAAGACAAAGGCAAAGAAGAAGGCCAAGGCTAAGACCGCTGCGAAGAAAAAGCCGAAGGCTAAGGCGAAAGCAAAGACGAAAGTCAAAGCGAAAGCGAAGCCTAAGCCGAAGGTCAAGACCGCGGCGAAGAAAAAGCCGAAGACGAAAGCGAAGGCCAAAGTGAAGACTGCAACAAAGAAAAAGACAACGAAGGCCAAAGCAAAGACCAAGGCCAAGCCGAAAGCGAAAGCTAAGCCGAAGGCCAAGCCCGTCAAGCAGGCCGAGCCGGAGCCGCCGCCCCCTCCGAAGATCAAGGGCAAGAAGCTCACCAAGAAGGAGCTCGATATATCTCGCGAGAGGATCATCGCAGAGCGCAAACGCATTATCATGGAGCTCGGAAGGATCGAGGAGACGATAAGCGACGCCACCAAGGAAAAGGAAGGCTCGAACCAGTCTTACTCGAACCACCTCGCCGACGTCGGCACCGACTACATGGAGCAGGAGAAGAACTTCTACTACGCGAGCCAGGAGGGCCACTACCTCAAGGCGCTCGACGAGGCGCTCGAGAGGATCGAACGCGGCATCTACGGTATCTGCGAGATGTGCACGCTCCGGATCGGGAATCTGAGGCTCGAGGCTGTTCCGTCAGCCAGGCAGTGCATCAAGTGCAAGAGCGAGTCGGAGAAAGGCAACAGGGGTCACTAAGTGCTCTTCTTTGCCGTAGCAGCGATCATAGTCATCCTGGATCAGGCCTCGAAGAGGCTTGTCTGGGCGGCATTTCAGGATACCGGAGGCAGGGATCTGATCGACGGTGTCCTCCGGATACGCCTCAGCACAAATACCGGCGCGGTCATGGGGATTCTGTCCAACTCCAGGCCGATCCTCATCTCGGTGACGATCATTTCGATCATCGCTCTGATCTATTTCGCCTACAGGATGCGGTACGCTCCCGTCTTCAAACGTGTCTGCCTCGGCCTCGTCCTCGGCGGCGCCTTCGGCAACCTCATCGACCGCATCGCTACCGGAAAGGTCATAGATTTCATCGACATGGGAATAGGCAACTACCGCTGGCCGACCTATAACGTCGCCGATATAGCTGTTACAGTCGGCGCGGTGATCTTGATCGCCGGTTTCGCGTTCCAGAAGGACCCGGTCCCTGACGCTCCCCCCTCGGACCTGCTCGAGGACCACGTTTCCTGATAACGGTATTCCACTCTCCGCCCCGTTGTACTATAATGATTCACCTGTAGGATTATCATTATGAGCGAAATCAGAGTATATGAATTCATCGTCGACGAGGAGGAATCGGGCGAACGCCTCGACTCCTGGCTCGCCGGCCGCATCCCCGAGCTGTCCAGGTCGAGGATACAGAAGGCCCTCAAGGACGGCGAGGTCCTCATCGACGGTATGCCTTCCGGTAAACCCTCGAGAAAGCTGCGCGGCGGCGAGAGCGTCGAGCTTCGCTTCAGCCCTCCGAAAGCTGTCGAGGTGATCGCGGAGGATATTCCTCTCGATATCGTATACGAGGATGAGGGCCTGCTCGTGGTGAACAAGGCTGCCGGGATGGTGGTACATCCGGCTCCGGGCAACGAGACGGGAACGATGGTCAACGCCCTGCTCGCCCACTGCGATGATCTCTCAGGGATCGGCGGTTATCTCAGACCCGGAATAGTCCACAGGCTCGACGCGTGGACGACGGGCCTGCTCGTAGTGGCCAAGAGCGACGAGGTTCATATCTCTCTGAGCCGCCAGCTGATGGAAAGAACCGTGACACGCATCTACAAGGCCCTCGTATGGGGGGAGATGCCCGATCAGGAAGGTGAAATAGACGCCCCGATAGGCCGCAGCAAGTCCGATCGCAAGAAAATGGCCGTTGTCAGGCAGGGGGGCCGGGACGCGGTGACATATTACTCAGTTGTAGACACATTTCCGCCTCTGCAGTATATTAAATTGAAGCTGGGGACGGGCAGGACCCACCAGATAAGGGTCCATCTGACACATATCGGACATCCCGTTCTCGGCGACCCCGAATACGGGGGCAGGAAATTCAGAAAGGGGAATCTCCCGAAAGAGGAGGTCGACCGCGGCGCGAAGGCTCTGAGCCTGATCGAGCGGCAGACACTTCATGCGGGGGAACTGTCGTTTTTTCATCCCCTGCTCGAAAAGGAGATGACCTTCGAAGCGCCCCTTCCCGAGGATTTCCGTGTCGTCCTTGAGACATGCAAGGGGGACCGATGAAGTACAAGATCAGGGAAGACGGGAACGTCACGGTCATCGACCTGTCTGGGAAACTGATGGGCGGGGAGGATGCAGACGTTTTCAGGGACCTCATTCATGAGCTCCTGGAGAGCGGCAGGAAAAAGATCATAGTCAATCTCGCCAGCCTGAAATGGATCAACAGTTCCGGCGTCGGGATCCTGATCACAGGGTACACGACGATGAGGAAGAACAAGGGAGATCTGAAGCTTCTCAACGTTTCGAAGAAGATCGAGAGCATCCTCTACGTTACGAAGCTGAACCTGATCTTCGAGTGCTTCGATGATGAACACGAAGCGGTAAGAAGCTATAGTAGATAACGCTAGGGCGGCAGGAGCAGGAAGGAGATCGAGGCTGATGGCCGAGGAAACTTTTATCCTGGAATTCCCCAGCAGCTACAAATGGCTGAACATGCTCGATCTCATGTGTACCGAGATCACGGCCGGCATGGACTTCAGCCAGGACGCGCTGAACGAGATATCGATCTCCGTGATCGAGGCCTGCACGAACGCGCTCGAGCACGGCAATAAATGCTGTCCTGGCTGCGACGTCAAAGCGGTCTTCAGGCGGAAACCGGACAGGCTGGTAATCGAGGTCACTGATTGCGGCCAGGGCTTCGATTTTACCGACTATCTTTTGCACATACCCGATCCTTCAGACATTCACAAGAAGCGCGGCAGGGGGATATTTATCATGAAAGCTATGATGGATAAGCTGTCGTACAAGAAGGTCGAGAGGGGCGGGATGAAGGTCGTCCTTGAGAAGATGACCGACGGAGGCGGGGAGGAAGACGACGACTAGATCGTCGTGATCCGCTTGCCGCCTTCCAGGAACAGGAACCAACACTCCCGGACAGGCGTAATATAGAACAAGCGGTATTCCCGGCGGCGATTGACCTCTGTGGACCTGTCGGAGCGATAGAATGGCCACCTCGACCTTATTAGCCTCCTTCTACTTCATATGTGGAGCGGCGATCATATTCCTCGCCGTTCTGATCATGCGTTTCTCGTCAAAAAACGTCTCCACGTGGTCCACGGCCCTTGTAATGCTGTTTGCCGGTATCGGCCCTATCCTCGGCGCCATCGGCGTCATCATCCAGAGAAACCTGCCCGAAGGTACATATCTCTTCGAGAATATCGTCGAGAGCTTTGATTATACCTGGGAGTTCTTCTTCCCGGCCCTGCTCCTGATGGCATTTGTCTATCCACGACAATACGCGATCTGGAAATATCTCCGCAGATTCGCCTTTATTCTCTTTCTGCCCCATGTCTTCCATCTCCTGATGGTCCTCTTCCTGGTCAACAGGGTCAATCCTGCGAGGCTCTTCAACTGGATCGCCGATGTCCCCGTTCCGTCGAGCGCCCTTGCGACCTATACGAACAGCCTGTCAAAATCGCTCAACGTATTCGCCGAGCTCCTTTTCAAGGCGCACAACCAGATGTTCTCGCTGGTGAACGTGATGTACGCGATCCTCGCGATGATCCTGCTCGCCGTTTCAATACGGGTCGGCCTGACGCCGAGACAGAGGCGGCAGACCCAGATCATGCTCGCAGGGCTCGGGATAGCGATCCTCACATATTCTTTTGCCCGTGTCATACCGTACTTCACTGCGTCCGGTATCGACAGGGCAGTCGCGGCGGCTCTCGTCAACGCGTCGCTGATCATCGGGGGCGGATCGATAGCCTATGTGATCCTGAAGTACCAGCTTCTCGACGTGCGGCTGATTATGAGAAAGGGCCTCTTCTACGCTGTTACGGCGGCAGTATTCGCCCTGTTTTATCTGATAATCATAAAGCAGTTTACACGGTTTATTCTTAAGTACACGGGGACAGAGCTCGAATTCATAGAAACCCTGCTCATAGTCCTCTTTATCATCGCCTTTCAGCCCGTGCTGATGCGCCTCGAGGAGTGGACCGAGAAAGCCCTGATGAGGGATAAAAGCCCGAGGGTCAAGCTGCAGAATCTGAGCAACGAGCTTCTTGCAGCCGTCGATGCCGATTCGATGAAGGAGAGGATGAAAGAGGTCCTTTCCGATGTCTTTCAGACCGATGATATAGAGCTGATATTCAGGGACGAGATCATTGAGCTCAAGGACGAGGACATATATGCCGAGAAGGTCCTCGAGCTTCTCGAGGAGGTAAGCGAACCGCTCGGAAGGCTCGATTTCATGGAGGCGCTCGGCTTCATGCGCGTGCGCCGGGGGATCTTCCGCCCTGGAAGAAAGCTGATCCGCGAAGCGGTCGACACCCTGCCCGGTATCGTCAAGGACATGGCGAGCCATGAGCTGATCGTGCCGGTGATCCACGACGAGGAATGCGTTGGCGTGATACTTCTCGGCGACAAGCGCGACGGCAACAGGTACAGCATGCAGCAGCAGGCGATGATGTCGATGCTCTCCAACCAGGTGGCCTCATCTCTGTCCAGGATGGAGCTTCTCGAGGAGCTCGTCGAGAAGAAGGTCATGGAGGAGGAACTGAACATCGCCAGGACGATCCAGCTCAACCTGCTCCCATCAGCTCCCCCCGAACTGGACAACTACGAAGCATCGGCGCTGAGTATATCGAGCAAGCAGGTCGGAGGGGACTACTACGATTTCATAAAGAACGGCCGGTACCTCGCTTTTACCGTCGCCGACGTCTCTGGCAAGGGCGTTCCCGCATCGCTCCTTATGGCCTCGCTCCAGGCGAGCCTCAGATCGATGAAGGACAGGATGACCGATCCCGTCGATGTCATTAGCCGCCTCAATGACGTTATGTGCGACATCACCTCTACAGACAAGTTCGCCACGATGTTCTACGGGTGCGTCGATCTCCAGCAGAACGAGGTCGCCTACTCGAACGCGGGACACTTCTTCCCTGTTATTGTCAGAGAAGACGGAGCTGTGGACGTGCTCGAATACAGTGGACTTATCCTCGGTGTAACGCCGGGATTCCCATACGAGGCCCGCAAGGCGAAATTCAAGCAGGGCGACATGATAGTCGTAACCACCGACGGCGTCACCGAGGCGGAGAACCGCGCCGGCGATCTGTACGGCGAGGAGAGGCTCCACCCCTTCCTGGCCGGCATGCATGGCAGCAGCGCCGACGAGGTAAGGGATGCGATCGTCGATGAGGTGGACAGGTTCTCGCATCCGGTCGGAGCGAATGACGACCTCACAATCCTTGTAATAAAGAGGACCGTATAAGATGCCGGGCACGGGCGATGCATCACACGTGGAGGGCAGGATCCTCGCCATCGATCCGGGGACGAAACGGACCGGCCTGGCCCTGAGCGATGAACTCGGGATAACTGCTCAGGGGCTTGAGACTTACACCGGTCCGCAAAAGGGCCTGGTCGAACATGTGGGTAGCCTCGCCGGTGAATATGGTATAATGACCGTTGTGATAGGCCTTCCCCTCTCGATGAGCGGGAAGGAGCTGGAGAACGCGGTTTACTCCAGGGAACTGGCAGCGGCGATAGAAAGGGATCTCGGCATCGAAGCCGTTCTCAGGGACGAGAGGATGACGAGCCTGGAGGTCGAAAGGGTCATGAAGCAGGAAGGCAGGATAAAGAAGGCCGGAGATATAGACAAGCTCTCGGCGGTCCTGCTTCTTATGTCTTTTCTCGAGGAAAGGGGGGCACAGTGAAGATAGTCAGACACATATCGATAACGATAGCGATGATCGCCACGGCCCTCTTCCTTGTGGCGCTCCACTTCAGCACTCTCTACTACAAGGACGGCGGCGACCTCGATTCGCCGAGGTTAGAGATCAAGGTGGCGCCGGGCATGACCTTCAAGCAGGTCCAGGCCGACCTCGTCGAGAAGGGTATCATCACCAATCCCGATCTCTTTCGCTGGTCCGCATACCTGACGAGTCGAGAAGACGATATCAAGACCGGCAGATACCTCTTCCGCTACGGGGAGAGCATCTCTTGCATCCTTCGCAAGCTTACCCATGGCGAGGTCGAGTACACACGTGTGGCCGTCCCAGAGGGCCTCTATATGACCGAGGTCGCCTCTCTGCTGCAGAAGAAGGCTGTTGTCGATTCGATGGAATTCATGGAGACTGCGACCGATTCGCAGTTCGTGACGAGCCTCGGGATACTCGAGCCGTCCCTCGAAGGATACCTCTTTCCCGATACCTACCTCTTTAACTGGCCGATAAGCTCCGAAGAGGTGGCGCGGAGGATGGTCTACCGGTTCCGCGAGATATACGACATGTATGTCGCGCAGGATGCCGATTCAATAGGCATGCACAAATCGCATGTGGTCACACTTGCATCGATAGTCCAGGCCGAGGCGGTCTACGATTCCGAGATGCCGAGGATAGCGGCCGTCTATCACAACAGGCTCAGGTCGGGTATGAGGCTCGAGGCCGATCCGACTGTGGCCTACGCCCTCGGTGGGGTCCGCAGGAGGCTCTGGCTGAAGGATCTCAGGGTCAAGTCGCCGTACAATACCTACAGGAACAAGGGTCTGCCGCCGGGCGCGATCTGCAATCCCGGACAGGCCGCCCTCGAGGCCGCCGTCAACCCGCTCAAGAAGAGCAGCGAGTATTACTTCGTCGCCGACGGCACAGGCAGACATCATTTCAGCAGGACATACGATCAGCACCTGCAGGCGAAGCATAGGATAAAATACGGACCGGTACCGCCCGAGATCAAAAGCAGTCCCGGCCCAGCCGTGACCGACGCTCCCGGACCGGAAGCGGCCGATTCGCCCGACAGCTCCCCTGACTCGAAAGATAAAACACCGCCTGAAGATGTGGATGAGGGGTAGGAAGGACAAGGAGTGGCGGCAGTAAAACTCGAAAGACTCAAGGAAATGATCAGTGAATGCGGCAAGGCGGTCATCGCCTTCTCGGGAGGCGTCGACTCGACCTTTCTGCTCAGTGTCGCTCATGAGGTGCTCGGTGATGATGTACTCGCCGTCACAGTGATCTCTTCTTTCATGCCCGCCCATGAGAAGAAGGAAGCCCACGAGATCGCCAATATGATCGGCGCGAGGCACATCGTAGTCGAGGTCGATGAGAACGACATCGAGGGCTTCACCGATAATCCGCCTGACAGGTGCTACATCTGCAAGAAGTTCCTCTTCTCACAGGTGCTCGGTATTGCCGAAAGCGAAGGCATCAAAGTTGTGATGGACGCGAGCAACGCCGATGACATCGGTGATTACCGTCCCGGCCTGAAGGCGCTGAGAGAGCTCGAGATCCGCAGCCCCTTGATGGAGGCGGCCCTGACGAAGGATGAGATCAGGCAGCTCTCGAAGAACCGCGACCTTCCCAGCTGGGACAAACCTGCGATGGCGTGTCTTGCTACCCGTGTTCCATACGGCGAGACGATCACGAAAGAGAATCTGCGCCAGATAGACGAGGCGGAGGAGTTCCTCCGCTCGCTCGGTTTCGGCAACTGCCGGGTCCGCCATCACGGGGACATGGCGAGAATAGAGGTCTCCCCGAAACGTGTCGAGCGGCTGATGAAGCCCGACCAGTGCCGGCAGATCACGGAACATCTGCGGGGCCTTGGGTTTAAATACATCACCGTCGATATGGAGGGGTACCGGATGGGTAGTCTCAACGAAGCTATCCGCGACGGTGACGGCAAAGAGTAACGAATCACTTGACTTGACGGCGTTTACCGATATTATTTCCAGTTACCGGGCGGTAGACCCGGTCACAAGGAAAGGCATCAGAATGGAAAAGGTAAGAAAATTCAGGAAATGGATCCTCGGAGCGGGGCTCGTGTCGATAGTGATCGGCTACATCCTGCTCGGCCAGGGCTCCATCTCCGCAGCGCCTGCCCTACTCGTTCTCGGGTACTGCATTCTCGTACCCGTCGCGCTTATATAAGCAATCCGTTTGTGGGCGATTAGCTCAGTTGGTTAGAGCACCTGCTTTACACGCAGGGGGTCACAGGTTCGAGTCCCGTATCGCCCACCACTTATACTCAAAGAAATCAAAGGGATGGGGGATTATGCCATTCGAGCCTGTGGCGTATAATGCGCCGGGGGCAACGTGGGGGCACCAGTAATCTTACAGGTAGATCGTGGTGGAGATGTGGAGGCACAAGTTGGGATTCAGAGCCATCCTCGTAAAAGATCGTGTCAGCCATGGAGAATATTTGAAAATGGCGGTTGCTTGATAGCCGTGAAACTTGATTATATAGCTAATCAATACAACCGGTTCCTATTTAATTGACCTGTCGGGCTCGTAGAGTTGATACGGAAATATCAGTGCTTAGGTTGTCGGCATGAAAAGAAACATACTTCCAAATAACTCGTTGTTTAAAAAAATCGATGAAGCTCTGTTGCAGCATAAGAGATGGGTATATCTGCTCTTTGCAGTGGCTTTCATGCTGAAGCTGGTTTTTATCCTGCAAAGTCGAGATTCCATTCAAATTACAGTCCCCATACTTGATGCGAAGTATTATGACGATATGGCGCAGGATATCGCCAGAGGGCATGTGATGCGCAAGGAAGCATTCTTTATGGGGCCTCTATATCCATACATCATGGCTCTTGTATACAGTGTCCTTGGCAGGAACATCATGCTTATGAGGCTCGTCCAGATCTCTGGAGGAGCACTATCCGTCGTGTTGACCTATCTCATCGGCTTAAAGGTATTCAGGCCCTCCAATGCAATGTTGGGTGCGCTCATGCTGGCGCTCTACGGAGCAATTACATTTTATGAAGGCCAGATACTCATGATGTGGCTGGGAACGCTATTTAATTTACTGCTATTGTATGTATTGCTGTATAGCCCGCGGAAGACCGGAATCTTTTCCTTTCTGGGAAATCACTTTGCATACAGATATATTCTCGCGGGCGCATTGCTGGGCCTTTCATCACTGGCAAGGGCCAGCATTTTAATAATGTTGCCGGGAATCCTTATCTGGCTCATTCTGATCGAAAAGGGAGAAAGACGGTTTATCCGTGCCGCTGTCTTTATCATCAGTGTTGTGATTGTCATAGTGCCGGTGACGATTCATAACTATGTTGCAAGCAAAGATCTTGTGCCTATCACATCGAACTTCGGATTAAACATATATATTGGCAACAGCGAAGAAGCAGCAGGTGTGTATTTCCCACCAAAAGGACCAAATCTAAACAGTGATGGAACAACAGAGAGATTTTTAGAGAGAAAGCTGGGGCGCGATTTAAAGCCGTCCGACATATCCCGCCATTGGAGTCATCAGGCGATGCAGTTTGTGAAGGAACATCCGCGACAAGAACTTTCTCTGTTGTTTCGGAAATTCATGCTATTCATAAACGGATATGAATGGCCTCAAATCGAAAACTATGCTCTTTCGAAGGCAAAGTACGGGATATTTCAGGTTCTATTCATCAATTTCTGGACGCTCAGCGCTCTAGGGATAATCGGCATAATCTATAGCCTGAGAAGGTGGAGGCAGACCTTCCTTCTCCATTGGTTTATAATCTCATATTCGGCCTCGATAATTCTGTTTTTTGTTACGGGCAGATACCGAATTCAGATAGTGCCGATTTTATGCTTGTTTGCGGCGTATGCGGTTATAGACATTTCAACTCGCATTATCAATCATAGATTACGAGGATTATTTTCGCTAATACTCCTCGTTGGCGTATTCATAGTGACACGTCCGGGATTGTATGCGATTGACGAACAGCACCTGGTGGCAGGTGATCACATTCAACGGGCATGGAGATATGATGTAATTGGAGAAACGGATAGAGCGCTTGAAGAAATGAATGCAGCAATCCGACTTCGTCCAAATGATTCCGAGCCATACCTCCAAAGAGCTGCGATAAATAAGAAATCCGGAAGATATCAGGAAGCCATAAGGGATTATACCAGCGCTCTTGAAATCAATCCTGTTATGTCCGTCGTCCATTACAATTTGGCGCAAGTGCTGGAGGAAGAGCAAATGTACGCTCATGCCATCCAGGAGTATTCAAAAGCAATCGACCAAGATTCTCTTATGCTCGAGGCATATAACAATCTGGGAATCATGTATCAACGGATGAATGAGCATGAAAACGCAATTCGATATTTCAAGGAAATCATAAAATTGAATCCGGACTACATCAAAGCCTACAACAATATGGGGGCGCTATATGCTGAACGTGGCGACAAAGATGCCGCCATAGCGATTTTCGAGGAAGCGATCAGGCGGGCTCCCGATTATCCGCATTCATACAAGAATTGTGCAATGGCGTACATCGAGACGAACAGGCTCCATAAGGCAGCAGAATACTTGGAGAAATATCTCGAATTGTCTCCGGACGATATCTATGCAGCGAAGTTGTTGAGTGACGTAAACGATGTTTTAGAGGCTGATATCAGACGTTAGAATCAATGACTTGTTTCGGGTTCTGCTATTAAATCCTGGCTGCACGTTCCATTAATTCCAACTAACCAGACCTCGATGTTCCACTTTGCTCTCAAATGCGGATTCCGGCGAATTCACATGCGACGCGACCCAACCCGATCGAGCGCAGGGGGGACCCCAGGGGATTGGGTTGGGCAGATGTCTGTGCTCGTACTCCAGACTAATAATTTGGAAAGGATGTGTTAAGGCGTCATTGCTACTATCGGAACCGGTGCACCACACCCTCAACATCAGTATTGCCCACCATATTTCTTCAAATACATCAAAGGGATACAGCGTCATCATATACGAACTGATGGCGTAATATGCGCCGGGGGCAACGTGGGGGCACCAGTATGGTGGGAGGCAGATGCTGCTGGATATGGGGGGAACAGGGGAGTAAACTGAAACGGAAGGGACAGCCATCCGTTCCTCTCCTGGATTGAAGATGTAACAAACGAAGGGGCTTTCAGCATGAACAGGTATTCGCGCAGAGAATTCCTCGAGATCTCAGTTGCCGCAGCGGCGGGAGCCGCAGTGTTGCCCCTGGCGGGCTGCGGTTCTTCCTCAGAATACGAGGGTGTGATGGAAGTGCCCGAAGGAGGTTACCCTCTCATTGAAGCGTCCGGTTCGCACTACGAGATCGGCAGGCAGATCGGTGCGGCGATGAAGGAAAGAATCACTGGCCACCTCCGCTATACCGATGATTACAGGAACAGCGTCGACTACCTCGAAGGGGAGGGAAAAGAGATTCTCGAGAGGATGCTCTCTCACGCGAGGGCTTCCTTCCCGCACCTCGTGGAAGAACTCGAGGGGATGGCGGAATCGCTCGAGATCCCCTTCATGAGTCTCTTCGCATTCAACTGCAGGTCCGAGATCAGGATGCTGCAGGATCCGCCGGGCTGTTCGACTATCGCTATCAGCGATGGGGACCGGGTGATACTCGTCCACAACGAAGACGGCAATGACCTCAATATCGGCAGGATGTTCCTCGCCAAGATCACGCCTCCGAGTGGTACGGTCTTCCTCGCGTTCATCTATCCGGGCCTTCTCCCGGGCAATGGCCCCGGGCTGAACCAGAGCGGTATCGCGCAGACGACGAATTATATCCAGCCACGAAAGGTTGCCGACGGGATCCCGCGGTATTTCATAAGCAGGGCCATATTCGAGGCGAAGAGTCTCGAAGAGGCAGTCTCACTGGCGACGATGGAGCCGAGGGCCTTTCCTTTCCATCACAACCTGGTCTCCCTCGGCGAGCGGCGTATTCTCTCGGTCGAGACTGCCGCCTGGCCGGATCACAGGCACGACATCATGGAGGTCGAGGGATTCTACGTCCATACCAACCACTTCCTTCATCCCGCGATGGTCGAGGGTGGAGAAACGGGAACGCGACCGTTCGACGTTCCCTACATCTCATCGACGACAAGGATGGAGGTGCTCAGCAGGGCGATCAGAAACGGCGGAGAGCCTTCTGACGTCGAAGGGATACTCGGACTCCTGTCGCTCCATGAAGGACGGCCCTATAGCCCCTGCCGACACCCGGAGGGCGATGTGCACGGCGTGACGCTCGGGACCGCTGTCTTCCAGTCGCCCGAAAAGAGCATGACTCTTTTTCATGGAAATCCGTGCCTGAGGTTCAAGAGAGAATACAATATCTGAACGAGAGTCAGGGCGATTTCTGCGTTCAAATCATAATCTTCT
>CAYWGA010000008.1:0-51602 GCA_964457905.1 uncultured bacterium | reverse complement strand
CGGAGGCACGCGGGCAACTGGTGGAGACCGCGAAGGAAGCGGAACTTCTGCTGGAAAAGGCGCGCGCCGAGGGTGAGAAGCTGATCGAGGAGACCAAGATAAGCGGAAACGAACTGATGCGCTCGATGGCGGCCGGCGCGAAGCAGGAGGCCGACAAAGAGATCGAGACGCTCAGGGCGGAGAGCGCGAAAGCTTCGGTTGAGCTCGAGGGAGCAGCCGGACGCAACAGTGACAAGGCTCTTGAGCTTATCGTCCGCACTTTCAGGCAGGGCATCTGACCCCGGCCGGGAGGAACCGAATTGGCTGTCAGCCGCATGCTGAAGATGCAGCTGCTGGGACATTCTTTCATAAAGGATGATCTCAAGAGGTACCTGCGCGCGAGGGGTGTGGTGGAGATCACTACGACCGATTCGGACACTGTTGTATCCGAGGCGCCGAGGAACCTGGCCACCGACCTGGAAAGCGCCGACAGCGCGCTCGATTACCTTTCCTCATATGAACCCTCCAGATCATTCTTTGAAAAGGTATCGGCCGGGCCGCTCGAGACAAGCGACCGGGCCTCGGCGGATCTTGCCGGACGGGTCTCCGTGACGGAGATATCGGACCGCTGCGCGTCCCTTCAGGCCGCGGCGCGGGCGGCGAGGGACGATCTGGCCAGAAGCATGGAACTCGTCAGTTCCGTAGAACCCTGGATAAAACTCGATGTCAACCTCGACTCTCTGCGCACCGGAGATTACTCGGTCGAGTTCTGGGCCTTTCCCGAGAAAACAGCCTCCGCGAACCTCGACGATGCCTCCGGCCAGTTTCCTCTCGCGGTCTTCGAGATAGTAGAGACCGCCGGGGGGAGGAAGTTCGCCGCTGCGATCGTATCTGACGGCGATACAGATCAGCTCGGCGAGATGCTCAAGGAGAAGGGCGGATTAACCTATTCGTTCGAGGGCCTCGAGGGAACGCCCGCTGCTGTCATCGAGAAGGAAAGGGCGAGCTGGTCCGGGTTCGAAGAGGCGGCGGAGAAGGCTGAGGAAGAGGCGAGGCGTCTCGCAGCCTCAAATGATGATATCAGGATACTGTCAGATTATTACAGGGAATCGATCGGCCTGGAAGAGGTCGACGGGAACCTTTTGACTACCGATTCGACCTTTCTGATGGAAGGGTGGGTACGTTCACTTGACAGGCCATGGCTGGTCAAGGAACTCGGAGAGAGATTTGCCGAGGTCGAGGTTTCCTTCAGGGAGCCGTTTGAGGACGAGACACCGCCGATCCATCTGGACAACAGGGGCATCACGAGGCCGTACGAGTTCGTGACCACACTCTACGGCAGGCCGATCTACAAGGAGGACGATCCGACACCTCTGCTCGCTCCCTTCTTTGTCCTTTTCTTCGCCATGTGCCTGACCGACGCTGGATACGGGCTCACGCTCGCCGGCCTGGCGGCATTCGTACTGCTGAAGTTCAAACCGAAGGGGGGCGCGAAGAATCTCTTCAACCTCCTCTTTATCGGTGGGTTGGTCACCGCGGCTATCGGGATCATAGCGGGCGGGATATTTGGCCTCGGTGTCGACTCGTTCCCCGGCTGGCTCAAGCCGTTCGTCCTTATCAATCCCCTCGCGGAACCGATGAAGATGCTCAACATCTCGTTCCTCATGGGGATCGTCCACATCCTCTTCGGGATAGCGCTGAGGATGAGGGCCGATTTCAGGGCGGGACAGATCGCTGACGCTCTATTCGACGATCTTACCTGGATAATATTCCTCGCCGCGCTGGCACCGCTCGGATTCGCCGGCATCCTGGGCGGAGCAGTGCCTCCCCAGGTCCTGAGTATAGCGACGTACGCGTCACTCGGCTGCGCCGTGGTGATATTCCTGACCGGCGGCAGGAAACAGAAATCGTTCATCATGAAGATCCTCGGCGGCCTGGTGAAGTTCTACGATATCGTCGGCTTCTTCGGCGATGTCCTCTCATACGCGCGTCTCCTTGCCCTCGGCCTGGCAACCAGCGCGATCGCCCTCGCGGTGAACGATATCGCCGCCATGGTCAAGGGGATGCCCTACTACACGGGTTATGTCGTGATGGTCCTGATCCTCATCGGCGGCCATCTTTTCAATCTTGCGGTAAACACACTCGGTGCATTCGTCCACTCGGCGAGGCTTCAGTACCTCGAGTTCTTCGGGAAGTTTTTTACGGGTGGCGGAACGGAGTTCAAGCCTTTCAGAAGCGAAAGAAAGTATTCTGTACTCAAGGATTCCGACTGAGGATCCAAGGAAGGAGAGAAAATGCTCGGATTCATGCTGGTCATCCTGGGAGCCGCTGTCGCGGCGGCCCTGGCTGGAGCTGGCTCGGCGGTGGGCACCGGAATCGCCGGACAGGCCGCGGCGGGAGTGGTAAGTGAGGACCCGGAGAAGTTCGGAAGCCTTCTCGTTCTCCAGGCGCTCCCGGGAACGCAGGGGATCTACGGCCTTGTGGGCCTGTTCATGATCGTCAACAAACTGCCCGCGATGGCCGATCTCGGCAACATCACGGCCGCATCGGGCCTCGCGATCCTTGGCGCGTCCCTGCCGGTCGCCCTTACGGGCCTTATATCGGGCATGTACCAGGGAAAGGTCTGCGCCGCGGGCTGTAACCTCGTCGCCAAGCGTCCCGGCGAAGTCGGCAAGGGAATGGTTTTCGCCGTAATCGTTGAGACATACGCGGTACTCGGTCTGCTCGGCACGATCCTGCTGCTTCAGCGGATCAATCTCGGGTAAGGCACTGGTACCAGAACGAACGGAAGATTTGTCATGTCGATCGAGAAGATTTTAAGCAAGATAGACGAGGACTCCCGCGCGGCCGTCGAAGCGGCGCTTGAAAGGGCCGGGGAAGATGCCGCGGCGCTTTCAGCGAGATATGCCAGCAGGGCGGAGGAACTCGGTGCTGGACTGAAGTCGAGGGCCGGGAAGAAAGCCGCTGAGGAGAAGCGCAGGCTGATCGTCAGCGAGCAGCTCGAACTGCGCAAGGCCGAACTGGTCGGGAAACGCGGGATCCTTTCGAAGCTGTACGATGAAGCGAGGAAGAATATCGCCTCGCTTTCAGGCGATGATTATCTCGCGCTCATCCGCTTGCTCATCGTCTCCCGGGCTATTTCCGGGAGCGAGGAGATCGTGCCCGCCGCGGGACAGACCGCTCTTCTCTCATCCGATTTTCTCTCGAAGCTGAACGGTGAAAATCCCGGTGGCGGGAAGTTCACGATCGCAGCGGATGAGGGGACCTTCGAGTGGGGAGTAGTGCTGAGAGAAGGCAGGCGCACCGTTGACCTGTCGCTCGGCACGGTGTTCGATCAGGTGATGGACAGGATAGAGCCGGAAGTAGCGGCGATCCTGTTTCAGCTTTAAAAGAAAGAAGAGGGCCGTTGGCCGTCGACCTCACATACGCTGTCGCGAGACTCAGGGCCATCGAAGCGGGCATGCCCGACAGGGCATGGTTCATGCGCATGGCCCGTTCTCCGGCCCGACAGCTCCTTTCAGGAGTGCGGGAGTATTACGAGGGATTCGAAGGCATCGAGAACCTTCACGAATTCGAGAAGGGGATAGAGGCTGATACAGCCTCGCTCTTCGATCTCTTTTCGTCAGTTCTCGGCCGGTGCCGGGAGACGGAGTTCCTGCGCGGCGCTGCTGATCTCGACAATTATGTCCTGGCCGTCAAGGGTGAGATGCTCGGTGCCGAGCCGGTACTCGTCCCGTACGGCACGACCGGGACGGATGTAATCACAGCCGCGGCGGGTAGCGGCGATCCGACATTCCTTCCCGCATACCTCAAGGAACTCGAGTATATCCTCAGGGGCCCGCGGGAAAAGGAACTTCCGGTGTTGGTCGAACGTCTCGGCGAGAGCGCGAAATGGAGCTTCCTGCTCAAGGCGGCGCCCTCGGAGGACGCGGCGCACTGGGTCAGGCTGAGGATAGACAGGGCCAATATCAAGAGTTTTGCCAGGCTCCGGCTGACCGGGCTGCGCAAGGGAGACACGGCGGATGCCTGGATCCCCGGCGGTACGATAGAAGCGTCGAGATTCGCGTCCCTTTACTCCGAACCGTTCGAGGATTTTCTCTCCTTCCTCGGATCGACGGAGTGGCGCGGACTGCCTGCCAGGGGATTCGATCGCGAGATGGAGGCCAGGCGGATAGATACGGCGCTCGATGCGGTGATGTTCGAACTGACCGGCGGCAGCCGGTCGCGCTTCTTCGACATCATGCCGCTGCTCTACCATATCGAGCTGAGAGAAAGAAACACACGCATACTGAGGACAATATTCACGGGCAGGATAAACAACCTGCCGGAAGACGACATCACAGAGAGCGTCGAGGAACTTCTGTCCTGACGCTGACCCGAAGGGAGCGGCGATGGCCGTTAACATCGCGGTAATAGGTAACGAGGATTCGATCGATTACTTCCGGGCTCTCGGATGTGTCACATACGGGACCCACGGCGGCGAGCTTACCGAGGAGCAGTTCCTCGAGATCGTCGAGAGGAAGTTCAAGGTGATCTTCGTCACCGAGGAAGTCTTCCACAAATACAAGAACCTGATCAGGAAAAGATCGCAGAGGATCTTCCCCGTGATCAGCATCATTCCCGCGGTCCACGGAGCGGTATGGAAGGACGGAGAGCCGCAGTCCGAGGGGGTCGCTTTCGAGGAAATACGACACGCGGTGATAAAAGCCGTTGGACAGGATCTGTCCAGTCCGGATTAAACAAGGAGAAAGGCACGAGATGGCCGACGGAAAGATAATCAAGATCTCGGGTCCCCTCATCGTCGCCGAGGGGATGGAGAATGCGAAGATGTTCGAGGTTGCCCGGGTGAGCGACCGCGAGCTGATCGGTGAGATCATCGAGCTGCATGGCGACCAGGCGTATATCCAGGTCTACGAGGACACCTCCGGGCTCGGTCCCGGGGAGAAGGTAGTCTCTACTGGCCAGTCGCTGAGCATCGATCTCGGCCCCGGGCTTCTCGAGTCGATCTACGACGGCATCCAGCGCCCGCTCAACACCATTTATGAGCAGGCGGGCCATTTCATCACCCGCGGGATCAACGTACCGGGCCTCGACAGGACCCGAAAGTTCGACCTGGTCCCGAATCCCGACCTGAAGGAAGGCGACGAGGTCCAGGTCGGCGATATTCTCGGCGAGGTCAAGGAGACCGAGCTGATGGTGCACCACGTGATGGTGCCGCCGACACTGAAGGGCGGACGTCTGAAGAAAAAGCCGGAGAAGGGCACATACACGATAGAGGATGTCATAGCCGAGATCGAGGCGGACGGCGAGGTTCAGGAGGTGCGGATGGCGCACCGCTGGCCCGTGAGAACGCCGCGCCCCATCATGAGGAAGGTCCTGCCGGTCAAGCCGCTCGTCACCGGGCAGAGAGTGATCGACATGTTCTTCCCGATAAGCCAGGGCGGAACAGCCACCGTTCCCGGCCCCTTCGGTGCGGGCAAGACGGTAGTCCAGCACCAGCTCGCCAAGTGGTCCGACGCGAACATCATCGTCTACGTCGGCTGCGGGGAGCGCGGCAACGAGATGACCGATGTGCTGCAGGAGTTCCCCGAGCTCATCGACCCGAAGACAGACAGGCCGCTGATGGAGCGCACCGTGCTCATCGCCAACACTTCGAACATGCCCGTCGCCGCTCGTGAGGCTTCGGTATATACAGGGATAACGATCGCCGAGTACTTCAGAGACATGGGATACGATGTCGCCGTGCTCGCCGACTCGACGTCGAGATGGGCCGAGGCGATGAGAGAGATGTCAGGGCGCCTCGAAGAGATGCCGGGCGAGGAAGGTTATCCCGCCTATCTTCCTTCGAGACTCGCCGAGTTCTACGAGCGCTCGGGCAAGGTAATATGCATGGGAAGCGACGAGCGCCAGGGCACGCTCAGTACGATCGGCGCCGTATCGCCCCCGGGCGGGGACCTCTCCGACCCGGTCGTCCAGGCGACGCTGAAGGTCGTCAAGGTCTTCTGGTCGCTCGAGGATACTCTGGCGTTCGAGAGGCACTTCCCCGCGATCGGCTGGCTGTCGAGCTATTCGCTCTATCATGACAACCTGCGCGAGTATTTCCGCAGCGAGGTCGACGAGGAATGGGACGAGGTCCGCACGACGGCGATGACCCTGCTCCAGAAAGAAGCGGAGCTGAAGGAACTCGTACGGCTTGTCGGGGTCGACTCGCTTTCACCGGCCGACAGGATCGTGCTCGAGACATCGAAGCATATCAGGGAGGATTTTCTCCACCAGTCGGCGTTCGATCCGGATGACGCGTACACAAGACTCAGGAAACAGTTCCTCATGCTCAAGGTGATCATCGAGCTCCACAGGGCGTGCGAGAGAGCGATCGAGAAGAAGGCTCCTCTGCGCAAGCTGCTCGAGCTCCCCGTCAGGGACAGGATCACGAGGATGAGATATATCAAGGAAGAAGACCTTGCCGAGTTCGATTCGATCCTCGGCGATATCACGGCACAGATTGCCGACAGCATGACCGAGAACAGGGTCGGGGAGGCTGAGTGACATGGTAACCGAGTACAACACTATCGAAGAGATCGCAGGGCCGCTCATAATCCTCGATGATGTCGATCACGCGACAGTCGAGGAACTCGTCGAAGTCGAACTTCCCAACGGGGAGCAGCGTCGCGGCAAGGTCCTTGAAGTCAACCGCAACAGGGTCCTCGTCCAGGTCTTCGAGGGTACCAGGGGGGTCGACATCGTCAATACGAAGGTGCGCTTCCTCGGGAAGAGCCTCGAACTCGCCGTGTCGCCCGATATCCTCGGGAGGATCTTCAACGGGCTGGGCAAGCCTATCGATGACGGCCCCGCGATAATCCCCGAGAAGAAACTCGACATCAACGGTGATCCGATCAACCCGTACGCGCGGGTCTACCCGCAGGATTTCATCCAGACGGGCATATCGGCGATCGATGGACTCAACACACTCGTTCGCGGCCAGAAGCTTCCGATCTTCTCGGGCTTCGGCCTTCCCCATTCCGAGCTGGCCGCTCAGATCGCCAGGCAGGCGACCGTTCCCGGAAAGGAAGCGGCTTTCGCTATCGTATTTGCCGCGATGGGGATCACATTCGAGGAAGCGAACTACTTCATACGCGATTTCCAGGAGACCGGCGCGATGGAGAGGGTTGTCCTCTTCATCAATCTGGCGAACGATCCGACTATCGAGCGTATCGCCACTCCGCGCGCGGCCCTGACCGCCGCCGAGTACCTCGCCTTCGAGAAGGGGATGCACGTGCTTGTCATCCTCACCGACATGACGAACTACTGCGAGGCTCTCCGCGAGGTATCGGTCGCGAGGAAAGAGATCCCCGGCAGGCGCGGATACCCCGGATATCTCTACACCGATCTCGCGACGATCTACGAACGTGCAGGCATCCTCAAGGGTGAGAAGGAGGGAGAGGTCCTTCCCGGTTCGATTACCCAGATCCCGGTCCTCTCGATGCCCGACGATGACAAGACCCACCCGATCCCCGATCTTACCGGGTACATCACCGAGGGGCAGATCATCCTCGACCGCGTTCTTCACCGCAAGGGTATCTATCCGCCGATCGATGTGCTGCCGAGCCTCTCGAGGCTGAGGGACAAGGGGATCGGCGAAGGGCGCACGCGCGAGGACCATCCTCAGATCGCCAACCAGCTCTTCTCTTCGTACGCGAAGAGCAAGGAAGTCGAGGAACTCGCCGTCGTACTCGGAGAGGCAGCCCTCACGGAGACCGACAGGGCGTTTATGAAGATGGGCGGGCAGTTCGAGGACAAGTTCATCAGGCAGGCCCTCGATGAGAACCGCACGATCGAGGAGACCCTGTCGATCGGCTGGGACCTGCTCACGATGATTCCGCGCAACGAACTGAAGAGGATCAAGGACGACATGATCGACAAGTATCTGCCGACGAAGGCTGAAGCTGAAGAAGAGCTCGCCGTCGTGGAAGAGGAAGGCACCGAGTGAAGAGGAAGGTCAACCCCAACAGGATGATGCTGCTGCGCCTGAGGCGCAGGCTCGAGCTCGCCCGGCGGGGACACAAGCTCCTGAAGAACAAGCAGGAGAAACTGATGCAGAACTTCATCGCGCTGGCCCGCGAGACGACCGGGCTGCGCAGGCGCCTGGAAAAGATCTTTATGGAGATATCGCTCCACTATCTCAGGGGGCGCTCGGTCACCGACAGGCAGAACCTCGAGGATGCCCTTTCACTGACCACGATGAAGGGGACCCTCGAGTCCGAGATGCAGAGCGAGATGAACGTCCAGTACCCGAGGTTCACCTTTACGATCCCCGAAGATGATCCGGCCTACAGCCTTGCCGGCACCTCGCCCGAGCTCGATGTCGCTTTCGGCGGGCTCCGGGAGAACTTCCAGGAGCTGCTCGATCTCTCCGCATCGGAGGACGGCCTCTTCAAGCTTGCCGACGAGCTGGAAAAGACACGCCGCCGTGTGAACGCGCTCGAATATATCCTGATACCTGACCTCGAGGAACAGATCCGCTCGATAGAGAGCAAGCTCAGCGAGGCGGAGCGCAGCACGCAGGTTCGCCTGATGAAGATCAAGGACATGGTCGAGGCGCGGGAATCGCGTCAATAGGATTTGACTGACCGGCCTGCCGGGAATATATTGAAGTATACTCACTCCGTTGGACGGTAACGGAGGCCCCACCTGATTCTTCCCCGACCCACCTGAAGGGAATACCCGTGCGACTCTACTCTGAAGAAGGAGCCGTGTTATGGGTAAGGGACCCCTGTCAGTCCGGGTTGGGGCGGACCGCTCCATCATCTATCTCTATTTCTTTACAGTCTTATCTGTCCTGCTGATCCTCTCGTCTGTCTCGCTTGCCAGGGATTCCAGGTACGAGACGTACGACAAGCTGAAGGATCCAGACAGGATCTGGGTGCTGGACTGCTCGGCTATACATAATGTCGGCAATCTGCACATGAACGTTACGAACTGGGGCTGTTTCGGCTCATACCCGAACTCGACCCAGCCTACGGCCGAGTGTCCGTCGGCCCAGTGGCCGGGAAATTCCGGGATCGAGCACCTGTGGATCGCCGGGCTCTGGGTCGGGGCGAGGAAGGCCGGTATCCCGGTCGTCTCGACTTCGGCTTTCGACCGGGAATTCAGGCCGCCCGGGAACGAGGATCCACTGGCGATAATATACGAATCTTTTGAGGGTGTATTCGGAGGGGCGCGCCTGCCGGCGCCGCCGGACGACGACAATGACGGCTATGTCGATGAGGACTGGCGCAACGGTGTCGACGATGACGGCGACGGCGCCGTCGATGAGGATTTCGCTGCGATCAGCCAGCAGATGTTCACCTGCTGGTTCACCGATGACCATCCCCAGTCGGTCGTGGTAAACCCCGAACATACCCCTCTCCATCTGTTCATACGCCAGGAGAGTTACCAGTGGGAGGACGAGCAGTTCTACGATTTCGTCGGCGTAGAGTACAGGATACTGAACTACGGCCACGATATAATCGAGGACATCTATATCGGCTTCTTCGCCGACGGCGATGTGGGGCTGAGGACAGACGACGATTACGCGCAGGATGACTGCACCGGCCTGTGGCAGGGCTACCGGTGCGCCCAGCGCGGTGACATCCAGGTGCCTGTATATATCAGCGTAGCGTATTTCTATGACTGTGACGGGGACGACGGGATGTCCCCCGGATATTTCGGCATTCTCTTTCTCGGGCACGACATCGATCCGCTCGGCGATCTCGCTCCCGCGACAGTCGGGATCACCTCGTACCAGAACTTTTCCGGCGACCAGCCTTTCGGGAACGGCGGGGACCCCGGTGACGATTTCCAGAGATACGACCTCATGAGCAGGACGAATTTCGACCGCAACGCGGAGGTTCCGCGCGACTACAGGATGCTGATGTCGACAGGGCCCTTCAGGGAACTGCTGCCCGACAGCCAGATGGTCCTCCAGGTCGCGTTCGTCTGCGGTAACGGCCTCGAGGGGATGCTCGACGCGGCGGCGAGCGCAGCGATGGTATTCGACGGGAACTGGTTCAATGTCGACGGCAACCCGCGGACCGGGATCGACGGGAGGGAGACGCCCGTTTACGGTCCGGTCAGCGAGGTGGACCCCGATTCGTGCGACACCGACCCGTCTCTCGAATCGGCGGCCAGGGGAGAGATCATCTGGGTGAACGCCGACTGCGGGAAGGAGATCGAGCTCTACATCAACAGGACCCTCTGCGGGACTGCCGACGTGACGCAGGCCGATTTCATGACGGGCACGTTGGGGAGGGAGACGAACGTGAAGTGGCTCGTCGGCACGGCGCCTCCTCCTCCGGCGATGAGGATCCTGCCCGGCGACCACAAGATCACGATCATATGGGACAACTTCAGCGAATCGACTCCTGATCCGAGTACGCTGCAGTTCGACTTCGAGGGATACCGTGTCTGGCGTGCCGATGGATGGCACAGGCCGATCGGCACCTCGGCCCAGACAGGGCCGGCGAGGGACCTGTGGCAGCTTCTCGATGAGCGCGATCTCGTTAACGGGATAGGAGCGGACCGCGAGTTCAAGATGCCGGTCTCCCAGGGAGGCTGGGAGTACGAACCGCTGATCGGACTGGAAAACCGCGAACAGGTCATCGCCTACTTCGAGGAGAACCTTCTCTACGCGTCGCTCGACACCGTGCCCTGTCCGCCCGGCCTCACGAGGGATGAGTGCGACACCCTCGAGACTCTGGCCAAATACAACCTCGGTTATGAGGGGGGGACGCAGTACTACAAGTTTGTCGACGAGGATGTTCACAACGGGATGCACTACTTCTACAGCCTCACCGCCTTCGATCATGTGATCACGGGAGGGGTCCCGGTAAGGCTGGGTAAATTCGGAGAGCCGGCCTCGAACTTCGAATATGTGACAGCCCTCTCGGCCTCGCAGGAAGCGGGAGAGTATCAGGGGAAGGAGGTCTATGTGGTCCCCAACCCGGCCACTTCGAGTTCGATGGAACCCTGGCAGCTCGAACCGAACATGTCGGACCCGACCGGGATAAAGGTGGAGTTCAGGAACCTGCCCGCCTGCATGTCGACAGTGAGAGTCTACACCCTCGCCGGCGATGTCGTGCAGGTGATGTATCATGACGGCAGCGACGGGAGCGGGACACTCGCATGGGATCTCGTCTCACGAAACAGTCAGGACATCACGAGCGGAGTCTATCTCTTCTCGGTGGATCCGGATGACGGAAGTTTTCCCAGGACTGTCGGTAAATTTGTTGTAATAAGGTGAAAATATTGAAGTTATGCTATAAATTCGAGGAAAGTAAGGAGGTCGTAGGGTCCGGACATGTGGAAACGTCCGGGAATATCATTCCTTTTTACATCGCGCGCGGCAATTTTATTGACACTTCCGGTGGGGATAATTATATTATCCATGAGGAATTAAGGAGAGAAACAGACCCCACACCTGCTCCCGCCCCGGCGTTCTAGAAGTATGTCCCGGGATGGGCCTATATTTACAGGCATAGATGCTAAAAGGCAAGTACAAGGAGATTGACATGAAAGCCCGCTCTTGTTTCAGGCTGCTTGCCATCATGCTTCCCGCCCTGATCGTCCTTCTGGCCGCGCCATCCGCCATGGCACAGGCTGGCAGGATAACAGGAAGAGTCACGGAAGCTACGACCGGCAGCCCCCTTCCCTATGCCAACGTTGTTGTCGTCGGAACCAACATGGGTGGAATGACCCTGACCGACGGAACCTTCAACATCATCGGAGTCCCCGTAGGCACGTATACCATCAAGGTGATGATGATGGGATACAAGCCTGACGAGCAGACCGGTATCAGAGTCAATGCCAGTCAGACTACAAGGGTGGACTACAAGCTTGAAGAGCAGATTGTGGGACAGACTCAGGAGATCGTCGTGGAGGCCGAGCAGGTCCAGATCGACGTCACGAGTTCCTCGGTCGTGGGAAATGTATCAAAGAAGGAGCTTGAAGAGCTTCCCGTCGACGATGTCGTCGAGGCACTCGCTCTGAAGGGCGGAATCATCAAGACCGGTGACGAGCTTCACGTTCGAGGCGGCCGTGACGGTGAGGTCCAGTTCCAGATCGACGGTGTTCCCGTGGACGATCCTCTCGGCGGAGGGATGATCGCGGTCGGTATGCTTGGAACCGACGACAGCCAGGTCATCACTGGAGGAATGGACGCGGAGTACGGTAACGCGCAGTCTGCGATCGTAAACATCAGTACAAGAGAGGGCGGCAGGACCTTCGAAGGACAGGTCCGGTACATGACTGACGATTTCGGCCGTAAGGACAAGACATATACAAACTATGACAGGTTCAGTCTCGGTTTCGGCGGGCCTACCGGGGTCAACAACCTGACTTTCTACGTATCGGGTGAGTTCACCGCTACGGACGGCGAGAACTGGGCGATATGGAGCAGAAACGACCATATGGCCAACACCCCCGCCTCCAATTATATGAGTTTCGCACAGAGGCAGTCGGAGTCCTACAACGTCCAGGGTAAGCTTGCCTGGCAGGTCAAGCCGGGGATGAAGCTGATCGGTGAGGCGATCTACTCGCACGCGCGCGGTCACGGCTACATGCATAACTGGAACGTCGAGGGCTACGTTCAGAAGATCTACAGGTTCACGACGCTGCGGGCCAGCCGTGAGAGTCTCGCCGACGATGCGAGGGCTTTCGGCCCGTACGTTTCCATTTATCACGGACCGTGGATCGAGATGACCGAGGATGAGCTCATGGCGATGAGGGTGGATTACTATCCCGGCACCCTGGCGGAACGCCGGACGACGATCTATCCGATCACTATCTTCACGAAGGTGCGCGATCCGAACAATCCGGACGCCGGAGCCTTCATCATAAGGTATGACAATTTCCACGCGAGACTCGTGGAGAACATATACGGCGAAGAGACCGAGATTATCTGGGAAGAGCAGGTCGTAAACTCCCAGGGACAGACGAACTACCAGAACAAGGTCCTCTTCGAGGGATTCCAGAATCCTGACTCGAAGTTCAGCTACTTCAGGGATGATTCGAGCTATGTCTACTTCAACTCCGCCGAGCGGACGAACGTAGCGGTGAGCAATAATCTCAATATGAAGGTGGCGCTGAACCATAACCTCAATGATAACCTGCTCTATACGATCAACATCAGCCGTTCGCAGTTCGACAGGACCGTATCGGTCCAGGATCCGGTCACAGGCGAACTGAAGAACCCCCAGGATTACCTGGTCGCCGGCACCCCGGCGATCCTTCCGAGCGGTGTCTTCATGCTGAGCGGCGTGAGCAACTCGATCTTCTATACCGATCCCGAGTATCCGTACTTCGTCGATGCATACGACTTCCCCTATTATCAGGACAGAAGTTCGGTCATCTACACGGCGAAGGCCGATATCACGTCCCAGCAGTGGTTCGGTCACGTGTTCAAGACCGGTATACAGTTCATCTATAACGATCTCAATGACCGGGCGATCAACTCTCCCGGCAGCGTCAGGCGTCTCGAGGACGGGACGTACATGACCGGTACGAGCGCGAACATATTCCATAACTTCAACCCCGAGGCTTCCTTCTATCTTCAGGACAAGTGGGAGTATCAGGGCATGGTAGTAAACGCCGGCCTCAGGTTCGATTTCTTCTCACCGGGTAACAACGCCGAGATCTCGATCAACTCCTCGGAGATCGATCCCAGTGTCGAGAAGTACAAGTTCCAGATGAGCCCGCGTCTCGGGTTCGCGTTCCCGATCACCGACAAGGACAAGTTCCATTTCCACTATGGAAGGTTCACCCAGTGGCCGAGCAGGACATACCTGTTCCGCACGCAGGACATGATCTCCGGTACCGGGGTCCTCGGAAACCCCGATCTAGACGAGGAGCTCACCGTTTCGTACCAGGCTGGTGTATCGCATCAGTTTACCGAGACGGTCGCCGCGAACTTCGTAGTGTTCAACAAGGACATCTACGGACTGATCTCGTCGACCAGGGTGACCGACGAGGATCTCGGCCTCCAGGGATACCGGTACATCAACAGGACGTACGCGAGTTCCCGAGGAATGGAGATATCGATCGACAAGCGTCTCAGCCACCACATCGGCGGCGAGGTCTCCTACACCTGGTCGTTCGCTGACGGCGTAGCGTCAGACGCGAACTTCGGTGTTACGGCGGAGGGCCTTTCCCATCTGCCGACTCAGGAGATGCCCCTTGACTGGGATCAGCGCCATACGCTGAACGTGACGCTGAGGCTGCAGGACCAGAACAAATGGGGAGCCACCGTGGTCTACTCCTTCGGTAGCGGTCTGCCGTGGACGCCTGTCGACAGGTTCGCACGGCGCGCCGATCCGCTCTGGGAGAACACGATGAGGCTCGACCAGACGCACGTGATCAACCTTCAGGGAAGAAAGAAGTTCGACATATACGGACAGGAGCTGACGCTCTTCTTCGAGGGCAGGAACCTGCTCAACGAAGACGTGCTCCTGCCATTCGGTGTGGCTCCCGGTGCAGGCCCCGGTATGGTCAACGCCTCAATGGACGGAGGTTCCTATCTCACGGAGACGGGTAACTTCGGCGGCGCATACCTTCAGGACCTTGATGAGGATGGCATCGATGATTTCACACCGGTTAACGATCCTACAATCTGGGCCTCGCACAGACTGTGGCGGATAGGCTTCGGATTTGAGTTCTAGGAAACTCTATGGAGAGGTAATGGAGGTCCTCAAGATGATACGCAAGGGATGCATGCTGATCGCTCTTGTTTCGGTGCTGATCTTCATGCTTCACTCTCCGGCTTCTGCAAGGAAGGAAGACAGAGAGTGGAACGACAAGCTCAAACAGCTCGATCAGATCTGGGTTTATGACGGCACTGGCATTCACAATGTCGGAAACCTCCAGATGCATGTATGCAACTGGGGCTGCTTCGGATCTTACCCCGGCTCCGCGAACTGGCCGACATCCGAGTATCCCTCGGCGCAGTGGCCCGCCAACTCGGGTGTAGAATACCTTTATATCGCCGGACTCTGGGTCGGAGCGAGGAAGGGCGGTATACCCGTCGTTTCGACCGCCGCGTACCAGATCGAGTTCAGGCCCCCCGGTACGGATGACCCGAACGCCAAGATATACACGGCGTTCGAGGGTGTCCAGAACGGAGCGAGGCTTCCGAGCCCCGATGACGACGACAAGGACGGGGTCTCGGATGAGGACTGGCAGAACGGCGAGGATGATGACGGCGACGGAAAGATCGATGAGGATTTCGGCGCCATCGGCAAGCAGATGTTTACCTGCTGGTTTACCGATGATGAGGCGAACGCCACACAGATCTATCCCGAGCACACTCCCCTGCACCTCTTTGTAAGGCAGGAGAGTTACCAGTGGGAAGAGGAGCAGTTTTACAACTTCGTAGGTATCGAATACAAGATCCAGAACTACGGATCGGATATCATCGAGGATGTATTCGTTGGCTTCTTTGCCGATGGAGATGCCGGCCCCCGCGATCGTGAGCAGTACTGGCAGGATGACTGTACCGGTCTCTGGGAAGGTATCCGCTGCGCGCAGAAGGGCGAGAGGCAGGTACCGGTCAGGATGAGCGTCGCCTACTTCTACGACAAGGACGGCGACGAAGGGATGACTACAGGTTATCTCGGGATCATCTTCCTCGGCCACGATATCGATCCTCTCGGTGACACTGCTCCGAGGAAGGTCGGTATTACTTCATATCAGAACTTCTCGGGAGACCAGCCGTACGAGAACGGTGGCGACCCGACTAACGATTACCAGCGCTATGAGCTGATGAGCAAGGACGGCAAGGACCGTAACGCAGAGGTCCCCCGCGATTACAGGATGATGATGGCCACCGGCCCGTTCCGAGAGCTGCTGCCCGACAGCCAGATGGTCCTTCAGGTGGCGTTTGTCGCCGGCGAGGGTCTCGAGGGTATGCTTTCATCCGCTGCGAGCGCGACGATGGCCTTCCAGGGCAACTGGTTCGATATCGACGGCAACCCGCAGACGGGTGTCCTCGGCAGGGAAACGCCCCTGCCAGGGCCGGTAAGCGGCGTCGATCCCGATTCATGCGATATCGATCTCGAGCTGCTTTCAGCGGCGAGGGAAGAGGTCCTCTGGATCAACAACGACTGTTTCGGAGAGCTGGAGCTCTGGGAAGACACGAGGTGCTCGAAGGGCGAGGCCGTGTTCGAGGATTATCAGACCGGTGTCGACGGTAAGGAGACCAACGTGAACTGGCTCGTCGGTTCCGCTCCTCCTCCGCCGAACCTGAGGATCCTTCCCTATGACCACAAAATCGTCCTGCTCTGGGATAACTTCAGCGAGGTCACACCGGATGTCTCGACGCTCGAATACGACTTCGAGGGATACAGGATCTGGAGAGCGGACGGCTGGGAAAGGCCGCTCGGCACCTCGGTGCTCAGTGGACCGGCCAGAGAGCTCTGGCAGCTTCTCGAGGAGAGGGACCTGGTCAACGGCGTTCTGCCCGACCACGAGTTCAAGAAGCCTATCTCCGAGGGTGGATGGGAATACGAGCCGCTGTCCAACCTGGACGAAAAGGACCAGATCATAGCTTACTTCGAGGAGAACCTCTGGTACTACCCGCTTGATACGGTTCCCTGCCCGCCGGGACTGAGCAACCTCCAGTGTGACACACTCGAGTCGCTTGCAAGGTATAACCTGGGCTTCGAGGGCGGACTGCAGTATTACCAGTTTGACGACAGGGACGTGCATAACGGTATGCACTATTTCTACAGTGTCACGGCTTATGATCATCTGATCGAAAACGGTGAGCCGATCAGGCCCAACAAGTTCGGCGATCCGTCATCGAACTTCCAGTATACTGTGCCTCTCTCCGATGCGCAGGCATCAGAGGCATACAAGGACGACCAGGTCTTTGTCGTTCCCAACCCCGCCACAGCCGGATCGATGGCGCCGTGGAAACTCGAGCCCAACATGGACGATCCGACGGGGATCAAGGTGGAGTTCAGGAATCTGCCCGAATGCAACAGCACCGTCCGGATCTTTACACTCGCCGGTGATGTCGTCGAGGTCCTCTACCATGACGGGACCGGAGGGCGCGGAACGCTGCGGTGGGATCTGGTATCCCGCAACGGCCAGGATGTAACAAGCGGTGTCTACCTCTTCGCGGTAGAGCCGGATGACAGCCAATTCAACAGGACTATTGGAAAGTTCGTAGTTATTAGATAGATGACAATGAGATCAATTTCAGGAGGTCTGGTGATGTTTCGCAAGGTGTTTCTCGGGTTGGTGACAGTGATGGTGCTGGCGCACGGCATCGCTTACGCCGGAACCGAACCCTTCGAGAAAGTGGGCACGTACACGGCCCAGTTTCTGAAGGTCGGTGTCTCAGCGAGGGCTGCAGGGATGGGTAGTGCTTATACGGCTGTTGCCGATGACGCTACCGCGATCTACTGGAACCCGGCCGGCATAGTCGCTCAGACAAGGACCCAGGTGTCTGTCAATACGGTCACCTGGCCTGCTGACATCGACATCTATTTTGCCGCCGCAACGTTCTCTACTCCGTATCTCCCTGGAACCTGGGGGATAAGCGCGAGGGCTCTGACGATGGATCCTCAGCTCGAGCGTACGATCTACATGCCTGAGGGAACGAACCGGTTCTTCGACGCCGGTGATATGTCCTTCGGCCTGACGTACGCCATGTGGTTCACCGACAGGTTCTCCGCCGGACTCACGGCCCATTTCATCCATATGGGTCTCGCGGACAAGAGTGTCCAGACGATGGCATTCGACTTCGGCCTTATCTACCGCATAGGTATCCAGGGCATGAAGCTTGGTATGATGATCCAGAGTCTCGGCGCCGAGGTCGATTTCGATGACCGTTCCTCGAAGCTGCCTACACTCTTCAAGGTCGGCCTGAGCATCGACGCCTACAGAAGAGGCGCTCATGCACTCCTCGCATCCGGAGAGTTCGCTCATCCTTCCGACAACAAGGAGAGGCTGAACGTAGGATTTGAGTATGGATTCAACGAATTTTTCTTCGTACGGTCCGGTTATAATATCGATTACGATACGCAGGGTCTTGCCTGGGGTGTCGGCTTCAGGTTTGATACGAGCCAGACTTCCGATATCGGGTTCGACTACGCTTGGGAGGACCTTGGTTTTCTCGGACAGGCTCATCGCTTCACCCTCAATTTCAGTTACTAGGCTGAAGGGAGGGCGCCGGCCCGCATGAGGTCCGGCCTGTAATGAGAGAAACACGAAACATCACACTGGTGACATTGATTGCCCTGTTGCTGCTAGCGCCAGCAGCAGCCGGGCAGATCGCAAGAGGGGAAGGGGATTTCGAATTCTTCTTCGACACCTCCGCACTTCCCCTTGAAGACGGCAGGACCCTCGGACTCTTCCAGATAGCTATCCCGGTCAAGGAAATCGAATACAAGGAAAAGGACGGTTCGTTCGAAGCGGCCGTGCAGATCTCCCTCGTGCTCTGGCGCGGGGAGGAAAAGATACATGAGAAGGGCCTCGTGATAAGGGACGCTCGAGATGTAAAGCCCGTTATCAACGATCTCTCGGGGTTCATCTATATGTCCGATTCGAGTTCAGTCGAACCGGGAAGCTACACGATAGATGTCCGGGTAGATGATCTTCAGCGAAGCAAGAAGACCCTCATGGGCCTGGTCAAAGGCAAACATCTCTATTCCGAGATAAAGAAACTCGAGCTCGAGGTCGCCGGATTCGCCGAGGGCCGTCTAGCTCTCAGCGACCCCGTACTTCTCTGGAGCAGAGAGAGCGGCGGCAGGTATGTCCCCAACCCGATGCAGATCTACGGGCTGAAGAAAGATACTCTTTCCTTTTTCAGTAACGGAGTGATCCCGGACGGGGATGATCCCGACTCCGTAGACGTCTACCTGACGATACTCGATTCGAAGGAGGAGCCGGTAGGCAAGATGAACGGCGTGATCCCGGTCAAGGACAGCAAGATCCTGATCTATGGATCGTTCGATGTCAATACTTGGGCAGCGGGCGATTATATCGCGAAGGTCGAGGTCCTCTATGACGGAGCCCTGAGGGGTACGTCAGCGAAGGAATTCAGTGTCGCCTGGCAGCTGGTCAACTGGCAGAAACCGCGCAGGGACGTTCTCGTGGAAGCGAAGGTGATCTTCGACGGAGAAGAGTATAGCCAGTTTCAGAGGATGAGTATCGGCGAGCAGGAGAGCGTACTGACCGCCTTCTGGAAGAAACATGATCCCACTCCTCACACAGCAGTAAACGAACTCTACGATATATTCCAGAGCCGCGTCAGGTACGCCGACGCCAATTTCGCCGGCGGCAACACACGCGGAGCGATGAATCCCCGCGGGCTTATCTATATCAAACTCGGACCGCCCGACGAGATAGTGTCGGAGAGCGTTCCGTCCAACAGGGTAGGGCTGAACGAAGCTCTCGACAAACTCGAAGACAAGTACAAGGTGATCATCCACTCACCGCACGGCGGCCCCGGCACCGACTACGTGATGATGAAAGAAGTGACGAGCAGTGTCACAAGACCATACAGGGGCGGAGGCATGGATACCGGAGGATATGAGCTCTGGATGTACGGTTTGCGCGGTGATCCGCTCTTCGAAAAGGACAGGATAATGATGGGAGAGTCCGGGATGAGGTTTCTGTTCGTCGATAAGGACGGTATTGGAAACTACATCCTCGTAGGCACTTCCGAGGACATAGAGGGCGTCGACGCGGGGTCAAGCCAGTAAATACTGGCCTTTATTCCGGTCGTTGACTGTTCCCGGAATTTTTCGTTGACAAGGGGGTTCGCATAAAGTATTTTACAGCAGTTAAGAGGCTGATACGGGCTGATTTGCGGGTTTCACGTATATTTCTTCCGGCCTGTATGCTTTAATAGAGCCTCTCAGCTATTTCAACGGAAAATCCGTAACTGAACGAAAGTACGCTATAAGTACTGTTTTCCCTAAAAGGAGCGCGTCGCATGGTAAAGACAAACTCTTCGGTCAGGTCGATTCTTCTCATATCGGTTCTCCTCGTAGCATTCGCGTCTGTCGCCGTCGTGGCACAGGAAGCGGAGGAGACTGTTGTTGAGCCTGAATTCACCGTCCAGGCCGATACTGATTCACTGGCCACAGCAAAGAACGACTCGATGCTGGTAGCAAAGGCCGTCGAGGACATGGCTGAGAGAAAAAAACTCGGCGCAGTTCTTTACAATCTCAAGCATAGCGGAATCGGCGAGAAGTACGTTCAGGGCGGAAACTTTATGCACGCCCTTCTTTTCGCTTCGATCATCGGTTTTGTCTTTATTATCGAGAGGCTCGCCACACTGTCGCGCGCCCGTGTAAACGTCAGAAGGCTTATGTCCGAGGTCCTTTCAGCGATGCGTGCTGACGGGCTGGATGGAGCCATGCGGGTCTGCGAGAGGACAAGGGGTCCGATTGCCGCGGTACTCCACTCCGGTCTGCTCAGGGCGGGCCGTGGTCCTGACGCCGTGAAAGAGGCTATCGAGACAGCCGGTTCGATCGAGACATCGTTCCTCGAGAGAGGACTTGTCGCGATCGCTACGGTAGCGCAGGTCGCTCCGCTTCTTGGATTCCTTGGAACGGTATCAGGTATGATCAGCGCGTTCGCCGCTATCGCGTCGGCCGAGCAGGTCAGCGCGAAGGTAGTAGCCTCCGGTATCGAAGAGGCGCTTATCACAACGGCGACAGGTCTTATTATCGCGATTCCCGCGAGCATCGGTCATTCGTTCTTCGTCTCCCAGATCGACAGATTCGTTCTCGAGATGGAGGAAGCCTCGGCCGAGCTCGTTAATGAGCTCATCGAGATGGGTATGGGTCAGTAACCCGTCCGGAGTAATAATATGATTAAGAGGACAAGCAAGGTCAGCTCCGAATTCAGCACCGCCTCGATGTCGGACATCAACTTTCTTCTGCTCATCTTCTTCTTGGTGAGCACGATGTTCGCGGTCGAGAAGGGACTGCCCATGGCCCTTCCGGGACAGCAGTCAAAGTCGGTAAAGCTGAAGAGGGACAACGTTCTCACGATCCAGGCGTTTTCCAACGGATCGATCGTCATAAAGGGTACGGGACCGGTCGGGGTCAGGGATCTCCAGCAGATCATCGAGAACAAGCTTCTCGCCAACCCCAAGCTGGTAGTAGTCATCGAGACCCACCCTGACGCCGAATACGCGGTGATGATCGACATCCTCGACGAGCTGAGGCTCGCCAACGCCGAGAGGATCTCACTGAGAACGATGAAGGGTAGTAGTTAACAGAGGAGAGACGCCTTGAAGATTTCGAAAAAACAGGGTGTACAGAACGCCATCCCGACGGGATCGATGGCCGACATCATCTTCCTTCTGTTGATCTTCTTCATGGTCACGACGATCTTCAAGATGGAAGAGGGCCTTCCGATCTCCCTGCCCAGAGCCGAAACCGGTTCTGAGCTCGAGCGCGAGAAGTTGCTGAATATCTGGGCCGACCGTTACAGCAGGGTCAGCATCAATGACAAGCTGATCCAGGTCGAGTTTATCGATACTGTCATATCCAAGCGTTTTGAGGAGAACAGAAGCCTGATCGTCGCCTTCAACATCGACAGGCGGACGAAATATGAATTGGTCGACCAGATCATGGAACAGCTGAAGGAAGCTAACGCCGTTAACGTGACATTCGTGTCCGTCGGCGATGATGATTAGATAATCGAAAAAGGGGGCCCTCGTGGCCGTTACCGCTGTTGAAAACCAAAAGTTCAAGGCAGGGTACAACAGATACCTTCGGAACGCGCTGTATGTTACGCTCGTTATGCATTTTGTCGGTATCTACTTTTCGCCTCCCTTTGAGTTCACGCCATACGTGCTGAAGGAGCAGGAGTTCATCGCGATCGATACCGCCGAGGACTTCGAACTTCCGCCGCCTCCCAAGGAGATCGATCAGCCCGTAGTACCGATGGCCGCCGAAGAGGGCGAAGAAGTAGATGAAGAGACCGAGATCGCTCCGACGAGTTTCGATCGTATCGAGAACCTGCCGCCTCCGCCTCCGCCTCCCTCAGAGTCGGCCTCGGAGTTCTATGCGTTTGACGAACCTCCGCAACTGATCCGTTACGTCCCGCCAAGCTATCCGGCGCTGGCCCGGCAGGCAGGGATCGAGGGAACAGTACTTCTGAGAGTCGTCGTAGGAACGGATGGAAAGGTCGAGAGTGCCTCCGTCATCCAGTCCGACGTGACACCCGCCATGGAAAAGGCGGCTATGGCCGCGGCCAGGAAGTTCCTGTTCAAGCCTGCCAAGCAGCGAACTCGTCCGGTAAGGGCCAGTATGGCCGTACCGATCAGGTTCAAACTGCACGGCAGCTGATGCATAGCTGATAAAGAGATCAAGAGGCCCGGGCTTTCCGCCGGGCCTTTTTTTTGTCTCCAAGGGACGCTTCGGAGGGCCCTGGACCCTCTTCCAACGATATATTGACATGAGCGGACGCTTGATTGAAACTAAAGGACCGAATATTCGTAACAATAAAGTGTATCGTTTTATAGAGTAACCGGTTTCACGGTCCATGACACAAGGGAAGGCTTCAACGATGTTTCGAGTAAAGAGAGGGTTATCGCTGGCCGTCATAGCAATAGGCGCTGCGATCATGGTGTCGATGTCGGTATCAGGGGCGTCCTCCACGGAGAAGGTCCTGTCACTGAGAGAGTGCATAGATACCGCGCTCGTTAACAACCCTGACATGGGTATGGCGAGGCAGTCGCTCAAGAAATCCGAAAGTTACGTGCTCAGCAGCTACGGGAACTTGCTTCCCAACCTGCAGATGGATTTCTACGCAGGGCACAGGTATTACGGCCCGTCTTCGGTGCTGATCGATGATTCGGGCCGCCCGGTACAGTCGCAGGGATTCGATTATGAGGACTACACTTTCCGCATCGCTTCAGACATCGTCATCTGGGACGGCGGCGCCAACTACGCCAGGCTCAGGCAGTCACGGGATAACCGTGAGGGAGCGAAAGAAGAACTCCAGTACAACTACGATATGATAACGGCCACCGTCATCCGGGCCTACTACAACGTAGTCAGGTTCGAGAGGCTCACTGTCGTCGCTGAGGAAAGTGTCGACCAGGCGCTGCAGAGTCTCGAAAGATCCGAGGCGCTTCTCGAGGTCGGGTCGGCGACCAGAGCCGACGTCCTTAAGGCAAAGGTGCTTCACTCTAACACGAAGCTGGACCGTATCAGGGCGACGAACCAGGTAGAGCTGGCGAAAGAGGACCTAATAGCGGTCCTCAACCTCGGTGATTATTCCAATGTCGCTGTCGATACGGCACTCGTGATGAATATGACCAACCCCGACGCCGCCAGCGAGATCGATTTCGCGATGAACAACAGGTCGGATCTGCTCGGCCTGAGGGCATATCTCAAAGGAGCGGACGCCGGTGTGAGGGTGGCCAAGTCGGGATGGCTTCCGATATTCGGCGCGAACTTCGGATATTACTGGAGCGACCGTGAGATGGCCGATAATATCAATTTCTTCAGAGAAGAATATTCCTGGAACGTCACCGCCTATGTGCGCCTCAATGTCTTCGATAGGTTCAACACGAGCGCCAACGTCAAGACAGCGAAGGCCGATTTCAGGATATCGGAGTATCAGCTCGAGAAGAGCAAGTTGAATGCCGTCAAAGAGATCAAGAGCCTCATCATCCTCATCAACGAGGCGATAGAGCGCGTGGCGGTCGGCACTGAGACGGTCGAGCAGGCGCAGGAAGATGTCCGCCTGGCGGAGGAAAGGTACAGAGTGGGTGCCGGTACGATGCTCGAGACGATCGCGGCGCAGGTCTCCCTTACGCAGGCGAAGGCGGATGTCATAACAGCGAAGTGCGATTACCTCGTGGCCGTTGCCGATCTTGACCGGGCGACAGGCAAGGAATCGAGACTCAGGGCCGGTATGGAGGGATACTGATATGCTGATAAAGGTCAGCGGAGTCAAAAAGATATATGAGGTCGGCATACAGAAGATCGAGGCGGTCGCAGGTATAGACCTTGAGATAGACAGGAATGAGTATGTCGCGATCATGGGCCCTTCCGGATCGGGCAAGTCGACATTCATGAACCTTCTCGGATGCCTCGATACCCCGTCCGAAGGGGACTATTGGCTCAACGGCAAGGAAGTGAGCAATCTCAGCGATGACGAGCTCGCGAGGATCCGGAACCGGGAGATCGGGTTCGTCTTCCAGACCTTCAACCTCCTGCCGAGGGCGACGGCGGCGCAGAATGTCGAGCTGCCCCTTATCTACGGGGGCATCTCCGCCGAGGATCGCCGCGCCAGGGCCGCCGAGGTGCTGGAATCGGTCAGTCTCACCGACAGGGCGAAGCACAGGCCTAACGAGCTGTCAGGAGGACAGCGCCAGAGGGTCGCGATCGCCAGGGCGATGGTAAACAGGCCGTCGATCATCCTCGCTGATGAGCCGACGGGAAACCTCGACAGCAAGACCGGCATCGAGATCATGTCACTCTTTGACACGATCCATGCGGCAGGCAATACGATAGTGATGGTTACTCACGAGGAGCATATCTCCGATTACGCGAAACGCGTGATAAGGCTCCTCGACGGTAAGATAGAATCGGACGTCAGGACCGGCTGAGCCGGCCCGGCAGATGAAAGCCCCGATCCGCTCTGATCGAACGGCTTTCGATCACGCAAGCAGCTCGAAAAATACAGGAGGAGAGATGACCAGGAAGCACTGGATAGCCATCGGTGTCGTCGTGGTAGTGGTCGTGCTCGTACTGATCAACCTGAAGGCGAAGGGTGGCAAGGAGCTCCCCGTCCAGGTCGAGGAAGTATCGCGCAAGGACCTCGAGATGATCATATCCGCATCGGGAAGTATAAAACCGAAGCGGCAGATCGATATAAGCGCGTCGAGCATCGGCAAGGTGACGAAGGTCGCGGTCAAGGAAGGGGACTATGTCGAACAGGGGCAGTTCCTCCTTCAGATCGACCCGATCCTGCTTGAGACCACCGTCGACAGGCTCGAAGCGGCTGTTCAGTCGGGCAAGGCGGGCGAGCGCCAGGCTAAATATCAGCTGAAACAGTACGAAAGCGACCTCGAACGGGCCGAGAGGCTCTTCAAACAGGGATACCTCACAGACAAGGAAGTAGATGACGCGAAGACTGCCCGGGATGTCGGGATCGCGAACCTCGAAGCGGCCGGTCAGCTGGTCAGGCAGCAGGAAGCGCAGCTCTCCAGCGCGAGACACAACCTCCAGGAGGTGACGATCGAGGCCGAGATGGCCGGCATCGTCACGCGGCTCAATGTCGAGGAGGGCGAGATCGCGATCATGGGAACGCTGAACAATCCGGGCACCGTACTGATGACAGTCGCCGATCTCTCCACGATCGAGGCCGAGGTAGAGGTAGACGAGACCGAAGTAGTAAGCATCGAGACGGGGCAGTCGGCCAAGGTCACCCTTGACGCTTTCCCTGACACCTCTTACGCGGGGATCGTCACAGAAGTCGGGAACAGCCCGATACTCTCGTCTTCAGTTTCCGGACAGCAGGGGGTCGATTTCAAGGTCGTCATCACTGTTACCGACACCATCCCCAATGTCAGGCCGGGCCTTTCGGCCGATTCAGAGATAATCGCCGCCAGGGCCGAGAACGGTCTGGCGATCCCTATCCAGAGCCTTACAGTCAGGCAGAAGAAGGACCTGAAGGGGGCCGAGGCTGAGCCCGATTCTTCGTCGGCTGATTCGACGGCTGTGAAAGAAGATGACAAGGACAGCGAGATCGAAGGCGTATTCGTGGTCGTCGATGGAAAGGCCGAGTTCAGGCAGATAAAGATCGGTGTCGCCGGGCAGACCCACTTCGAAGTCATCTCGGGGCTCGAGGAGGGTGACAAGGTTGTAAGCGGCAATTTCAAGGCGATCAGGGATCTCAAGGACGGGCAGAGGGTGAAGGTCACCACGAAGGCCGAGAAGAAGTAACAGGCCATGCAGATATTTCAGGGAATGAGTATCGCCCTCGGGGCGCTGCGTGAGAACAAGCTCCGGACCTTTCTCACGCTTCTCGGCAACATCGTCGGAACGATGTCAGTCATCGCCGTGGTGTCTCTGATCGGTGGGATAGACGATTACGTCAAGGAGAAGGTCGCCGGGGAGGGAAGCAACGTCTTCTCTATCGAGCGCTTTAATTTCTTCGAGGCGATCACCGATCTCGACGCTTTTCTCGAGGCGATCGCGCGCAACCCGAGGATCAAGCTGAGCGATGTCGACTATATGAGCGGCAGGATACCATCCGCCTCGTACATAGCAGCGTCGGCCGACAACCAGGCCCAGGTGAGTTACCGCGACGAATGGGCCGACCGGATAACGATCAGGGGAAGGTCGGAGGAATATCCGATGATCGAGGATGCTCCTCTCTTTACGGGAAGGCATATCTCCCGCCTGGAGGACCAGAAGTCGGCGAATGTGGCGGTGCTGGGCTGGGAGGTATACACGAGGCTCTTTCCCCGGGGCGATCCGCTCGGCGTCCGGATCAAGATAGGAAGAAAACATTTTACAGTGATCGGAGTGGTCGAGGATCTCGGCACTGTTCTCGGTGAATCGCAAAACAGGTTCGTCTATGTCCCCATCAACACCTTCCTCAAGATATACGGTTCGAGGACATCGATAGCGATAAAGGTCAAGGCTGCCGACATCACCCTTCTCGATCAGGCTGTCGACGAAGCGACGATGGCGATGAGGATAAGACACGGGCTCAGGCCGATGGAAGAGGACGATTTCTCGATCGTTACATCGGAGAACCTCATCTCGCTCTGGGAGAAGATATCGACATCGATATTCAACGCGTTGATATTCATCGTATCGATAGCGCTCGTCGTTGGAGGAGTCGTCCTGATGAACGTGATGCTCGTCTCGGTCACCGAGCGGACGAAAGAAGTCGGCCTTAGAAAGGCCCTCGGTGCGAGGAAGACGAACATCATCTGGCAGTTCATCGTAGAGGCGGTGACCCTCTCACTCATAGGCGGGATCATCGGGATATTGACAGGGTTTACGATAGCGGCGGTCATATCGATCGTCTCTCCGCTCCCGTACGTAGTAGCTCCGTGGTCGATAGCGGCGGGGCTGATAGTGACTTTTGTCATCGGGATAGTCTTCGGGACATACCCGGCAAGCAAGGCGGCGAGCCTCGACCCGGTAGTCGCCCTGCATTCCGAATAGGATGAGCATGGTTCCCGGCGAAGTGAAACAGGTGAAAAAGACCCATGTATGGAAGGAGAATTTCCGGCAGGCCCTCGAGGTGATCCGTACCCACAGGATGCGCTCGTGGCTGCTCATAACAGGGGTAGCGATCGGTGTCATGACCGTTCTCGCCATGGTCACCGTCATGTCGGGCCTCGGAAAGAGGATACAGTCCGATATCGTCTCGGCCAACAGGCCCTACCTCTTCGTATCGCGGTTCGATCCGATGGGCGGCGGCAACGACAGGCGTGACCTGCTGAGGCGCAAACAGCTTACTATCGGGGACGTCGACTTTTTAGAGGACCAATGCGCGAGTTGTGACAGGATCGACCTCCAGATCGACCCGCAGAGGATGCGCGTCCTCAGATACGAGGGTGAGCGTACCAACCTGATCCAGGTGGTTGGGGGCACTCACAACATGGGGTACATGTACAGTATCGCGATCGAATACGGGCGGTTCTTCACCGAGTTCGAGACTGACCGCAGCCGTCGGGTGATCGTCCTCGGCTACGGTCCGGCTCACGATCTTTTTCCGAATCGCGATCCGATAGGGAAGTGGATCAAGATAGGCAACCACCAGTACGAGGTCGTCGGCACGATGGCTACGAGGGACAACATCCTCGGAAGCATCAGCGACAACTACGCCGTGATCCCTTATAAGACATACGAGAAGGACCTAGGTTTCCGATTCGACGATTACCAGGTGGGCGTTACGATAAAAGAGGATTACTCTCTCGAAGAGGCCACCGATGAGGTCCACGCCCTTCTGCGGGCCTCGAGGAAACTCGGCCCCGCCGAAGAGGACGATTTCTACATCACGACTTCAGAGGGCTTCAGGGAGATGCTCGGCAATATCATGACCTATATCGGCCTCGTCCTCATCGTGATCTCCTCGATCGGTCTGATGGTAGGCGGGATCGGCGTGATGAACATCATGCTTATCTCCGTGACCGAGAGAACGCGCGAGGTCGGGATCAGGATGGCGCTCGGAGCGAGAAGGAACGATATCATGCAGCAGTTCCTCATCGAGGCGGCTACCCTGACTGGAGCGGGAGGGATGATCGGGATATTTCTCGGGCTCCTCGCCGCGAAAGGTGTGGCGGCGCTGATCAGGTTCCCATACTCCGTCCCCTTCATCTGGATCGTCATAGCGTTCGTATTCTCCGCCTCGATCGGCCTGATATTCGGGCTCTACCCGGCAAACAGGGCGGCGAGGATGGATCCGATAAAGGCCCTTCACTACGAATAGGGTGTTCATTCCCTTCTATATCGCTAATGACTTGCCCACACCCTCTGTAGATGACTATAATTCATATACAGGGAGGTATCGATGCGCAGGGGAATTCCGATTATAGCAGCACTGTTTCTGATCGCCGCCGCCGTCTCGCTGGTTCCGGCTGATTCTGCCGGCCAGGGAGGGCCCCGGTCGGTCAGAAGGCCGTTTGAACTTACTGCCAGCCAAAGCATCGATGCCGAAGGTAACGTGCTGCTTGTGATCACTACAGCGATCGATTACAGGCGCCTTGTATTCTTCCGCAAGCCGATCGGCTATATCGCCGACTACCGCATATATATCGAGATACGCGACGATGATGGAAAGAGGGTCCGCGGCGAAGTGATCGAAAAGACGGTGACTGCCCCGGAGTACGAGATGACCCGCAGCGCCGGTCTCCTTTCCGAGGTGAAGAAACAGATTCCCCTGGGCTCGGGGGACTACGATGTGAACGTCACGATCGAGGTGGTCAAGACCTCGCTTAAATACGAACGCAAGGCCGAGGTGAGGATATACGGACGGGAGCACGGTCTCTTCGAGATGTCCGATCCGGTCTTTTCGGCCCCCGTGGACGAGAGGATAGGAAGCAAACCTGTCTTCGGGGAATTGACCTTCTCCTCATGCTCACAGGAGATATCCGAGGGTTACCGGCAGCTCGCCGGCGAGGTCTTCATCGGGTTCGAGGGATGGATCCGGATGAGCTGGACGATACTGTCCCCGATGGAGAAGAGGACGAGCCGCGTGATGGAAGTGACAGTGAAGGTCCAGGACGGCCAGAAGCATGTGAAGGCATATACGAGGCAGACATTTGAAGTGGACAAAGATGGAAGAGGGATGTTCTGCATCGACATGAATGTCGATGAACTTCCTCTCGGCTTTTACGAGGTCACCGCCGCCGTGTCGATCCCCAACTCGACGAAGAAAGTCATCAGGTCGGGAAACTTCACGATGCTTCTCGGGAGGGCGATGTTCGACGAGTATTTCGAAGATACTCTCGAGCTGCTCGGCCTGACAGCCGAGGACGATGATGTGGAGCGTCTGCGCGACATCAGTCCCGAGGATCGTATCAGCGAGTGGAACAGGTACTGGAAATCGAAGGATCCGACGAGGACGACCGACCTCAACGAAGAGCTGAGCGAGTTCCTTCGGCGGGTAAGGTTCTCGCTGGAGAATTTCTCCGCCCACGGTCCCGGATGGCGTGCCGCGATGGGAAAAGTCTACATAAGACACGGCGCTCCTGATAATGTCGCCGACCGTGACGGGAGAACGCTCGGCAGCAAGCTCAGGATATGGTACTACTATTCCAAGGGGATAGCTTTTATCTTCGAGGATCCGATGGGATCGGGACTCTACCTACTCTACGATACGAGGAGCATCTGAACGGCCGATGATAAGACAAATCCTGTCTATCACAGCCTCTCTCATATCCGCCCTGCTGATCGCCTCATGCGGCGGCGGGGAAGGCTCCCCTGTCCTCAGACTCGCCCTGCAGACCGAACCGACCAACCTCGATCCCGCTCTCGCGGTGGATTATTCCTCGGGGTGGGTCAGTTCCCTCATACATTCGAATGTCGTGAGGTTCGAGCCGGACGGCTCGATAGCGCCCGATCTCGCCCGAAGCTGGACGATCTCGGATGACGGCCTCGAGTATCTCTTCCGCATCGGCGGCGGCAGGTTCAGCGACGGAAGCCCGGTGACCGCGCATGATGTCGAGCGTTCCCTCAGGAGGCTCCTCGATCCTTCCACCGCATCTCCAAGGTGGTGGGTACTCGCACCGGTGGCCGGAGCGGCTGATTTCCATGCCGGCCGAGCGGGCGGATGTTCGATAGAGGCAAAAGATGATTCCACACTTGTAATACGTCTCGATTCCCCCGCATCCCATTTCCTCAGCCTTCTTGCCATGCCGGCAGCTGGAGTAGTCTCGCCGGCGGCTGCCGATTCCCTCGGCAGGGATTACGGGAGGACGCCGAGAGGCAGCGGGCCATGGCTCCTCGCCTCCTGGACCTCGGGCGATGAGATCGTCCTCGAAAGGAATCCGTTCAGCAGTGAGGCATCTTCCGGCGTCCCCGGGATCAATATACGTCTGATACCTGAGACGATGACAAGGATCGCCGAGTTCGAGGTGGGTAACCTCGATATCCTCGAGATCCCGCCCGCAGAGCTCGAGCTGTGGCGCTCGGCAGGCGTCACGCTGCTCAGGAGTCCCGAGCTGAGGATAGTCTACATAGGCCTGAATACTGAAAAACCACCTTTTGACGACCCCAGGGTGAGGCGCGCGCTGAATATGGCGATCGATGTCGATATGATCATTGGAAGGCTTCTCTTCGGGGCGGCGGAGAAGGCTACAGGAGTAGTTCCCGCCGGCCTTAGGGGTTCTCCCCTTCCCGGTCCGCTATACACATACGATCCGGAGGGGGCCGCGAGGCTCCTCGCCGAGGCCGGCTATCCGGACGGGTTTGAGATGGAGATATGGCAGAGAGAGAATCCGGAGTCGGGCAGGATACTGGAGAGCATCCAGGGATTTCTCGCTATGACCGGGATCGATGTGAAGATAGTGACCCGCGAGTGGAGCGCCTTCAAGCAGGCAGTGGACAGAGGAACGCCCGATGCGTTCTATCTCGACTGGTTCGCCGACTATCCCGAGGCGGGGAACTTCCTCGTGCCTCTCTTTCACTCGGAGAACAGGGGTGGCGGGGGAAACAGGGCCGGGTTCTCGGACGCGGCGGTCGATTCGATTCTCGATGCCGCTTCGGCGGTCAGCGACCCCGCGGCGAGATGGGAGCTGTATGCGCAGGCGGAGGGAAGGGTGCTCGAAGCGGCCCCGTGGATATTCCTCTGGTTCCCCATCAGGTACGAGGTCGTCTCGCACAGGCTCTCAGGATACGAGATACCTGTGATATTCAACGGACAGAGGTTTACGGGGGTATCGCTGAAGTAGGCGGCCCGGGGAGATCATGGGAAGATTCATCATAAGAAGGCTCCTGCTCCTCATCCCGATCCTCTTCGGGGTTGTAACTGTAACATTTGTAATAATGTACGTGATTCCAGGCGACCCGGTGCTCTCCCTCGTAGGCGAGAGGTACGACGAGGAGACCCTCGATCGCCTGAGGGGAGAGCTGGGGCTCGACCGTCCCCTTGCCCTCCGCTATATCGACTACCTCGGGCGGGTGGCGAGGTTCGACTTCGGCAGGTCGTTTGTCACTGGGAGGCCGGTGCTCGAGACGATCCAGGAGAGGTTCCCCCGGACCCTCGCGCTCGCGGGGGCGGCGATGCTCATCGCCGTCACGGGAGGTCTGGCCGCGGGTGCAGTCGCCGGTTCGGGCCGGGTGCCGTGGGCGGGGAAGGGGCTGATGGCCCTCACCCTCGTAGGTGTCTCGATCCCGGTCTTCTGGCTGGGCCTGCTCCTGATACATCTCTTCGCGATCAAGCTCGAGATCCTTCCCCCCTCCGGATACGGGGGAGGTTCGATCAGGTATCTCATACTTCCGGCGCTGACCCTTTCCTTCGCTTCGATGGCGACGGTCGCGCGGGTCACGAGGGCGGGGTTCCTCGAGGCCGGTTCCGAGGATTTCGTCAGGACGGCCAGGGCCAAGGGGCTCGGAGAGAGGGCCGTGATGGGCAAGCATGTCTTCCGCAACGCCCTGATCCCTGTCGTGACGATCGTCGGGACAGATTTCGGGAGTTACCTGGGAGGGTCGGTCCTGACCGAATCGATATTCGGATGGCCCGGGCTGGGGAGGCTTATCGTCCAGTCGATATTGAGAAGGGATTTCCCGGTAATACAGGGCGCCGTTCTCTTTATGGCCATACTCTTTGTTGTTGTAAATCTCATTGTAGATATAAGTTATGGCTTTATCGACCCCCGGATAAGAGGAGAGGGGGCGAAGGACTGATGGCAGAGAAAACTGCGGCAGCGAGGCGCGGACGGCGCGGCGAGACTGAAAAAGCGGTGGCGAGGTTCTTCTCCAACCGGGGCGCCGCGGCGGGACTCTTCGTCCTGGCCGCCATCGTCCTGCTCACAATCCTGCCCGGCCTGGTCACCCGCTATGACCCGCTCGGGATGGATCTGCCCGCTTCTCTCCAGGCTCCTTCGGCGGAGCATCCGTTCGGTACCGATTCGTTCGGTCGCGACGTCCTGTCGAGGGTCCTTTACGGGGGCAGGGTCTCTCTCGGCGTGGGACTGACGGCGAGGACGATCTCTCTTATCCTGGGACTTCTCGCCGGCACCATCGCGGGATATTTCGGCGGGAGGCTCGATAACCTCATCATGAGGCTCGCCGACATCACCTTCGCTTTCCCGACACTTCTGCTCCTGATCGCGATCATGGCTGTTGTCACGCCGGGGATGGGGGCGCTAAGTGTGGCCCTCGGGGCCGTCGGATGGGCAGCGATGGCGAGGCTCGTGCGTGCCCAGATCCTCTCGATCAGGGAGCGTGACTATGTCCAGGCAGCGAGGGCAGCCGGGGCCGGCAACATCAAACTCATTGTAAGATATATACTTCCGCAATGTCTCTCCCCGCTCGTAGTGGTATTTACACTGGGGCTGGGGATGACGATAATGGCCGAATCGAGCCTCAGTTTCCTGGGGCTCGGGATACAGCCTCCCGACCCGAGCTGGGGTGGGATGATATCGAGGGGAATACCCTTCATGCGCACGGCGCCATGGCTGACGATGCTGCCAGGCCTCGTTCTGACACTGGTGATATGCTCTATCAACCTCGTAGGGGACGGACTGCGAGATGCCCTCGATCCGAGAAAATTTGTTCCGCCGAAGGGCGGGAAGGAATAAAAATGAAAAATTCTGCGGCAAGGATAAATGAGGAGATAGCGGGAGCGGTGGAGAGGCTCGGATTCGACTGGAGGACCTCCTGGTCGAAGGTCGTTCCGGACGAAGCGGGAATGCTCCATGTGACGGTTAGCCGCCCTGAGGTTTTCGAGCTGCTCGAGCCGGGAGACGATGTCGAGATAGAGCTCGCCGGCTCCTCTTCGGGCAGTGTGCTCTGGGCAGTCTCCAGCGTGGTCGATGTGAGGCGAGATCCGGAACACTCCTCGGAGCTCCTCACCCAGGCGATCATGGGGGAGATGATGGTCCGGCTCGACTCGCGGGGCGACTGGTACCTCGTCATGCTCGACGATGGTTATCACGGCTGGGTCCGCTCATGGAACGTCGGAGAATTCCCCCGGGACAGGGTCGAATCATACAGTGAACGGGCCGGCTCGATGGTCGCGGCGAGCGTCGCCTACGTGCTGTCCGAGCCGAAGGCGGGCAGCCTCCCCGTTTCCGATATCACTGCCGGCACCAGGGTTGTAACTGGAGATATTACAGATGGTTATGTTAAAGTGGAGCTGCCCGGAGGCAGGTCCGGCTTTGTCGAGGAGGGATTGCTCGAGGAGCTGCCCGGAGGCCCTGTGGCCAGGGGGGCGCTGCTCGACAGGGCGAGGCATTTCCTCGGTATCCCGTACATCTGGGGAGGCACCTCGGCGAAGGGGTTCGACTGCAGTGGCCTCGTCAAGCGGGTATTCAGGATGGAGGGGATCGAGACCCCCAGGGATGCCGACCAGCAGTCGGCTGAGGGGAGCCCTGTCGAGGAGGCAGCCGGCACGATCCCCGAGGGGGCGCTTCTCTACTTCGGTGAGGGGGGGCGGATCACGCACGTAGCGATCTCCCTCGGGGAGGGCAGGTTCATCCATTCGTACGGAGACGTGAGGATAAACAGCCTGCTCGAGAGCGACTCCGCCTACGAAGAAAAGCTCGCGAAGATCTATCTTTTTTCGAAGGATCTGCTCTCCTGAGCCTTCCACCGGGGGCCTGAACAGCGAGGATGGCCCTGTCGATTATTAAAAAAAATTAAAACATTTTTTAAAAAACATGTTGACAAGGTTTTTTAAATTGGTTTAGTTTCCGCCCAAATATACGGCAAGGTGTGTTCGGCGGTTCTGAAAGGGGGTTGCTTCGGACAGCACGGACATTAAATAAACGCCTGGATCCTAGTTTTCAAGCTGGCCTGCGGGCATGGCCGCAGGTTGTGAGTGTTTGAACGCAGGGAGGAGAGGAGGTTTCGAAACCAGATAATCGCGAGTCGTCTATTAGGCGATAGGTCGGAATTATTAGGGAACATATCCGCGCAAAGAGCGCGGTACAATAGAACACAATTCCTGAAGATCTCCCCATGAGGGAGGATCCAGCAGGAGGTAAAAATGAAGAAGTTAGTACTTGCTATGCTGATAATAGCGGTCGCTATGCCGGCTTTTGCGTCTGACACCCGTGTCAGGGCGCTCGGCTCCCAGACCGCCCCTTTCATCGAGGATAACTCGAACGTATTCATGTGGCCTGCCACGCTGGTCAACTATGCCAACCTGTTCACCGTCACTGCCGGCTACTATGATGTAGTCAAGTATGGCGATGACAGGGGCTACTACGATGATTCCATGACAGCCCAGTTCGGCCTGACCTACGGCCTCGGTGAAGACAACAAGTACGGTGTCTTCGGTATCTGGTTCCAGGAGAACACCTGGGGCCCGAACATGACGGGTTCCTGGGCCGGTCCCGGTGGCTACACCGCGTTTAACGAAGACGTCTTCAACAAATGGAACGTCATGTGGGCGCTTGGCTTCGAGACGATCGACATCGGTATCCGCCTCGAGCGCGCCGACGAGATGTACAAGGGCACCGGTGGCGATGAGGTCTACGAGGACTACATCAGCTACACGACGCTCGGTCTCGGCCTTCGCTGGGACATAAGCGACGCGACCTACCTGGACGCGGCGTTTGATTTCACAACAGTCGGTTTCACCGACCAGAACGGCGGAGACGAGATCTGGGAAGCCGATTCGAAGAGTATCATGGCCCTCAGGGCGAGGATGTTCTACGAGTGGACCGACGTTATCACCTGGGTCCCCTACTTCAGCTACAAGGGCGGAGACCTCAGCATCAAGTCGAACGAGACTCAGATCGGTACCGACGAATGCTGGGGGATCAAGGGCTACATGCTTGACTTCGGTCTTGCTGCCAACATCAATGTCAACGATGACAACCTGATCATCGTCGGCATCGAGCCTTACGGCATGTACAGCGGCGAGCCTTCCGAGTGCGGCAGCGACGCCGACGCCGAGAAGGCAAAGATGACGATCTTCCCCGGGTTCGTTCTCGGCCTCGAGAGCGACGTCAAGGACTGGCTGACCTTCCGCATCGGCTGCGACAAGGCTCTGCTGAAGACCACCTATGAAGGATCAAGCGAGGGCGAGTCGTACGAGGAGAACTACACCTGGGCGCCTTTCAACTGGCAGCTCGGTCTTGGTTTCCACGTGGGCGATTTCGACATCGACCTGCTGGTAAACAAGGAAGCTCCTTTCTCGATGGGCTACTGGATGACCGGTATCCAGCCCGGCCAGTCTGGGGACGACGAAGAAATCGGTACCCCGATCGGCATGATCTCCGCGACCTACAGCTTCTAGGTCCGGCTATCTGTTGAATCTACAGGCGGGAGGCTATCGAGCCTCCCGCCTTTTTTTATTTTTTCCTGAAACTCTCACTGAAACATTTCAGGCTCCTCCAATGGTCTGCTAATTGCATTCAAAAGACGCAACAGCAGAAAGGCACCGATTTGTATTTCTTCTATTATTTCCCCACCGGGCTCGACGTCCGCACCCGAAAGACGCCGGTAATCACCTATTTCCTCACCGCCATGTGTGTAATCCTCTTTGTATTATACAAATACGGCCCTGTTAGCCCTTTGTGGAACCTCTCCAACCTTGTATTCATTCCCTCGGCTCCGACGATTCCGGCCTCGATGAGCTACGTTTTCCTGCATATGGGCTGGATGCACCTGATCGGAAACATGGTTTACCTGCTCATATTCGGCCGAGCCCTGGAGGACAGGTTCGGCCCGGGCAGGTTCTTCACTATATTTGCCCTGACCGCTGTCGCCGGGGTCTGGATACATACCTGGCTCGTCGCCTGGCTCGCACCGAAATTCCTCGTTTACGGTGTAATCGGGGCTTCCGGGGCCACTTCGGGACTTCTCGGGGCGTTCATGGTGAGGCTCTACTACGCCAGGATAGAGGTCGCTTACTGGGTCTTCATGCCCCTTCAGGCCGTAAACAGGGCCGGGCGCAGGTATATCCCGGGAGTGATCGGAGTGATCTCATGGTTTGTCTACCAGGGTGTCTATGCGGCGATACAGTACGGGATGGAAAGTGCGAGTGTGGCCTACGGCGTTCATGTGGGAGGATTCGTGGCCGGGATCGTTCTGGCCCTTCTGTTCGGCTCGCTCCCTGAAGCAAGGGCCGAAAAAAGGCTCGCCCTGGCCCGCAGGGCATTCGCGCGATCAGAGTTCTTTGCCGCGCAGGCCGAATATCTCGAGTATCTGCACAGGAGGCCCGGGGATGCCGATGTCCACGCCGAGACGGCCAGGACATGTCTCTGCGGCGGAGAGGCCGGCCTTGCCAGGTTCCACTTCTCCGAGGCGGTAGCGAGGCATATAGACGCGGGTGAAAGGGGAGAGGCCGAGGAGGTCCTCACCGCCGCGATGCGTTCGATAAAAGGGTTCACTCTCGATGAGAAACTGCACCTCGACCTCGCCTACGGCCTTGAAAGATCGATGAAATTCGACATTTCGCTGAAAGCATACGAGAATTTTGCTCTGAGATACCCATTTTCGCCCGATACGGCCTTTATACTGCTCAGGATGGCGGGGATACATGAGGGGCGGATGAAATGCCCTGAGAGGGCTGTGGAGTGTTATGAGAGGATAGTCAAATATTATCCGGACGACAGCTGGGCTGAGTATGCCGATGGCGAGATATGGAGGCTCGGGAGCAGGAATGTGGCGGCTGGCGAAAAATCTTGAACGTCTGGCAGTGTTCTGATACTTTGCAGCAGGGAATGTGGGGTGGTGTGGTGTGAAGGAAGAAAACGGCAATCCTCTCGACATTGTCAGGTCGAGGGGTTATTTGAGGGGATTCGGGCGTATCGCCGATACGGAGCTTCTCGCCCTCGTTATGGGGAGGCTCGCGGCGAGATCGACATTGTCGGTCGCCCAGGAGCTGGTCGAACGGTACGGCGATCTCGCTGGGCTCGGTGAAGCGAGGATCGAGGAACTGCTCTCCTTTCCCGGTATCGGGAAGGCGGGCGCGTTCCGTTTGAAGGCATCGTTCGAACTCGGCAGGAGAAGCCTCGTCGAAGAGAAGGAACGGACCGTCAGAAAGGTCCGCTGCCCGGAGGATGTGGCGTCCCTGCTTATCCCCGAGATGAAGGGCCTCGACAGGGAGCATTTCAAGGCGGTCCTTCTGAATACCAAGAACGGTATTCTCAAGATCGTCACTGTTGCGATAGGTTCCCTGAACGCGGCGCTTGTTCATCCGCGAGAGATCTTCAAGGAAGCGGTGGTGGCGAGCGCGGCGGGGGTCATAATAGTTCACAACCACCCTACCGGCAACCCCGAGCCGAGCAGGGAGGACACCGATCTTACGGTGCGGTTCGCGAGATGCGGGGAACTGATGGGGATCGACCTCGTCGATCACATCATTATCGGAGGTGACGGTTTCGTCAGCATGCGGGAGAGGGGTCTGGTCACATCCTGAAAGGAAGGGACGTTAGTGTTAGGGCGAATCACCACATATTTCTCCAATGATATCGCGATAGATCTCGGTACGGCGAATACACTGGTCTATCTCAAGGGGAGCGGCATCGTCCTGAACGAACCCTCGGTCGTCGCTGTCGACCAGAGGACCAAGAAGATCTACGCGGTCGGCCTCGAGGCGAAGGCGATGCTTGGCAAGACGCCTGATCACATCGCCGCCATCAGACCGATGAAGGACGGCGTGATCGCCGACTTCGAGATCACCGAGGTCATGCTCCGCGAATTCATACGCAAATCACAGAAGAAGCGTTTCTTCATCAGGCCGCGAATCGTCATCAGTGTTCCCTCGGGGATCACAGAGGTGGAACGCAGGGCCGTAATAGATTCAGCGCAGAATGCCGGCGCGAGGGAAGTATATCTCGTAGCCGAACCGATCGCTGCGGCGATCGGGGTAGGGCTCCCCGTCGACAAGCCTTCGGGCAACATGGTAATCGATATCGGTGGCGGCACGACGGAGATCGCCGTGATCGCGCTCAACGGGATCGTTACCGACATGTCGATACGTGTCGGCGGCGACAAGATGGACGAGGTCATCGTTCAGCACATCAAGAAAGCTTACAACCTCCTGATCGGCGACCAGACGGCGGAGCATGTCAAGAAGGTCATCGGATCGGCGACAAATCTCGGACAGGAAGAGGAAATGGAGATCAAGGGCAGGGACCTTGTTTCCGGGATCCCCAAGACGCTGCGCATCTCGAGCGTAGAGATCCGCGAAGCTCTCGCGGAGCCGATGAGCCAGATCGTCGTCGCGCTGAAGACCGCGCTGGAACAGACACCGCCCGAACTCGCTGCCGACATCGTCGACAGGGGTATAGTCATGACGGGCGGCGGTTCGCTGCTCAGAGGGATCGATGTCCTCCTGAAGGAAGAGACAAACCTGCCGATAAACGTCGTTGAGGATCCGCTGACATGCGTCGTGCTCGGCACAGGCAAGGTGCTTGGGAACATCCACCAGTTCGAAGGCATCATAATGAAGAGCTCCCGGTTGTAGGCATGCAGATCATTTCGTTCCTTTTCGAACGTCATCTCGAGAAAACGGTTCTCGCCGTCGCGGTAGCGCTGTCGGTATTCATGCTGACGAGGCCCGAGGAGAGCAGGATCGCCGAGGCGCGGTCGATCAGCTCCTTTCTGCTCTATCCTGTCAACAGGGCCGACGACTACTTCACCAGTGTCGAGGAACTAACCGCCGAAAATGACGGGCTCCGCGAGCGGGTCGTCTCTCTCACCTACGAAAACGAAAGACTGACCCAGTTCCGGGTCGAGAGGAACAGGCTCAGGGAGCTGCTCGAATTCAGAAAGGATTCGTTCTACGAGTTCATGCCGTGCGACGTGATCGCCAGGTCGTCGAGCCGGTTCCATCATTCGATAACGGTCGATCGCGGCTCGGACTCGGGGGTCCTCCCCGGAATGCCGGTCGTCGGCTACCGCGGGCTCGCCGGCCGCGTCACGCAGGTATTTCCCTCGTCCTCCAGGGTCCTTCTGCTCAACAACAAGTCAGTTTCGGTAAGCTGCCTTGTCAAGCGCAGCAGGGTCGTCGGTGTGCTCGAGTGGGAGAGGGGCAACCTCTTCAGCCTCGATTACGTCGGCAAGGAGGAGGATGTCCTTCCCGGTGATACGCTGGTGACTTCGGGGCTCGGCAGGGTCTTTCCGAAAGGCTTCCCCGTAGGTAGGGTGTTCCAGGTAGCGGAGGAGAAGACTGAGCTCTCGCGCAGGGTCGGCATCATCTGCATGACCGATCTGAACAAGCTCGAGGAAGTCTTCATCATAACAGGAGGCAAGGACTGGGAGAGCGGCGAGGCATTTCTCGAACTGGAGAAGAGCAGCAGGATCGAGGAAGAGGCGAAAGAAGAGAAGGACGAAGGAGGTGGCGGGACATGACCTATCTGCTGAGGATCATACTCGTCTCGTTCGTCGTATTCGTACTCCAGGTCACCCTGGTACACAGCGTGACCGTAGCCGGAGCGTCCCCCGACCTGATCATGGTCCTGCTCGTCGTGCTCGTCATCGACAGGAAACCTGTCGCCGGGATTATCGTCGGATTCATGCTCGGGTTTCTTCAGGATCTCGGCAACGCCTCGTTCCTCGGGATGAACGCGCTTGCCAAGACGATCGTCGGATACGGCATCGCAAAGTACGGGCGGGACTATCTTCCCGACAACATCCTCTTCAGGGGACTGCTCGTCTTTGTCGCCTGCCTGATCAACGATATCATCACGCTCAATGTCGCGACCACCTTCGATCCGGCCGAAGTGATAGTCGCGTTCTTCCGTTACTCGATCCTGTCGGCTGCGTATACGGCGGTGCTGGCGGTATTCGTCATGCAGTTGATAGATCTTCTTCCGAGAAGGAAGGTGCGCTCGAGTGGCAGGTATTGACGTACGCAGCGAGAGGCTTCTCGAGAGAAGGCGTACCATTCTGCTCTTCATCCTCGCCGGCGCCCTCATCGTGCTGGCGCTGAGGCTGTTTCAGCTTCAGGTTTTCCAGGAAGACCATTACAGCAGGCTGGCCCTGTCTAACAGGATCCAGAAAGAGGATATCCCCGCGCCGAGGGGGCTGATCAGGTCGTCGGACGGATCGAAACTCGTCGTCAACGTTCCCGTCTACCAGGTCAGCATCCTCCCCAACAGGATCACAGGCAGGGAGGACAGATTGAGCCTCGCCTGCAGGTGGCTCGGAATCGATGAGGAAGAACTCAACAAGTCACTTGCCGAATGGACCGGGAAATATCCGGACGGCAGGGAGATGACGGTCGTCCAGGCTGCCGACAAGGGACAGATATCGATCCTCACGGAGAACAGGGCGCTCTTTCCATTCTTCAGCCTCGAGATGAAACACAGAAGGCATTACCCGGAAGGGAGCCTCGCCGCCCATCTTCTCGGTTACACGGGAGAGGTGTCGGATACGGACCTGCAGGAGTCAGGCGATCTCAGGAGAGGCGACATCAAGGGGCGGACAGGTATCGAATATATCTACGAAGAGTTTCTCAGGGGGCAGTATGGACTCAGGATAGTCGAGATAAGCGCTGAAGGGACGAGGATCGGGGAATATGTCGGGCTGGTCGAGAACGAACAGCTCGAGGGCCAGGTCGAATCGAGGCTGCCTGTTCCCGGGCACGATGTCTACCTGACTATAGATATCGATCTGCAGCGTGCCGTCGAGGCGGCTTTCGAGTGGAACAAGGGGGCATGCGTGATCATGGACCCCCGCAACGGCGCTGTCCTTGCCGCAGTGAGCAGGCCGGTCTACGATCCCAATATCTTCATCGGCGGGATCAGCGAGGAGAACTGGAGCCTGCTCAACAAGGATCCGGACAAGCCTCTTTTCAACAGGACGGTGCAGGCTACCTATCCGCCGGCATCGACCTTCAAGCTGATGGTCGCCTACGCGGCCCTTAAGACACGAGTTGTCACAAGGGATGAGTGGATGACTCCATGCTACGGCGGGTACCAGTTCGGCAACAGGTACTTCCGCTGCTGGAAGCCGGAAGGACACGGCTATTCAAATCTTACAAGCGGTATTGTCAACTCGTGCGATGTCTATTTCTACCAGCTTGGCGAGCGGCTCAAGGCCGACGATTTCGCGTACGCGGGCAGGCTGTTCGGTTTAGGCCGGAAGACGGGGATCGACCTGCCCAGCGAAGCTAGAGGCATCCTTCCCGACAAGGCATACTACAACAGGAGATTCGGCGTAGGAAAATGGACCAAGGGACATCTTCTCAACTATTCGATCGGACAGGGCGACGTGCTGACGACGCCTATCCAGCTCTGCCAGATGACGGCGATGATCGCCAACGACGGAAAGAAGATAACCCCTCATGTCGTCGACAGGATAGAGGACTCCGAGGGAAGTGTGATATTCCAGTTTGATGAGGTCCCCGAGAAGGTCCCTCAGATCGATATGTCATTGCTCAGGTTCATTCAGAGGGCGATGCGGCTCGTAGTCGCCGGTGATACAGGGACCGGACGGGCGGCCGCGATCTCCGAGGCGGCCATCTGCGGGAAGACCGGCACTGCGCAGAACGCCGGAAGGGACCATGCCCTGTTCGTCGGGTACGCTCCGCAGAAGAATCCGGAGATCGCGCTGGCGATAATCCTCGAGCATGCCGGCCATGGAGGAGCGATGGCGGCGCCGCTGGCGAGGAAGATATTCTCGGCCTATTTCAATCCGGTCACGGTGATGGAGACCGCGGAGGAGGGAAATTGAGTTTCAGGTCGGTGCAGAACCTGGACTGGCTCGTATTGATGTCGGCCGTGCTGCTGATAGGCGTCGGCCTGCTCAATCTCTATTCGGTCGGGCACGTCCCGGCCGAGCTCAGCGAGACTTTTGAGGGCGGGAACATGCGGTTCTTCCAGAAGCAGGTTGTCTGGGGAGCTCTCGGACTTGGAGTAATGGCGCTGGCATACTTCATCCCCTTCAGGTATTACGAGGGCGGCGCCGTGATATTCTACGTCACCATCCTGATCATGCTTGTCGTCGTTCTTCTCATGGGCGCCGCGAAGGGATCGAGCAGGTGGATAGTGCTCGGAGGTTTCCAGTTCCAGCCGAGCGAGGTGATGAAGGTCGCCATAATATTCCTGCTCGCGCGGTTCCTCGCCGAGAAGCGGCATGACCCGAACAGGATCAATATCCTCGCCGCCGCGACGGCGATCACATTCGTGCCTTTCCTGCTCGTCGTCAAACAGCCCGACCTGGGGACAGCTCTCGTCTATCCGGCTCTGCTCCTCGTGGTCCTGTACTGGCGCGGCCTCGACGAGGGACGGATGATACTGATCATCAGTCCCCTGGTCAGCGCCTTTCTCACGATCTACAGCCAGAGCGCCCTGAAGAGTGGAAGCTATCCGGTCTTTCTTCTCGCTTTCTTCGTAGGGATACTGGTCGTCGCGTACAAGCGGAGGGAAAAGCTGTTCCAGAGCATCCTCCTCGTGGCGGTCAACCTCTCGATCATGCTCGTGATACCTACGCTGATAGAGCGCCTGAAACCGTACCAGCAGAGAAGGATCCTCGCCTTTCTCAGGCCCGAGTCAGATATTCTCGGGTCGGGATGGCAGGTATACCAGTCCAAGGTATCGGTCGGCTCGGGCGGGTTTCTCGGAAAAGGATTCCTCAGGGGGACACAGAAGCTGCTCGCTTTCCTTCCGGAGAGGCACAGTGATTTCGTCTACTCTGTCCTCTCCGAAGAGGCCGGATTCATCGGAGCGATAGGGGTCCTGCTGCTCTTCTCGGTCATAATCATCAGGGGGCTCTATCTCGCGACCAAGGTCAAGAGCCGGTTCGCTTCCCTGGCCATACTCGGGATCTGTTCATATTTTACTTTTCATGTCGCTGTCAATATCGGTATGACGATCGGGCTCGCGCCCGTGACTGGCCTTCCGCTGCCCTTCCTCAGCTATGGCGGAAGTTCGATGCTCGTCAGCTGTTTTCTGATAGGCGTTCTTCTGAATTTCGGATCGAGTTTTTACGAGTACTAGGGAGGACAAACCCTGAAAGATATAGTCGAGAAGGTGCTCGACCTGGCTTCGGCCGGTTCCGTGGAGTGCGAGATCTACGGGGAGGAGACAGAGAGTTTCCAGGTCGAGGTCTTCGGCGGAGAAGTCGAATCGGTGGACCGATCGAAAGAGGCCGGCCTCGGAGTGAGGGTCGTAAGCGGTGGCCGGGTCGGCTTCGCATGGACATGCGACCTCTCAGGAGAGGGCCTTGCGGCCGTTCTGTCGGAAGCCGGCTCCAACGCTCTCTCCGGTGACGAGGTCGATGCCGACGTCCTGGCCGGCGGGGACTCGAAGGAGATCCCCGGGGGAGAGGAGATAACCTCTCCGGGAGAGTTTCCCGCGGAGATGAAGATCGTGGGAGCCCTTGAGATGGAAGCGGCTGCCCTGTCCAGTGACGGACGGGTCAGGAGCAGTGATGGAGCGGCCTATTCGGAGGAGACATCAAAAGTCTGCGTCGCGGGGACAAGGGGTTTCCTCAGGACGAGAAGCCGCGTCTGCTGTGCCTGTTCGATCGGCGCGGTCGCCTCCGCAAAGGGAGAGGTCAGGTCCGGATGGTCGTATGTTCAGGCAGTATCGCCCGACGGACTCGATTTTCGCGGGACCGGAAGAGAGGCAGGCGAAAGGGCCGCGATGCTGCTGGGAGGAGAACCGCTCCCGACAGGAAGATACAGCGTGGTCTTCGACGCGTTCGCTTTCCTCGAGGTGGTCTCCCTGCTTGGCGAGGTCCTTTCCGCCGAGATGGTGGTGAGAGGATCCTCGGTCTTCGAAGGAAGACTCGGGGAGAAGGTCGCGTCAAAGGCATTTACCCTTATCGACGACCCGTTCCTGTCCGGAGGATGTTTCAACGCGCCTTTCGACGATGAAGGGGTGCCTTCCGCGAAGAGGGATCTCATATCCGGAGGAGTGCTGAAAGGTTTTCTGCATAACAGCTACACGTCGCGAAAAACCGGGCTGGGCGAGGCGGGTAACGCCTTTCGCGGCTCATTCAAGAGCGTTCCCGTTCCGGGGCCGACGAACCTCTTCGTTCTGCCTGGAACAGAGACAGTCGATGAACTTGTCGACTCTGTCGGGAAAGGCATATATATTCAGGATGTGATGGGTATGCATACTGCCGATCCTATCTCGGGAGATTTCTCCGTAGGGATCAACGGGTACGAGATCAGCGGAGGGAAAAGGGAAAGAGCGGTATGCGAGATGACGATCAGCGGCAATATACTGTCGCTTCTCGACGGGATCACCGCCGCGGGAAGCGGGATCAGGTTTGCCGGCAGGGCCGGGTCGCCCCCGGTCCTCGTTGAAGGTTTGAGTGTGAGCGGAAGATAGGAGAGCACTTTGCATCCGATCCTGTTGGACCTGGGAATACTGAAGATATATTCGTACGGCTTCATGCTGGCGCTGAGCTTTCTGGTCGGTATCCTGCTCGCGGCAAAGCGGGCCGGCAGGCGTGGTGTCGACGCCGAGATAATATACGACCTCAGCATCATCCTGGTACTCGGCGCCGTGATAGGTTCGAGGGGCCTCTATATCCTCACTCACAGGGAAAATTTCAAGAGCATCCTGGACATCATCGCTATCTGGCAGGGGGGCGCGACATATTACGGCGGGCTTCTCCTCGCCGTGGCAGGAGCGGTTGTTTACCTGAGGAAGAAGAAGATATCTTTCTTCCGCGTAGCGGACATAACAGCTCCCTCGGTAGCGGCCGGTGTGTTCATCACGAGGATTGGATGCTTCCTCAGCGGATGCTGCTTCGGTAATCCGACTTCCTGTGCGACCGGTATCGTTTTTCCGGCGGGGTCGCCGGCCGGGCACCATCACCCCGGCATAACGATCCATCCGACCCAGGTCTATTCATCGCTCTACGGACTTGTGATATTCCTCGTCCTCATCCTGCTCGACAGGAAGCAGCGCTTGGACGGTTTCCTTTTTTCGTGGCTCTGTATCCTCTACGGCGTCGCGAGGTTCATCGTCGACTACTTCCGTTACTACGAGGACTCGGCCATCGTGGCAGGCGGCCTTACCAACAACCAGGTCATCAGTATCGTGCTGATCCTGTTCGGGGCCGTTTTTCTGTTCATAGGCCGGACAAAAAAGACTGCTGCGGTCTGACCGTAAACCCCTTCCGGAGGGCCGGAAGGTGAAGGTGTGGTTGTGAAGGGATTTCTGCGTTTTCTTCTCGATGCTGTCTTTCCACGAAGATGTGTCTCCTGCGCCAGTTTTACAGGGGGGAGCCTCGTATGCGATCCCTGCCGGCTCCGGCTGGTACAGGCGGAGGGACCGGGGATGCTGGATGGGCCCGCCGGAATCCATGTATGTTCTCCCTTTCTGACATGCGATGTGCTCCTGGACCTGGTTAGGTTCATGAAATTCGAGGGTGGATCGGCCGCAACGGGCTGGCTCGGTGGCGAGATGGGCAGGGAGCTGGGATCGTATCGGGGAGATCTCGGTGATCCGGTGATCGTCCCGGTACCGCTGCACTGGACGAGGCTTCTGCGGAGAGGGTATGACCAGGCGGAGCTGCTGGCGGCGGAGGTGTCGCGGAAAACCGGCATCCCGCTGCGCCGGAGGGTACTCCGCAGAAAGAAAAGGACAAGGGCCCAGTCGAGCCTCGATCCAGGCGGAAGGAAGGGAAATGTAGCGGGCGCTTTCCGCCTTCGCGGCGCGGGAAAGGTCTGCGGCAGGGATGTCATACTGGTCGACGATCTTGTGACCACGGGCGAGACAGTCATGGCCTGCTGCCGGGCTCTCGATGCAGCCGGCCCGGCCTCTGTCACCGTTCTGTGCGCAGGGCGAAAAAGGATGCGAAAAAATTAGGTTGAATGCCCCGATAATCCTATGTTTGAATGAGCCGGAACGATTGTTTTCAATGCTCATGGGAGGACGAAGTGCTCGTTACAAACAAGGTACTGCTCGACAAGGCGAAGGCCGGCTCATATGCCGTCGGAGCCTTTAATATCAATAACCTCGAATTTGTCCAGGCGATAACCTCCGCCGCCGAGGAACTCGGCAGCCCGGCGATACTTGCCGTTTCTCAGGGGGCGATCAAGTATGCCGGATTCGAGAATATAGTCTCGATGGTGAGGACCGTATCGGAGAACATGAATATCGAGATATCACTTCACCTCGATCACGGCCAGGATATGGCGATCATCGAAAAGTGCATAAGCGGAGGATTCACATCGGTGATGATCGATGGGTCGCACCTCCCGTTCGAGGAGAATATTGCGATGACCCGCGAGGTCGTAGAGAAAGCGAAGCCTGCCGGCATCTCAGTCGAGGGAGAACTGGGGAGGCTCGCCGGCATCGAGGACAACGTATCTGTTTCGGAACAGGACGCGATCTTCACCGACCCCGACGAGGCGGTAGAGTTTGTAGAGAAGAGTGGTGTTGATTCGCTGGCCGTAGCAGTGGGAACATCTCACGGGGCGTACAAGTTCAAGGGCGAGGCAAAACTCGCGATGGACAGGCTCAGCGAGATCGCCGCTGTCGTCTCTGTTCCTCTCGTCCTTCACGGCGCTTCAGGCGTCAACCCGGAGCATGTCGCGATCGCCAACGAGTTCGGGGCGAAGATAGGCGCGGCGAAAGGTGTCCCGAACGATGCGATCACGGAGGCAGTCAAGCGCGGGGCCGCGAAGGTCAATATCGACACCGACATGAGGATCGCTTTCACGGCGTTCACGCGCAAGGCGTTCGCCGAGAAACCTGAGAATATCGATCCCCGCAAGTACCTCGGGGCAGCGAGAGACGCTGTCTATGAGGTCGTAAAAACAAAGATGAATCTATTTGGAAGCGTCGGCAAGGCGTTCGGAGACTGACGCTCATTAACAGATCCTGACACAGACACCGGTAAAGAGGAGGAAAGTAATGGCTATCAACGTAGCTATCAACGGATTCGGAAGGATCGGAAGACTCGTGTTCCGCGGCGCTCACAAGGACCGCAGGTTCAACATCGTCGCGGTCAACGACCTGACCGACTCGAAGACACTCGGTCATCTTCTCAAGTACGACTCTGTCCATGGCCGCTATCCGGGCAAGGTCAACGTCCTGAAGAACGGTGACCTTTCGGTCGACGGCAAGAGGGTCAAGGTCCTCTCCGAGCGCGACCCGGCAGCCCTGCCGTGGGAGAAACTCGGAGTGGACGTCGTCATCGAATCGACAGGCTTCTTCCGCAAGCGCAAGGACGCCGCGAAGCATATCGAGGCGGGCGCCAAGAAGGTCATCATATCGGCACCTTCACCCGATCCCGACATCATGATCGTAATGGGCGTCAATCATACGAAGTACCGCAAGAGCAGGCATCACATCATCTCCACAGCCTCGTGCACGACGAACTGTCTCGCGCCGGTCGTAAAGGTGCTCGATGACAGGTTCGGACTGGCGAACGGCCTGATGACGACGATCCATGCCGTTACTAACGATCAGGTGATCCTCGACATGCCTCACAAGGACCTGCGCAGGGGGCGCGCCAGCAGCGTTTCGATGATCCCGACTACTACGGGAGCGGCTGCGGCCGTAGGCAAGGTTCTGCCTAAGCTCAACGGGAAACTCAACGGCCTGGCGGTGCGTGTGCCCGTTCCCGACGGCTCGCTCGTCGACCTGACCGTGACACTGAAGAAGGCGACGACGGTCGAGAAGATCAATGCCGCGATGCAGAAAGCCGCGGAAGGCAAGCTGAAGGGGTTCCTCGAGTATACGGAGGACCCGATCGTATCTGTCGACATCATCGGCAACCCGCACTCATCGATATTCGACAGCAGGGCGACCATGGGCATCACCTCTAAGGTATTCAAGGTACTCTCGTGGTACGACAACGAGTACGGATACGCGATGCGGATGGTCGATATGATGGGGATGCTGTTCAAGTAAGGCGAAGGCAAGACTGGAGGAGACCGTTGAGAAAGAAGACCCTGAGGGACGTAGAGCTCGATGGGAAAAGGGTGCTCATGCGCGTCGATTTCAACGCGCCCCTGACAAAAGACGGCGACGTGGATGACGATACGCGTATCCGTGCCGGACTTCCGAGTATAAATTACATCATGGAACACGGGGCTTCCCTCGTCCTGATGTCTCATCTCGGAAGGCCGAAGGGGAAACGTGTTCCCTCGATGAGCCTCAAGGTCGTGGCATACCGGCTCGCGGAACTCGTGCATCACCCGATCAGGTTCGCCGAAGACTGCACCGGTGACCAGGCGCTCGAAATGGCAAATGCGCTCAAGCCGGGTGAGATACTTCTGCTCGAGAACCTTCGTTTCTACGATGAGGAGACCTCCAACGATCCGGAGTTTGCCAGGAAACTCTCCATGTTCGGCGATATCTATGTGAACGACGCGTTCGGGACCGCCCACAGGGCGCACGCCTCTACCGAGGGTGTGACCCACTATTTCGAGGAGCGTGTGGCCGGGATGCTGATGGAGAAGGAACTCGAGACCCTCGATCGCATGCGGACCGATCCCGAGAGGCCGTTCGTGGCCGTGCTCGGCGGGGCGAAGGTCTCCGGAAAGATAGGGCTTATCAGGAACCTGCTCGACAAGGTCGACCGGATACTGGTCGGCGGAGGGATGGCGTTCACATTCTTCAAGGCCTTGGGCCTCGAGATAGGCGATTCGCTTCTCGACGAGTCATACATGGATATGTGCCGCGAGACGATGGAAAAAGCGGGGAGCGGCAGCGAGAAGAGGATATTCCTTCCAGTCGATTGTATCGTGGCGAAGGAGATAGACAACAACGCGGAGCACAAGACGGTATCGACCGGCGATATCCCCGAGGGATGGGCCGGTGTCGACATAGGCAGGAAGACGATCGATGTCTTCCGCGACGAGATAATGAAGGCCAGGACGATCTTCTGGAACGGCCCGATGGGGATCTTCGAGATGCCCAATTATGCCGAAGGGACCAGGGGGATAGCCCGCGCGATCGTGGATGCTACCGCTGAGGGGGCCGTCTCGATCGTCGGCGGGGGCGACAGTGTCTCCGCGCTGGGGAGACTGCATTTCAAGGACAAGGTGACGCATGTATCGACCGGAGGAGGAGCCTCTCTCGAACTTCTCGAGGGCAAGGACCTTCCCGGAGTAACGGCGCTGAGCGACTTATAGGGAGATGATCAGTGTGAGAAGGACGATCGTAGCCGGTAACTGGAAGATGCACATGGACCACCTCGAGGGAGCGGCCCTCGCGACGGAGATCGCGGCCGGTATCGAGGGCAGGCAGCCGGCCTGCGAGGTCGTGCTCATCCCGCCTTTCACGACGATCCCCGCCGTTATCAGCGCCATAGAGGGCAGTCCGGTATCGGTCGGCGCCCAGGATCTGTGGTACGAGGAAAAAGGAGCCTACACTGGAGAGATATCGGCCGGGATGATATCCGCTCTCGGCTGCCGGTACGTCCTTGTCGGGCACTCGGAGAGGCGCCATGTGATAGGCGAAGGATCGGAACTTCTCTCGAAAAAGCTCCGGGCAGCACTTTCCGGCGGACTTCCGCCGATATACTGCGTAGGAGAGACCTTTGACGAGAGGGAAAGCGGCATGGCCCAAAAGGTCGTCGCTGAACAGATCGGAGAGGGCCTGACGGGCCTTACGGTGCAGGATATGCAGAATGTCGTGATTGCCTACGAGCCGGTCTGGGCGATCGGCACCGGAAGGACCGCGACACCTGAGGACGCGGGATCGATGCACGGGATCATCCGTGCCCTCCTCGGCGATATTTTCGGGCCGGAGACGGCAGGAGAGACGCCTGTCCTCTACGGAGGCAGCGTAAAGCCCGGAAACGCCGCTGAGCTCCTCTCGATGGAGGAAATAGACGGAGCCCTCGTCGGAGGCGCTGCCCTGGAGGCCCAATCGTTCCTCGGAATCGTATTTCCGGCCTGAGAACGCCTTTCCAGACGGCACAAATCATTTGACTGACACCTCTATTTTTATTACACTTCTTTTTTGATAATAAAGGCTGGTGTTTATGCTGTTTGACGTATTTGTAATAATTCACGTTATTACCTCCGCACTGCTCATCATCGTCGTGCTGATGCAGTCGAGCAAGGGCGGCGGCCTTTCCGGCGCCTTCGGCGGCGGCGGGGGGCAGGCCATTCTCGGCGGGCGGGAAACCGCGACCTTCCTCAGCAAGGCTACGACGTATCTGGCCGTTATATTCATGTGCACATCCCTTTCACTGGCATTCCTTTCAGCCGGAAGGGGCACCCAGGAAGCTGAGAGCGCACTGAGAAAGGCCGCACAGCAACAGGAGTGGGGTGGCATGGTTCCCGAGGAACGCAAGGATGTCGATGAGGTCATCGGTAATGTGAACGTTCCCACTGAGGGCCAGGAGCAGGAAACGGTGCCTGAGGGAGACCCTGCCGAGCAGCAGGATTCCCCGCAATAATTGAAAATTAAATATCGCCGAGGTGGTGGAACTGGTAGACACGCTACTTTGAGGGGGTAGTGGGTGAAAACCTGTGCGGGTTCGAGTCCCGCCCTCGGCATTTAAAAATGGGAGGCCGCATGAGCCTCCTTTTTTTTATTCTTTACACTTTCACCAACACTGTTTACGCTGAGCACTCTTGAAACTCTGGTGTGGAGGTGGAGACCGGTACATGAACGCTTTTATCGAAGCAAACGCGAACATACTTCTTCCCGTGGCTCTCCTGATCGGCCTCGCGGCAGTCGCTGGTGTGATCGTCCTGGCCCTGCAAGTCAGGAAGATGAACAGGCCCTTCAGCGAGATGGCGGGACTGTACGATGATATCGGTACGGAGAAATCCCTCAAGCTCCTGCTCAAGGGAGTCGATGAGAACCGTGAGTTCATCAGGGGGCACAGCGAGGACCTGAAGATACTCCTCAACAAACTCGAGGGATGCTTCAAGGGGATCGGCATGGTCAAGTACAATGCCTTCGAGGATGTCGGCGGCAACCAGAGCTACTCGATCTGCATACTTACCAGGGAGAAGAACGGATTCATGATGACGAATCTCGTCGGAAGGAACTCGACGCGCGGTTACGCCATCGAGGTCAAGAACGGGGAAGCGGAGCG
>CAYWGA010000007.1:0-52841 GCA_964457905.1 uncultured bacterium | reverse complement strand
ATCTAATTGATGAGCCTGTGAGCCTCAATGTTCCATTCGCGACATACACGCCGCCCCCGTTATCCCAGATCCGCGAATCCGACAGATTAACAACAGCACCTGATTTCACGGTCAGACCATCGGCGGACGACTGGTCAACAATAATGTTATCTCCCGTAAACACAGCCTCATCCTCGACAGTTAATCCGTCAGCAGTCGAGTTGATCGTCACGTGGCTCCATGTTCCGCCAGCCATGTCGCCGCTGATTTTTACGCCTTTCCACACTCGCTCTTCGCCGGGGCAGGCGTTCGGCGTCAGCAGGACCCTGTCTTCAGCCGTTCCGTTGATGTTCAGCGTGCCTCGGACATCGAGCCCGCTTGTCCCCTCGTTAAAGACGACCGTAACGCCCGCTTCGATTGTGATCGTCACTATATCGCCGATAGGAAGAGGAAGAGAATTCGGCACTATATAGGCATAGTCTGTCTGGTCGAGAACGCCCCCCTCGTGGAGGACCTCGAGGTTACGCCCTACGTCGAGATCGATCCCCTCCGACGAGGTATCGAGCTGATCGGTAACGTTGAGCGTCACCCTGTATGTACCGTGGCTGTCCGGCGCCCGCCAGGTCACGACCTGCCCCTTCCCGTCTGCCGGGGTCAGGGTGCCCTCACTGGCTGTCCAGCCGTAACTGATCTCGTCGCCGTCGCTATCTGACGCCTCTCCGGTCAGGACGACCGAATCCGAAGGCCCGAGATAGCACTTGTTTTTTGATATCGACAGCCCGCCCGGAGGGGCGTTGTCGAATTCCAGGCTGTCATCGCAGCCCGTACCCGCCGTTAAAATTGTGGAAAAGACTAGTAACGCTATGAGAGTTCTGGTTTTGGGTCGCATTGCCGCCTCCTGAAGTAACTTTGTGGGGCTTGCGGGATTATATGAATTGGGGAGGAGTAAATCAATGAAAAAATCTGTGTTTCTAAAGTAATCCTCGTTTCACGTGAAACAGATGCTCCGGTTTCACGTGAAACGGCCGGGGTCAGGGGTCCGGAGTCAGCGCAATCGCCTCACCCCCGCTCGCTTTAAGCGGGATCCTCCTGCATATCGTGAATCCCGAATCGTCCCCGAGCTCTTCCTCCCATCCTTCCCCCTTTGCCGTGACATAGGTCCCTCCCTCTTTCAGCATCCTGCGGGCGATGGGAAGGATCTCGTCCAGCCGCCCGGCGGCCTTCGAGGTGACTATGTCGAATACGCCTTCTTCTGTGCTGAATGAGGCGTCTTCGGCCCTTATCTCCGTCTTGTCCAGACCAAGAAGGGCCGCTGTCCTTTCGAGGAAGGTCGCGAGGCGCTCCTTTCTCTCGAAAAGGACGATGCTCCACTCCGGCCTCGCCAGCTTCCAGACAATCCCCGGAAATCCGGCTCCGGTCCCGATATCAGCCACTACCGGGCCTTCGCCTGCCAGCTCGAGCATTATCATCGAATCCGAGATCTGCGCCGCTATCGCATCGGCCATCTTCTCCCTGCCGGTCAGGTGTATCCTCTCGCCCCATTTCGACAGCTCATCGACATATTCCCTCAGCTTCCCGGGGCGGTCTCCCTCCCCGAGCTCCTCGAGCACCCTGGCCCATGTCTCTGCCGTCCTATCTTTCATTTGCGGCCCTTTCGAGAAATACCATCAGCACAGATATGTCAGAGTTCCGGACGCCCGCGAGCCTCGCAGCCTTTCCCAGGGTCTCGGGCCGGAACTTCTCCAGCTTCTCTCTCGCCTCGGTGCTGAGGGCTTCGATATCGCTGTACGAGAATCCCTCGGGGATCTTCCGGCGCTCCATCCTCCGGAGTTTTTCAGCTGTCCTGTCCTGTCTCCGGATATATCCATGGTATTTCTGCCGGATCTCCAGGGATTCCCCTTCCCGCCTAGTCAGCCCGAGCGGTCCGTTAGGCAGGAGGGGCTCTATATCGTCCAGGCTGACCCCTGGGCGCTGCAGGAACCGTGAGGCGCGCATCTTTTCCGATCCATCGATCGATATGCTTTCCGTCTCCAGCCTCTTTATCGCCCCCTGCACCGCCTTTTGCGACTCGATCATTCTCTCCCACTGCTCCAGGGGAAGGAGCCCGAACCTGACCGCATGCTTCAGAAGCCTCTCGTCCGCGTTATCCTGTCGAAGCGACAGCCTGTACTCTGCCCTTGATGTAAACATCCGGTACGGCTCCATTATCTCTTTTGTTACCAGATCATCTATCAGCACGCCGATATAAGCCTCGCTGCGTCCGGGCACGAACGGCTCGGCGCCGCGAATCGCGAGGGCCGCATTGATCCCGGCGATGAGGCCCTGCGCAGCCGCCTCTTCGTATCCAGAGGTCCCGTTTATCTGTCCGGCAAGGTAAAGCCCGGGGATGACCCGTGATTCGAGGGAAGAGTGTATCTGGTACGGGGGGAAGAAGTCGTACTCGATGGCATATCCGAATCTCACGATCTCTGCCTTCTCGAGGCCCGGAACGGACCTTACCATCTCGATCTGGATCTCCTCGGGAAGACTCGTTGACAGTCCGTTGACATATATCTCTTCAGAATCCCTTCCCTCGGGCTCAAGAAAGAGCTGGTGCCTCGGCTTCTCGGAGAACCTGACCACCTTGTCCTCTATCGAAGGGCAATATCTCGGCCCCGTCCCCTTTATCTGCCCCGAGAAAAGGGGTGCGCGGTGGATATTGGCATTTATGATCGCGTGCGTCTTCTCCCCTGTCCAGGTAAGGTGGCAGGGGATCTGCTCCACGTCAAGCTTCTCTGTTCTGTAAGAGAAGGGGGTGGGATCATCGTCCCCCGGCTGGATAACGCATTTTGAAAAATCTATAGAGCTCTTCAGCAATCTCGGCGGGGTCCCCGTCTTGAGCCTCGCTCTCTTCAGTCCGGCATCAGCAAGCATGTCGGAAAGGCCGCGCGACGGGGGCTCGCCCTCTCTGCCGCCCGGAATCTGTCTCTCTCCTATATGCATCAGCCCGTTGGGAAATGTCCCCAGGGCAAGTATTACCTTATCGGCCCCGACCTCTTCTCCGGTGGCTGTCCGCACCCCCGTTACCACGCCGTCCTTCATGACCAGCCCCGTTATCTCGGCCTCCAGTATATCGAGCTTCTCCTCGGCCTCGATAGATTCGAGCATTTTCTCGTGGTAAGCGACCTTGTCGGCCTGCGCCCTTGGTGACCAGACCGCCGGCCCCTTCCCCCTGTTGAGCATCCGGAACTGGATCCCCGCATGGTCGATGCAGAGGCCCATCTCCCCACCCAGTGCGTCGATCTCTCGGACGAGCTGCCCCTTGGCCAGCCCTCCGATAGCCGGATTGCAGGGCATCCGGGCGATATCGCCCCTACTGATCGTCACGAGAAGGGTCTCTACGCCCATCCTGGCGCAGACGAGTGCTGCCTCGCATCCCGCGTGCCCTCCACCGACTACTATTACCGGGTATTCCAAATCTCAACCGCCAAAAATGTGGATAACTATTATAATTATTTACCTATACAGAAGTTAGAGAATATTTCATCGAGGATGTCCTCGCCTGCGGACCGCCCGGTCACCTCGCCGCATGCATCCAGCGCCTCCCTCAGCTCGAGACTGAGGATCTCTGCGGGGGAATTATTCCCCAACTCGGCGGAAAGCCTTCCAAGAGCTCCGCTTGTCCTTCGTAAAGCATTACCCTGCCTGATGTTGAGTGCGATATCCGCTCCCTGGAGAGTGGAGATATCCCCGCCGGTCGTAAAATCAAAGATCCTGTCGCGGAGAAGCCCCAGGCCCGAGTGGGTCATCGCCGAGAGGGCCACTGTTCTCTCGCTCCCGGCAGGCGACTTTGCCGCGGTCTCTCCGCCTCCGGGCACCAGATCGGCCTTGTTCACCACGACAAGCCTGTTGGCCCCCTCGTGAGCCTTGAGCTCTTCGAGGGTCTCGCTGTTCCAGCCTTCTCTCGCGTCCACGACAAAAAGGACCAGATCGGCCGCTCCTGCCGCCTCTCTTCCCTTCCGCATCCCCTCGTTCTCTATCTCACAATCCGTTGCGGCAAGTCCCGCTGTATCCTCGAGGTAATATGTCAGCCCGCCGATATGTATCCTTTCCCTCAGGACATCCCTGGTAGTGCCCGGCAGGTGCGATACGATGGCCCTTTCCTCGCCGAGCAGCGCGTTGTACAGGCTGCTCTTTCCGGCGTTCCTCGGACCCGTTATCGTTATCCTTATACCGCTTCGGATCAGGCTTCCGGCAGCCTCGGACTCGAGCAGTGAATCAATCCCGAGGATAAGGCCGCTGGAGAGCTCTGCCAGAATCTCGGGATCGTACGTCTCTATATCTTCGTCGGGAAAATCTATAGACGCCTCTACCAGCGCCAGATGAGAGCGGAGCATCTTCTCCATAGCGTCGACGACGCCGGAAAGCCGGCCCTTGAGCTGGTTGAGCGCTACCCTGGCCTGAAGCTCTGTCTCCGAAGCTATGAGGTCGGCTACTGCTTCAGCCTGTGTGAGATCGAGCTTTCCATTGAGGAAGGCCCTTCTTGTGAACTCTCCCGGCTCGGCAAGCCTCGCACCCCTCCTGATGATCTCCTCGATGACCGTCGTCACGATCCTCATGCTTCCATGGCACGAGATCTCGGCCGTGTCTTCGCCTGTATACGAGTTGGGGCCGTGAAACACCGCCGCGACGACATCGTCGAGTGAGGTTCCAAGGATATTGCCGGGGGTTATGCTGTTGAGCGTGCAGTTGTGGAGCGTCCTCGGCTCCCATTTCTCGGCGCCGTACGCAAGGTCCTTCAGGATCCCGATGGCACCCGGCCCCGAGATCCTGATAACCGCGATCCCCGAGTTGCCGGGAGGCGTGCCCAGGGCTACGATCGTATCACCGTGCATGACTCTAGTCTCTGTTCCTGTACCGGCCGCCGTCCCTTCTCTCCCGTCCCTTGCCCGCGGGCGCTATGCAGACCTTTCTCATATCGCCGTTGCCGGTTGTATATGTCGTGATGCCCTCCTGGTCGGTGAGCGCCACATGGACGATCCTTCTTTCCGACGCTTTCATGGGCTCCATCTGGACTTCACGGTTCGACTTTCTCGCTCTCTCGGCGGCCTTTACGGCCTTCTGTCTCAGGATCTCCTGCCTGTTCTTCAGGTACCCGCCGACATCGAGGGTCAGCCTCTGGTATCCGCCCATCTTTCTCGAGACGATCCTTCCTACGAGGTGTTGGAGGGAATTAAGCGTGTCCCCCTTGCGGCCTATCAGCAGGCCGTCAACACCGGCGGTCTCGATATTGATATATGTAGCGTCATCATCTGACTCGGAGAAGAGCCTGTAGCTGATGTCGAGGCATTCCATAATGTATCGGGCGACCTCGTCGGCGATCTCCTCGATCCCCTTCGAATCGTTTTTCTTTGTTACCCTGATCCTCGCGTCCCTTGCGCCGAATATGTTCAGCACACCCTTCTGCCCCGCATCAAGGATCTCGATATCTACATTCTCGACCGTCGCGTCGAGCTGCTTGAGCGCCTTGGCCAGCGCTTTTTCCACGCTTTTGCCGGTGGTCTCTAATACTGCCTTTCTCTCGTCTCTTCCAGAGCCTCTCATATTGCTATCTCCTCTTTCCTCATATCAGAATCCTGTCGATATTACAGCCGCGTCACGCGGGGTCCGCTACGGCTGTGTCTTCGGACTCTATCTGTCGGTGAACTATATACTGCTGGACAATCGAGAATATGTTGTTGACCAGCCAGTACAATACCAGCCCCGAGGGCATGTTGTAGAACATAACGGTGAACACTATCGGCATCATCGTCTGCATCATCTTCTGCTGGCCTGCCGCTCCCGCCGCAGGGCCGCCGGTCGGCGATCCGCCGCCGGTCTTCGACTGGACGAACATCGCTACGCCCATGAGCAGCGGCAGCACATGGAACCCGCTGCCGAGAAACGGAAGCTTCACGCCGAAGTCAAAGAGCACGTCGGGTGAAGAAAGGTCGTTGATCCAGAGTACGAAAGGAGCTCCCCTCAGCTCGATCGTATTCCTCAGAACGCTGAACAGGGCGATGAAGACGGGCATCTGGAACACGAGCGGAAGGCATCCGCCGAGCGGGTTGACCCCCGCCTCCTTGTACAGCGCCATCGTCGCCTTGTTCAACTTGGTCTTATCGTCCTTGTACTTGTCCTGCAGCTCCTTCAGCCTCGGCTGGAGCCGCTGCATGTCCTTCATCGATTTGAAGCTCTTGTGAGACAGCCTGTAGAAGAGGACCTTTGTCAGCATAGACAGTATGATGATCACTACGCCCATATTGGGGATGAACCCACCCATCCAGATCATCAGGTCGAGGATGAATTTGCTGAAGAACCTCAGCCTTCCCAGGTCGATCGTCTTCTCCAGCCCAACGCCGTACTCCTTCAGGGCCTTGATATCCTGTGGGCCCATATAGAGCGTATATTCATCCCTGACCATTCTCGGGTCGCCGGTGAACGGATAGGTGACAGCCCATCCGACCTGCGGGATCTCCTTGTCGCCGATCATCCCGAGCTTGCCGGTCCTCTGGGTCCCCGTCAGCACGGCAGTGAGGAAATACTTGCTCCTCGCGCCTGCCCAGACGACGACTCCCTCCTGTTCCTTGAGCCCCGTCTTTCCGAAGCTCCTCGCCGACTCTGTGTATATATCCTCCCCGACTTTTCCCATCGAGGCCAGCTGACGCTTTTCCCATTTTTTGTCTTTTTCGTTGAGTGCCACACCGCAGCTCCAGGAGACCGAATAGGCGGTCGTCTCACTGAGCTCTCCTTCGCGGCCTATCGCGACGGTCAGCGCCGCCTCGTAGCTCCCGCGTACAAACCTGAATCTTTTTTCGACAAGTTCTCCATCGGCCGTTTCCCTGACAAAGGCGATCTCCGCTTCTTCGGTGCCTTCTCCAAGTACTACGCGCTCGCCGTCTATAGCTTCCCGGCTATTGACCATCGCCGAAAAAGGCACTTCCGACAGGCCGATCCAGCGACCGTCCTTTTCTATGCTCAGCGAGATACCGCCGCCCGAATCTTCCGGCACGAGCTCGACAAAGCCGCCCCCGAACCTGTCGTATTCGGTAAGCTCGACGCTTCTGATCTCGCCGCCCCTGCTGTTCAGCCTTACGACCATGGGGCCCGTATCCACTGTTATGGAGATATCATCCCCGAACTCCGCGAAAAAGCCGCCCTCTGCCGGCACATTTTCACTCGCGGGCGCGGGCGTTTCTTCGGCTGCCGTCTCCTGCTGCACCGGATGAGGCTCCGTGGCCGCGGCCTCCGCCGTTTCGGCCGCAGCAATCGAGTCCGCCCAAGCCTGTTCTGTCCTTGCCCTGGCTGCTTCCTGCTGCTTGGGGCGGACATAGATCATCTGCCAGGCTATAAGTATCCCGAATGTGACCAAGATGGCGATTAATGAACGCTTGTCCATTCTTCACTTCCTTTCGGAGGTGCGACAGGTTTTGCGAAGCTGGAGTCAGCGGACGGGGTCGTAGCCCCCGGCGGAGAATGGGTGGCAGCGCAAGAGCCTCGCGAGCGCCTTGCCGGATCCTTTATATGGTCCGTACTTCTTCAGCGCTTCTTCGGCGTAATGCGAGCAGGAAGGTGTATATCTACAGACTGGTCCGTGATACGGGGAAACAGCTATCCTGTATATCCTGATGGCCGAAATGACCGCTTTTGTCAGAATTTTTTTTATCATTTGCCGTTTGATATCAGTCCGGCTCTACCAAGAGAGCTCTCTACATCTTCTGCTATCTGCCCCAGCGTTGTCTCCGTCGGGTCGAAGGTGGCGATGAATACTATCCAGAGATTCTTTTCGTTGATGCGGCCGGCTATGCTTCTGTATGCCTCTCTCATCAACCTCTTCGCCCTGTTCCGCTGGCTGGCTCTGTTTCCTACATTCTTCTTGCTGGCCACAAATCCCGGGAGGATCCCCCCGTCGCCGGTACTCAGGAAATAGATGACGATCTTCTTTCCGGCTTCCCTGCGGCCTTCCTTATAAACACGTCTGAATTGGCCAGTGTTCTTGATTCCTTTGGGTGCCATGGGCTCATACCGTCCCCAGCACTTTATGCCGCGAGGCGCTTCCTTCCCCTTGTCCTCCTTCTCTTGAGCACCATGCGACCGTTCTTCGAACTCATCCTTTTACGAAATCCATGTGTGCGTTTTCTTCGTTGGTTATGCGGCTGATATGTGCGCTTCATAACAGGGTCCCCGTTCCTCTTCTAAATTGTTGTTGGCGTTGCCATTTACAGCGTATAAACAACTTACAATAGAAAGGGGGCGGTTTGATGTCAAGCACTTTATAACTCGCGGCTCTAATCCAAAGCCCGCAAGCCGCTTCCGGACCCCCGCACAATCGGCGCATCCAGGCCGATCCGGCGTCCCCTGCAGGCCCGTTTTTCCTCACTTGTTGTACCCCTATATTTGTCAATTGGTTACAAATATTTTCCTCTTTTAGGAAAATTTGCCTTGCTAAGCTTTCGGCCCGCGTGCTACATTTCCGGCTGCGGGATGAGGGGAGTATTCCAATTTTCCATGAGCATCACCTTTGATTCGACATCTTCTGCACCAATTGCCTGGAATTGTGGAAAACGCTCTTTAAGAACACGAGATAACCCGCCGAACCGATTGTCACACTTATAAATATCGAGTTATCCACAATTGTGGAAAATTCGGGGGAAAAAGGAAATAACCATTATTTCCAGTGCACCGGTGTCGCCGGCACACAAATAGAGACACAGGGGGGGAAGGTGTCGGAAAACAGCTACCCAGGTGGGGTGGATAAGTTGAATTTGCTCTGGGATGAGCTGCTCGAGGGGATGAAGGAACTCGTCAACGAGCAGTGCTTCCAGACATGGATCTCGCCGATGCGCCCGGTGAGCTACGAAGCAGGCGTTCTCATGATCGAGGGGCCCAATCCCTTCTTTGTCGACTGGGTCTGCGAGCATCACATTGATAAGATCGAGAGGGTGGCCAGGGACATGCTCGAGAAGGACACAAGGGTAGAACTCACGTCGAGGCCGGGGCCGCCTCGCGTCAGCCCGCCGGAAAAGTCGCCGGCAAGGACGATGATCGTCCGCGAACCGGTGGCGCTTCCCAACAAGATCCACCTGAACGGACGATATACATTTGATGAGTTTATAGTAGGCAATTGCAATAGGCTCGCTCATTCCGGCGCGCTTGCTGTCGCCGAAAGGCCCGCGCAGGCCTATAATCCGCTGTTTATCTACGGCGGCTCGGGCCTTGGAAAGACTCATCTAATTCAGGCGATCGGGCATCGCGTCCGCAAGGAATTCCCCGGCATGGTAATCGCATACGTCTCGACGGAGAGTTTCGTCAACGAGCTGATCCACGCGATCCAGAAGAACAAGACCCTCGAATTCAAGAAGAAGTACAGGAATGTCGACATCCTCCTTATCGACGACATACAGTTCCTCGCCGGCAAGGAAGCGATGCAGGAGGAGTTCTTCCACACCTTCAACGCCCTCCACGATGCCAACAAACAGATAGTCTGCACAAGCGACAGGCCACCCAAGGAGATCCACACCCTCGAGGAGAGGCTCCGCACGAGGTTCGAGTGGGGCCTTATCACGGACCTTCAGTCCCCCGATCTCGAGACCCGTATCGCTATACTGAGAAACAAGATAGAGGATGAGAACATCCAGATCCCCGACAATGTCATCGAGTTCATCGCCTCGAACATCACAGACAATATCAGGGAACTCGAGGGCTCGCTCATCAAGATACTCGCATTCGCCAGCCTTACCTGCCAGGAAATCACGGTCGAGATTGCAGCTGAGGCACTTAAAGACCTCGTCAAGGCTCCCAGGGAGAAGAAGATCACGCCGAGGCGTATAAAAGAGGCTGTCGCGTCCAACTACGACCTGCCCGCCGAGACACTAAGGGGTAAGACCAGGATCAGCAGGGTTGTCAGGGCAAGACAGGTGGCTATGTACCTGTGCCGCGAGATGACCGACCTCTCTCTCGTCCTTATTGGAAAACAGTTCGGCGGGAGGGACCACAGCACGGTCCTTCACTCTATCAGGAAGATAGAGGGCCTCATTGCGGACGATCCCGTCTTTGCCGGGCGCGTGAACGATATCAGGAAGGGCATCAACGCCTGACCGTCCTCTTTCCACACTTTCCACAGAAAGCCTGTTGATAACTATGTTGATGACCGTGGATTTCTCTGGCTCGCCCATTCCTTTGTCTAAAAGGTCTCCTTTATCCACGCTTCTCCCCACCTCTTTCTACAGGGCTCGTGCCGGGAACCTCCCTTGCTGGTCACGGAAAGTGCAGTCTTTTAAACATTTCAACACCTACTATTACTACTACTGTTCTTTTCATGTTTAATAAGAAAGAGGAGAAGAATTCCGGATTCCGGAAAGTCTGGCTTTTTTGATTGAATATCACAACCCGATTGAATTATGATTTCGTCCCACGATGGAATGACAAGATATACTTTGAAGCGGGCAATGAATTCCCGCGATCATCAGGAGGTTTTGGCGTGAAGATCCAGGTGCCGCTCGGAGAGCTTTCCAAAAAGATGAACGCGATATCATCGGTCGTACCCGGCAAGACAACGATGCCGATCCTCTCGATGGTACTTATCAGCGCCGAGGGATCCTCGATCAGTTTCTCCGCAACGGATCTTGATATATCCGTAACGTCGAGGGTAGCCGGAAAGGTCGAGGCGCCTGGAAGTATCGCGGTTCCTGCCAAGAAGATCGCTGAGATCGTAAAGTCTCTAGAGGGCGATGAAGTAACGCTCGAGGCAGAAGGAGAGAAACTCACGATCAAGTGCGGCAAGAGCAGGTTCTCGGTAAACGGACGAAGCTCAGACGATTTTCCCAAGATGCCAAAACAGGAAAGCAGCACAGAGTTCGAGATTCAGTCGCCTCTGCTGAAGAAGATGATTCAGAAGACGATATACGCGGTATCAACCGACCTTACCAGGCCGGCGCTCTGCGGAGTTTACTGGGAAGTCGATCGCAGCGGACTTACGATGGTATCGACCGACGGGCACAGGCTCGCAAAGGTCGAGGCCAAGGTAGAGCTGAAGAATGTAGAGAAGGCAGAGGTGATAGTACCTCCGAAGGCGCTTTCTACATTCAAGTCATACTCGGAACAGGATGAGATGATAAGGGTCGGGCTGGGAGATAACAGCGTGTCGATAGAGATGACTGATGTATCGATCTACTCGAGGCTTCTCGAGGGACCTTTCCCCAGCTACCAGAAGGTGATCCCGTCAGGTAACAGCAAGGCGCTGGTGGTCACGAGGGACGAGCTTTCCGCCGCGACCAAGAGAGTGTCGATTCTTTCCGATGCCCTGACGCACCAGGTCGTATTCTCGCTTGATCGCGACAAACTTACTCTGCATGTGACAACGCAGGATCTGGGTGAGGCGAGAGAAGAACTAGATGCGAATTACGCGGACGAGCCGATGGACATCGGTTACAACGCCGCTTATATACAGGATATTCTCAGGACTATCGAAGGTAACGAGATATCGTTCAAGCTCGACAGGCCGGATAATGCCGGAATGGTAATGCCGGTCGACGAAAAGGGAGATATCAGGCAGCTCTGTATCGTGATGCCCCTCAGGATCAACTGATCTGCCCGGAGGGAGCAATGATCGGGCTTGATAGTCGAGAGACTCCATCTTGATTCCTACCGTAACATCGAGAGCGCCTCTCTGGAGTTTTCCGAACGGTTTAACTTCATCACGGGAAGAAACGCCCAGGGGAAGACGAATCTCCTCGAGGCGATCCACATCTTTTCGCTGGGCCGGTCCTTCAGGACGAGGCGGCCGTCGGAGCTGATCAGGTTCGGCAGCGAACACTTCTTCCTCAGGCTGACCGGCCGGAGCGATTCCGGGGTCGGGTTCAAGCTCGAGATGGGACAGGAGAGGACAGGCCGGACAAAACTCTCCATCAACGGAAAGCAGATGAGCGGCGTCTCGGAGATAATCGGATTTATGCCGAGCGTTATATTCACTCCCGGAGACGTCGAACTCTCATCGGGGCCTCCGGCGGGGAGAAGGACATACCTTGACTATACGGCCGCGCAGGTGTCCCCCGGTTTCCTGGCCGACCTGAAAGAATACAGGCAGGCGCTGAAGCAGAGGAACTCGCTGCTCAGGGCGGCCGCCGCGGGCGGGACGCTCGACGAGACCCAGCTTGGTCTCTGGGACGAGGCCCTGGCGTCGAAAGGAACCGCTGTAGTGAGGGGCCGGATCGAGATGCTCGACGTCATAGCCGAACGTGCCAGGGAGATATTTGCCGAGGTGCTCGGCCGCGAGGACGGGCTCGAACTCTCATACCGGTGTTCGTACGATTCCGGCGGTGGCGGGGAGGAGGCCCTAATGGCAGCACTGCTCGCCGCCAGGGAGGGCGAGAGAAGGAGGGGCTATACCCTGGCGGGGCCGCACTATGACGACTTGAAGATGAAGATCGACGGGGAAGAGGTGCGCAAATTTGCCTCGCAGGGAAGAAAACGGCTGCTTGCCGTCGTACTGAAACTTGCCCAGGCCGATGTGATCATGACGCGCAGGGGAGAAAGGCCCGTGGTCCTGCTCGACGATATCTTCTCCGAGCTCGATCCGGGCGTAGTCTCAGGGGTAAGAAAAATGCTTTCCGACAGGTACCAGAGCTTCATAACATCGCCCCGCGAAGAGGACTTTCCGGGCGACATTCCGGGAGCTTCGAGGCATGTCGTCGAAGAGGGCGTTTTCGGGGGTTCTGGGGCCTCTTCAGAAGGGTCCTGAAAGGGCCATATTTCCCTTTATTTTCAGACGGTTTCATTATAGTATACGGGGGAACATAAGAACGTCTGGAGCCGCGGGAAATGAGCGAAAAAAAGGGGCCGGGAAGTGTTGGAGATATCATCCCCGCGGTCATGCGGATACTCGGTCTCGAGGACCGGATGGATGAGGGGCGCCTGGTAAAGGAATGGCCCCTGATCGTGGGCGATCTTCTCGCCTCCAAGAGCTGTCCTCTTGATCTCAAGAAGGGGGTCCTCACCATCGAAGTGAGGGACAACTCGTGGATGCAGGAGATAAGGTTTCATCAGAAACGGATCATAGAAAAGATCAACAATAGATTCCCGAATCTTGGTATTACCGAGATACGGTTGAGGATGGAAAGGGTGAGAGACGGGGAATGAGCAAGGAATACACTGCAAAAGGCATCCAGGTCCTCAAGGGGCTCGAGGCGGTACGCAAGCGCCCGGCGATGTATATCGGAAGCACCGACATCCATGGCCTCCACCACATGATATATGAGGTAATCGATAACTCGATCGACGAGGCGATGGCGGGTCACTGCTCGACGATCGATATCGTCATATCGCAGGAAGGGTACGTGACCGTTACCGATGACGGCCGCGGCATCCCCGTCGATATGCATCCCACCCAGAAGAAGCCTGCCGTCGAGGTTGTCATGACTACGCTGCATGCCGGCGGAAAATTCGATCACGACAGCTACAAGGTGTCCGGCGGACTGCACGGTGTCGGTGTCTCGGTGGTCAACGCTCTCTCCGAGTGGCTCGAGGTCGAGATCTGCCGCGATGGAAAGGTCTACTCGCAGCGCTACGAGAGGGGCATACCGAAAACGAAGCTCACATCGAAGCCGCAGAAGGACAAAAAGAAGAAGACCGGAACGGCAGTGAGGTTCATGCCCAACAGCAAGATCTTCGACACCCTCGAGTACAGTTTCGACACACTGTCACTCCGTATCCGCGAGCTGGCATTTCTCAACGCCGGAGTCAACCTGCTCTTTTCCGATGAGCGATCGGGAAAGAAGCACGACTTCAGCTATTCGGGCGGCATCGTATCGTTCGTGAATTTCCTCAATGAGAACAGGGACGTCATCCACAAGAAGCCGATCTATATCGAGGACAGGACCGATCCTTACGAGATAGAGATCGCGATGCAGTACAACACATCGTACGGGGAGAAAATATTCTGCTTCGCCAACAATATTAATACGGTCGATGGCGGAACGCACCTCTCCGGATTCAAGAGCGCCCTTACCAGGACGTTCAACAACTACGCGACGAAGAATAATCTTTTCAAGAAGAGCAAGACGAGCACGACCCTTTCGGGCGACGACGTCCGCGAGGGGATCACGGCGGTCGTCAGCGTCAAGCTCCCCGAACCGCAGTTCGAGGGGCAGACGAAGGGCAAGCTCGGCAACAGCGAGATGAAGGGGCTCGTGGAGACATCGGTCGGGCAGAAGCTTGCCGAGTTCCTCGAGGAGAATCCTTCGGTCGCGAAAAAGATCATTGAGAAATCGATGCAGTCGGCGCGTGCGCGGGACGCCGCGCGCAAAGCGAGGGAGCTGGTCCGCAGAAAATCAGCGCTCGAATCGAGCGCTCTGCCCGGCAAGCTGGCGGACTGTTCGATGACCGACCCGGAACAGTGCGAGTTATACCTCGTCGAGGGTGACTCAGCGGGAGGCTCGGCGAAGCAGGGAAGGGACAGACGCTTCCAGGCGATCCTGCCCCTGAAAGGAAAGATCCTCAACGTCGAGAAGGCGCGCATAGACAAGATCCTCGCCAACGAAGAGGTAAGGACACTGATAACCGCGCTCGGAACAGGGATCGGCGAGGAAGAGTTCGACATAACAAAGGCGCGCTACAAAAAGATCATCATCATGACTGATGCCGATGTCGATGGCGCGCACATCAGGACCCTGATCCTCACGCTATTCTTCCGCTACATGCCGAAGCTGATCAGCGAAGGGTGCATATACATCGCGCAGCCTCCGCTCTACCGCGTCAAGAAGGGCAAGGTGGCGAAGTACGCTTACGACGATACAGAGAAAGACAAGATCATAAAAGAGATGGGCGGCTCGAAGGGCATCTACCTCCAGAGATATAAAGGACTCGGCGAGATGAATCCCGATCAGCTCTGGATGACGACGATGGATCCGGAGAGAAGGACCATCCTCAAGGTAACGCTCGAGGACGCCGTCGAGGCAGACCACATCTTTACGATACTGATGGGCGACCAGGTCGAGCCCAGAAAGAAATTCATTCAGGAAAACGCTCTTTCGGTGCGCAACCTGGACGTCTAAAAAGAAATAATACAAAGGCGCTCCCGGGAGGAGCGCATTCACCGGGCGGTGAAGGAGGACTAACGGATGGATATCAGCAGGCAGCGGGTCATACCTGTTTACATCGAAGACGAGATGAAGAGCTCGTATCTCGATTACGCTATGAGCGTCATCGTCTCACGCGCACTGCCTGACGTGAGAGACGGGCTCAAGCCCGTTCACAGGCGCATTCTCCTCGCGATGAACGACCTGAATCTCGCGCACAACCGGCCATACAGGAAGTCCGCGAAGCTCACCGGAGACGTCACGGGTAACTACCATCCGCATGGCACAGCTTCTGTCTACGACGCCACGGTGAGACTCGCGCAGGAGTTCACGCTGCGCTACCCGATCGTCGACGGGCAGGGTAACTTCGGGTCGATCGACGGTGACCCGGCGGCGGCAGAGAGGTACACCGAGGTCCGGATGACACGCTTTGCGGAGGACATACTTGCCGATCTTGACAAGGAAACGGTCGAGTTCGGGCTGAACTATGACGAGACGCGGCAGATGGCACTCGTCCTTCCTTCGAAGGTACCCAACCTCCTGCTCAACGGCGCGTCCGGGATCGCGGTCGGAATGGCGACGAACATCCCGCCTCACAACAGCACCGAGATCATTGAAGGGCTGAAGGCCCTGCTCGAGAACCCCGAGTTGTCGGTCGCCGAGCTGAGCAAGTTCGTAACCGGCCCCGATTTCCCTACAGGCGGAATCATTTACGGCCGGGCCGGGATCAAGGAAGCATACGAGACAGGCAGGGGAAGGATAACGGTCAGGGCGCGCGCCAACATCGAGACGCAGAAGTCGGGCAAGGCGAGCATCGTCATCACCGAGATCCCCTTCCAGACGAACAAGGCATCGATTATCCAGAAGATAGCCGAACTGGTCCGGGGCGGAAAGATCGGCGGCATCTCCGATATTCGCGACGAATCGGACAAGGACGGGATGCGCATCGTGATCGAGCTGAAGCGGGACTCGTACCCGAAGGTCGTAATGAATCAGCTCTTCAAGCACACGCAGCTTCAGGGGACCTTCGGTGTAATAATGCTTTCGCTCAACAAGCTGCGCCCCGAGGTTATGAACCTCAAGAAGACGATGCAGCTCTTCCTCGAGCACCGCGAGGAAGTCGTCAGGCGCCGCACTGAGTACGACCTGAAGAAGGCCGAGGAAAGAGCGCATGTACTCGAGGGATACAAGATCGCCCTGGACAATATCGACGCGATCATCAAGCTCATCAAGAAGAGCGCATCCCCTGAAGAGGCGCGAAACGGCCTGATAAAAAAATTCGGGCTGAGCGAGATCCAGTCGCAGGCGATCCTCGACATGAAACTGCAGAGGCTCACCGGCCTTGAGCGCAAGAAGATCGAGGACGAGTACCTCGCCCTGATCCAGAAGATAGAATATCTCCGCTCGATCCTCGAGAACCGCACGAGGCTTCTCGCCGTGATCGGAGACGAGCTCGACGAGGTCGGTGAAAAATACAGTGACGAGAGGCGGACCGAAATCGTGGATTCCGAAGGGGAACTCGAGCTCGAGGACCTTATCGCCGAAGAAGACATGATCATCACGATCACTCATACAGGATATATCAAGAGGATCCCGATCGGTACCTACCGCAGGCAGCGACGGGGCGGCCAGGGCATCACCGGGCTCGGGATGAAGGACGAAGATTTCGTGTCGAGCATCTTTATCGCCTCGACGCACAGCTACATCCTCTTCTTCACCGACAATGGAAGGTGCTACAGGGTCAAGGTACACGAGATTCCGCAGGGCGGAAGACTTGCCAAGGGGAAGGCAATGGTCAACCTCCTCGAGATGTCGAGGGAAGAGAACATCGCGTCTTATATCCCCATACCTGACTTTAAAGACGACTGCTATCTGATGATGGCGACGAGCAAGGGTCTCGTGAAGAAGACGCACCTTTCGAAGTACGCGAACGTAAACCGCAAGGGGATCATCGCGATCAATCTTCGCGAGGGCGACGGGCTGATCACCGCCAAGCTGACATCTGGAACAGACGACATCATTCTCGCCAAGAGGGACGGCAAGGCGATCCGATTCAACGAAAAGGAAGTCCGGGCGACTGGCCGGAGCACGGCCGGCGTCAAGGGCGTCACCTGCAAGGGCGACGACACGGTCGTGGAGATGGTGATCGTCAAGCGCGACTCGGCGATACTTGCTGTCACTGAAAACGGATATGGCAAGCGCACGAAGCTCAGCCAGTTCAGAAACAAGCATCGTGGCGGCCAGGGAGTGGCTCTTATCCCCGCGAACGACCGGAACGGTCCGGTCGTGGCGGCGCGAGAGGTAATAGAGACCGACGAGGTCATGATGATATCTCGCGGCGGGATGATAATGAGGTGCCCGATCCGAGGCATCTCGATAATCGGCCGGGCGGGACAGGGCGTAAGGGTTATCAGGCTCAAGAAGGGGGACTCTCTCGTAGACGTCGCCCTGCTTGCTGGCGAGAAGGACGATAACGGCCCTGATGACGAGGGCCATATCCCGGACGATGATATTCTGGAACACGATGTCCAGGAGGTCGCGGAAGAGGTGGCGGAGGAAGTGGAGGAAGTGGAGGAAGACGTGGAGACTGAAGAAAAGCCTGAGCCGAAAGCAAATAAGAAACCCGCCACGGGGAAAAAGGGAAAAGGCGGGAAGTAATGAATCCGCAGAGGTTCAAAATTGCCGCGGTGCTCCTTGCCGCGCTCGCGGCGCTTGCGCCGGGGCACGCGGCGGAGCCGGGCGATGAGGCTCTTTCCGTTACCGGGCAGGGCAGGATCGCCATATCTCTCGACGGCCGCGGCTATTTCCATGAAAACGAATCGGGCAAGCTGAAGCTCGGCCTCAGGTGGCCCGGCGTAGGCGGAACCGAGTTCCTCGGGAACGGAGGGCTCCTGCTGCGCTTTGTCGCCGGTGACGAGGACATGACAGTTCTTCTCGGGCCCGGTGATTTTGAGCCGGTTATCCGGGAACGGGAAGTAGCCGGCGTGGCCGAAGGCTGCCGGGGCGGGAAGAGATATCCGGCCGACGGGGCCGACGATGACGGCGATGGAATATTCGACGAGGATCCCCTCGACGGCCGCGACAATGACGGAGACGGGAAGGTCGACGAGGACTTCGCCGCGGTGGGTGACGGGATGTATGTCACCAGCTCCATCGATCCCCAATACGGGATCAGGGTGACCAGAAGGCACCATGTGTGGAACTACGGCCATGTCAGGGATTTCATCGGATTCACCACTACCATAGAATATCTGCCTCCCGAGGGAGAGGATGAACCCCTCCGGGATTTCGAGCTTATGCACTATATTGATTTTGAGATCGGAGACAAGGACGATGCGGGAAGGGGTCGGGACGACCGCGTCTTCTTCATGCAGGGCCTGCCTGACGGAGAGGGAAAGATGGACCCCGCAGTCGCGGTTGTCTCGAGCGCGGGAAGCGAGGGGCCGCTGGCCGCGGTAGTCTTCTTCGGCGCGTCATGTCCGGGCGGCCCGATGGGAGCCGGAGCAGCGGGCCGAAAGATGCAGAGGCACGTCGATTCACTCTGGAGCGATGAGGCGGGGAGTTTCCGGATGCTCGGGGAAGAACAGGACAGGCTCGATATCGACGAGGCGGAACTTGTCAACGGGCACGGCGGGAAGAGATTCATGATGGTCGAAAAAGCGTCAGGCGACATCGTCCTGACGCACAGGTTCGACACTCCGGGGACCGTCTACCCGGGCGATCGCGTGGAGCTTGCCTGGGCGATCGTCTTCGGCAGGGACCACGCAGCCCTGATGCGGAACGTCTCGAGGGCGAGGGAGACCTGGAACGGTCTCGCCCTGCCGGAAAATAAAATGTTGAGATGGGTTGTCCCGGCCCGAAGAGCCGTCCGCGTCCAGGCCGGTGCGGTACTCGCGCCGGTGTGGGTCCAGGGTGAGAAGCGGCCCGCGATATCGATTGACCTCCCCTCGATAGAAGGCGAGGAGATAGAATGGCTGCGGGTGGCCGGCACCCAGACGGACGACTTCGAGACGGTCGGAGGAAGGATCATCATCGCGCTCGATGACGGTACCGCCACCTCGGGCCCCTTCTCGATCGAGGGACAGCTGACCGACGGAACGCTATTCACCGCACATATCGGAGAGGATGAGCTGCTGCGATACGCCGGCGAGGACGGCCTGCAGCCCGGCCGGCTGCCCGAGGACAGCATCATGCTTTTCCCCAATCCTTTCGCGACCGATCTTACTATCGACGTGCTCGTCCACGAGCCGGCGAGATATTCAAAAGACAGGGCGGCAGTCGCTCAGCCGGGGATCAGTTCTGTCAGGGTCTACGACGTCAAGGGTCGGCTGGTCCGCTCCCTGATGATCGACGAGGTTCTGCACCCCGGAGTACATACTCTCGGATGGGACGGGACCGATGAAGCCGGCACAAGGGTCGCGGCCGGCGTCTATTACTGCAGGCTCCGGATCGGTGAAAGGTCCCTTACCAGAAGGGTGATCCTCCTCAGATAACATGGCCTTCTACACAACCACCCCCAAAAGTCCCGATGAGAAAGCCTTCCTTGTTGGCGTTAAACTGCCCGGCTCGACCTTCGAGGAAGAGCAGGAGAACATCGCCGAGCTTGAACTTCTCGCGAGAACCGCGGGTGCGACCGTCGCCGGTTCGATCATCCAGCAGCGCACGAGACTGGAGGGGGCGACATACATCGGAAAGGGAAAGCTCGAGGAGCTTGCCTCGGTGGTCGAAGAGATGGAGCTCAATCTGGTCATCTTCGACAACGATCTTGCCCCCGCCCAGGCCCGCAACATCGAAAAGAGTGTCGGGGTCAATGTTATCGACAGGACCGAACTGATACTCGATATCTTCTCGAAAAGAGCACGGACAAAGCAGGCCCGGATGCAGGTAGAGATCGCCCAGCTCACTTACGCCATGCCGCGGCTTAAGCGGATGTGGGACCATCTCTCAAGGCAGGCGGGCGGCATCGGCACAAAGGGCCCCGGCGAGACGCAGCTCGAGGTCGACCGCCGGAAGATCCGCGAGAGGATATCATGGCTGAAGCGCGAGCTGGCGAAGATTGAGAACCGCACAAAAGAAAGACGGAAAAACAGAAACGATCTGTTCAACATAACGATAGTCGGCTACACGAATGCGGGGAAATCAACCCTGCTCAATAGGCTCACGGGAAGCGACGTCCTCGAGAGCGACAGGCTCTTCTCTACGCTCGACTCGACGACAAGGCGGGTCGAGCTCCAGGGCGGCACAGCCTTTCTGATGACGGACACGATCGGATTCATAAGGAAGCTGCCCACTCATCTCGTCTCGAGCTTTCACGCCACCCTGATGGATGTCGAGAAAGCCGACCTCCTTCTCCATCTTGTAGATTCCTCATCGCCGGGATGCCCGGAGAAGATCTCGATCGTCAATGACGTCCTTCACAAGGTGCTCGGCGACAAGAAGAAGGAGGGAGGCAAAGGTTCGATTCCGACCCTTCTTGTCCTCAACAAGGCCGACCTGCTCGATGGCGAGACGACGGCGAGGTTCGAACAGAAGTATCCGGAAGCGGTCAGGATAAGCGCCTCGACAGGTGAGGGCACCGACGATCTCCTGGAAGCTCTCGGACGCGAGGTAAGGAAAGAAACGACATTCGCGCGCGTGACCATTCCGGCGTCGGAGGGAAAGACGATCTCGCTGGTCGAGGCGGCCGGACACATTATCAAAAGGGATTTCGAGGACGAGAACGTTGTCTATACGGTAAGGCTTCACAGGAAAGACGTCGGCAGGCTGGAACGCATCGCAAAACTGACCATACTGTCCGGGGACGAGGGCTGATCCTGAGCCGTCAGGGGCCCCTTCGCATCTTCAGCTCGTCTCCCTCTACATATATATCGTCGTATCTCTCCGCCAGGCTCTTTCTGTATTCCGACATTATCGGGCTGGCCGCCTTGACGCGGTAGCTGCTGTCGAGCTGCAGTACTATAAACCGTGACAGGAGGATGAACGCGATCGGCACTATCATAGGGACAAGGCGTCTCCACCTGTTTTCGGATATGAGGCGCGAGCAGTAGACGGCCCCCGCGGCTATCACCGAAACGAATCCGACCGAGACGAGATAGAGGTGCCGTATGTTCAGCCAGTCACCGGGAAACTGGAAGAAGGCGAACGGGAGTACCATGATGTAGGTCCAGGCGATGAAGAAACGTATCGTCCTGTTCCCGAATATGAAGCCGAAGAAGGAATAAGACAGAACGGTCAGGGCGATCAGAATCCTTATCTGTGTGGCGAATCTGTAGAAAAAGCGCACGGCCGAGCCGGCGCCTGTCACGAGATGCGAGGTATGGACGGGGAAGATCATCCTGACGAGATAGTTGATCACGTTCTTGGCCGCGTAGAATACGAACATACCGGCGCCCGGATACTGCTTGTAGAGAGGCGGAGCGTAATGGAACAGGGTTGCCTTGGCGGCCAGGGCAGCGATCGATATGAGGAGAAGTATCACGAACCCCGCATCGGCGATCTTCCTCTTTCTCTCGGCCCGGAAGAAGAAGTTGAAGGCGAGAAACGCGCCGAGGATAGAGAAGCTCGTGCTCCTCGTAAAGAGCGACGCGACGAAGAAGAGCAGGGTGAGAAGGAACCACAGGGAGAGGATCTTTCCCCTGTGACACAGCTCGTTATGGAAGTAGCAGATCATCGTGCAGAGGGTGAAAAATGTGATAATGAGGTCCTCCAGCCCCGAGGCGATCATTACCGATTTTCCATAACTTCCTACTGTAAAGACAAAGAGCAGGCCGGCCAGGATCGCTATCGTCCTGTCGCGGATAAGCGTGTTGACGAGAAGATATACGAGGAACGAGTTGAGGCCGTGAAGCAGAATGTTGAAAAAGAAATATCCCGAAGCGTTGAACAGGAATTGTTTGAAAAGAAGATAGTGGATACTGTAAACAAGAGGCTGGAACTTGAATGGCGAACTGCTCACGAACGCGGCGCCGGGATTGGAAGACATCATGATACTGTTCTCGAGGCCGACGTAGTCGTAACCGTTCCAGAACCCGTTGTCGAGGCAGAGCCGGAAGAACAGGAAACTCAGAACGAGAAAGACGGCAAGAACGATCAGATGCTTGAGATACTTCAAAGGCCCCTCCCTATGGACACCGCTCTGTACGGGCGGGATTATAACATGTATTCGCAGGGAGTGCGAATACCATAAATGATAAATGACAGAGGTGGAACGATGACTGAAAAACTGTGCCTGGCATCCGGTGAATGGACCCTGGAGGGCGAGCGCTATCCCGTACTCTCCCCTTATGACGGCTCTGTGGCGGGAGAGGCCCTTCGCCCCTCCGCCGATGTGGTTGAAATGGCCGTTGCGGGGGCCGTAAAGGCTTTTCCGGTGATGAAGAGGATGACGGCCCGCCAGCGTGCTGAAATACTGAAAAAGGCCTCGGCGCTGATACGTGAGCGCGGGGGAGAGCTGGCGCGGCTGATATCCCTCGAATCGGGAAAACCAATCCGATATGCGGCTGGAGAAGCGGCCAGGGCGGTCCATACCTTCTCCGAGGCGGCCGAGGAATGCAGCCGTCTGTACGGGGAGACGATCTCCCTCGACACCTCGACGCCGGGCGAGGGCCGGATGGGGATGACGGGATGGTTCCCTGTCGGCCCGGTTCTCGCGATCACTCCTTTTAACTTTCCCCTCAACCTGGTCGCCCACAAGCTCGCTCCGGCGATTGCCGCGGGATGTCCCGTGATCCTCAAACCGTCGAGTGATACGCCGCTGACGGCTCTGATGCTGGCCGATATCCTGATCGACTCGGGACTGCCTGCGGGGGCGTTGAGTGTTCTGCCGATGAGCGGCGCCGAGGCGGGTCTCCTGGCGGAGAGGCCGGAGATCAGAAAGGTGACATTCACCGGGAGCGCGCCGGTCGGCTGGGAGCTGAAGAAAAGGGCTCACATGAAAAAGGTCACCCTCGAGCTGGGCGGGAACGCCGCCGTCGTGCTCCACGACGACTGGGACGATATCCCGGGGGCCGCGGCGAGGATAGCGGTCGGCGGATACGCGTTTTCGGGGCAGGTCTGCATCTCGGTGCAGAGGATCTTTGTGCAGAACGGTATCTACGATTCTTTTATGAAGGAATTTTCACGCGAGGTCTCGGCGATAAGGCGGGGCGACCCCCTCGATGAGTCGACAGGGATCGGGCCGATGATAAATGAAGCCGAGGCTGTCAGGGTCGAGCAGTGGGTCGACGAGGCTGTCTCGGCAGGCGCCATTCTTACCGTGGGCGGGCCGAGAGAGGGGTCCTTTTATCCGCCGGCTATACTGGAGAACACTTTGCGCGGCATGAAGGTCGTCGATGACGAGATCTTCGGCCCCGTGACCGTCGTCTCCCGCTATGAGAGCTTCGATGAGGCCCTCGCCGGGGTCAACGATTCGAGATTCGGCCTCCAGGCTGGCGTTTTCACCCACGATGCGAGGCTCATAAGGAAGGCTTTCGAGACACTCGAGGTCGGTGGTGTCGTTGCGGGCGACTTCCCCACCTTCCGCGTCGACAGGATGCCGTACGGCGGGGTAAAGGAGTCCGGTTCGGGCCGCGAGGGGCTCCGCTGGGCGATCCGCGATATGTGCGAGCTGCGGCTTCTCGTTCTGTCGTAAACGGTCCCGGATAAAAAAAGGGCCGGCTGAAGCGCCGGCCCCGGTGATCATCGTTTCTTTCCGGACCTAGTCTTTCTGCATGAAGAGATTGGCGAAGACCTTCGTGTCGCCGACCATGTTTTCCACCGTCGTGTACTCGTTAGGCTGGTGGCAGGTGTCTTCGATCTTCGACCAGACGACCGCGTGGAGCCCGGCCCTTCTGAAGAACGCCGCTACTGTGCCGCCGCCTATACCCATCGGCTTCGCGTCAATTTTATATACATCCTTTATCGCCGCGGCCAGCGCCTTTACCACCTTCGCATCGGCGGGAGTCGCGGGGGCGGCCAATTCCTTCTGTGCGGCGGAGAGAGTGATCTTCACGTCGAATTCCTTCTCCACTCCGTCGGCGATCTTCCTGATCTCGGTATCGACATCATCGAGGGAGATTCCGGGGAGGATCCTCATGTCGAGATAGAAGACGTCGTCGCCCGGGATCGTGTTGACATTGGGGACGTTCGCTTCCTTCTTGGTAGCCTGGAAGGTGCTGATCGGTGGATCGAATACCTCGTCAACCGTCGGGAACAGCTCGTGCAGCGCGTGAAGCCTCGTGATGAGGTGCGCGCCGGCATAGTGGGCATTGACGCCTGCGGCAGGTGTCGAGGCGTGGCACTGCTTTCCGGTCGTCTCGACCTTCAGCCAGTAGATCGATTTTTCCGCCACTTCTATCATCGAGCCATCGGGCTCTCCAGCGTCGGGGACTATGATGTAGTCGTTCTCGCCGAACAGGTCGCTGTTCTTGAGGAGGTACTCGATCCCGTGCTCGCTTCCGGTCTCCTCCGCGGAGACGACGACCACTCCGACGTCATAGGGAAGCGTTCCGCCGAGCTCCTTTATCGCCTTCAGGGCGAACAGCGGGGTGACGATACCGTGCTGGTCGTCTTCCGTGCCGCGGCCGTAGAGCTTGCCGTCCTTTTCGACGACTTCCCAGGGGTTGGTGTCCCACTTCTCGAGGTCGCCGGGCGGGACGACGTCTATGTGCCCCATGACCCATACCCTGCGGTCGCTCGAGGCGCCCTTCATGATCGCGACGATATTGGGCCTGATCCCCGCGGGGACCCTGTCATCGGGAGCGTCGTAATGGTCGACGGTGTCGAAGCCGATCTCGTCAGCCATCCATTTTTCGAGAAAATCAGCCTTCTCCTTCTCGCCGACCCCGTCGTTCTCCGGCCCCAGCGCCGGTATCGCGGTGAGCTTCGACTGCAGGTCGATCATCCCGGCTGAGTAACTGTCGATCTTTCCGTAGATATCCTTGAGCATGCCTTGCCCCTTTCTTTTTCAGGTGGTATTGCGGACCGGTTTACGCTATCACCAGCCGCCTGAGACCGTCAAGGCGAAAGGGGCGCCGGAGACACTCAGCCTTGAACGAAGGCGTTTTTTCTGAGATAATCCCCGGACTGAAGGTGTATATTTATCTGTCTTTTACTCTAGGAGGAACCGGATGAAGAGGATTCTTACGATGGCTGTCTGTCTAGCCATCATCGCAGCGGGAGGAACTGCCGTGTCCGCACAGGAAGGTCGGGAGAAAAACATCGAACAGAGACTTGCCGTCTATGCGCCGGTAAAGATATCGGTCCCATGGGACCTGCTCGACAAGAACGAGACCGCCGCGCTGGAGAATATCTACAGGGCTGCCGCCGTCATGGACGAGATCTTTCTCAGGCAGGTCTGGAAAGGCAACGTCGAGCTGCGCCTGGCGCTTAACAGCAAGGACAAGATGAGAGAGCTGAAGTTCTTCAATATCAACTTCGGCCCCTGGGACAGGATAAACGAGAACGAGCCCTTCATCGGCAAGATCCTTAAGCCGGACGGGGCGGAGTTCTACCCGACCGATATGGAGACGAAGGAATTCGAGGACTGGATTACTAAGAGGCCCATGGACCGGGAAGCATTCGAGGGAACATTTACCGTGATCAGACGCGGTGAGAAGCCGGGACAGCTCATTGCGGTCCCCTACTCGACCGAGTATAAAGAGCTGCTCGACGAAGCGGCCGGATACATGCGCCGCGCGGCCGACCAGACGGCCAACGAGTCGCTCGCGAAGTTTCTCCGCTCACGCGCCGCCGCTTTCGCTTCGAACGACTACTTCCAGAGCGACATGGACTGGATGGATGTAAAGGACAACCTGATCGACGTCACGATCGGCCCCTACGAGGTCTACGAGGACAACCTCTTCAACTACAAGGCCGCATTCGAGGCCTTCGTCTGCATCCGCGACCCGAAGGAGAGCGTGCGCCTCGACGGGCTGGCCGGGTATCTCGTAAAGATGGAGAAGAACCTGCCCATCCCCGACGAGCACAAGAACCTCGACCGCGGGCTCGAATCGCCGATCTCGGTCGTCGACGAGGTCTTCTCCGGCGGCGACACGAAGGCCGGCGTGCAGACCCTCGCCTTCAACCTTCCCAATGACGAGAGGGTCCAGGAGGCCAAGGGAAGCAAGAAGGTCATGCTCCGCAATATCATCCACGCCAAGTTCGACAAGATCCTCATGCCGATAGCCGAAGAGCTGATCGACAAGGACCAGCTGAAGCATGTGACCTTCGACGCTTACTACAACCACATCCTGCTGCACGAGTTCTCGCACGGCCTCGGGCCTGGCAGGATAACTCTCGCGGACGGCACCGAAACGACCGCGCAGAAGGCTTTGAAGGAGACGCATTCTTCTGTCGAAGAAGCGAAAGCTGATATTGTGGGCGAGTACAATATTTATTATCTTATTGACGAGGGGTTCTTCGGCCGTGAGCTCGAAAAGGACGTAGCGGTCACGTTTCTCGCCGGCTTCTTCCGCTCCGTCCGTTTCGGCGCAGAGTCTGCGCACGGAAGGGCGAACATGGTAATCTTCAACTACATGAGAGAGAACGGGGTGTACTCCTATAACAAGGACAGCGGCACCTGGTCTGTCGATACAGAGAAGATGCGCGGCGCGGTAAAGGACCTTTCAGCAAAGATCCTGATGATCCAGGCCCTCGGGGACTACGAAGCCTCCAAGGGCCTTCTTGATAAGTACGGGACGATGGACGCAGACGTAGAGGCATCGCTGCTCAAGCTCAGGAAAGCGCGCCTGCCTGTCGACATCGTGCCGGAGTTCGAGATACAGAAGAAGTTCGCGACAAACTGAGCATTGGCCGGGCGCTGCCTCCGAAGAGTTTGGTCGGCCTTCAAGGGGGTAAGGTTTTCTGAGGAGAATACCGGGGTGCCCGGCCGCACCCCCTGCAGTTTCGTCGCACGGAGCCCGGAGTGAGTATACGCGCCGGGCTCTCCCTTTATCCCCACTACCCTTAACACAAATAATATATTTGCATCGGGGGGCACCCATTCTGATATACTCCACAATCTACGCACATACCTGAAGTCTATAACGTGAACCTGGACCATGTTCCGGGTATGAAGAAAAGAAGGATGGAGGATCCCGGATGAAGGAACACCTGGAAAACTGCAGGCAGTCGATCATCGTCGGAGATGCGGAGAAGTCCGCCGAACTCGCGGCACTGACCCTCGAGAAGGGTATGGATGTTCTCGAGGTGATCGAGAACGGCTTCGTTTCAGGGATCCGCGAGGTCGGCAGGCTCTGGGAAGAGGGAGAACTCTTCCTTCCCGAGCTCGTGATCGGCGCTGACGCGATGAAAAAGGCGATGGATGTCCTTCAGCCCTCTCTCGATGGAGGCGCTGGCAGCCAGAGCAGCCTCGGACATGTAGTCATCGGCACAATCGAGGGCGACATACACGATATCGGCAAGACACTCGTCGCGACGATGCTATCGGCCAACGGGTTCCAGGTCACCGATCTCGGCGCGGACGTCCCTGTGACGAAGTTCGTCGAGACGGCCGAGGAGAAGGGCGCCGACTGGATCGCCATATCGGCCCTGCTCACAACGACGATGCCGGGACAGAAGAAGGTCATCGAGCAGCTCGCCGCGAAATCGCTGGATAACATCAAGGTGATGGTCGGCGGGGCCCCATGCAGCGCCGAGTGGGCATCTAAGATAGGGGCGGACGGTTACGCCGGCGACGCGGTCGCCGCAGTGGCTCTCGCAAAGGGAAAGTGATGAGCGGATTTCTCGAAGCATTGAAAGAAAAGGTACTCCTTTTCGACGGCGGTATGGGCAGCATGCTCATCGCGGCCGGGCTCGGCGAGGGCGAGGCGCCTGATGTGTGGAGCATCACGCGGTCGGAAGTACTCATAGACATTCACAAGAAGTATCTCGGGGCGGGAGCCGACGTAATTCAGACGAATACCTTCGGCGGGACCTCGATAAAGCTCAAAGCCTCGTGCCGCGGGGAAGCTCCCGACGCATCGGCTCTGAACAGGCGGGCAGCCGAGATAGCGAGACAGGCTATCGATGAATTCGGCAGTGCCGGAAGATTTCTCGCGGGCGATATAGGTCCTACTGGCGAATTTTTTCCTCCAATGGGGACGCTGAGCGTAGAAGCGGCGAGGACCGCGTTCAGGGAGCAGGCAGCAGCTCTCGAGAAAGGCGGCGTCGACCTGTATCTGATAGAAACGATGTACGATATCCGTGAGGCCGTCGAGGCGATACGTGCAGTAAAAGAGGTCTCAGACAAGCCGATCGTCTGCGAACTGACGATGGACAGGAAGAAAAAAGGATATTTCACGATAGTGGGCAATTCACCGGCCGAAGCCGCGGAGACCCTCGTCGCAGAGGGCGCGGCGGTCATCGGGGCGAACTGTTCGATAACGAGCGGCGAGATGCTCGATCTTGTCGGTGAGATGCGGGCGCTGACCGATGTGCCCCTTCTTTTCCAGCCTAATGCGGGGCTGCCCGCGTTTTCTGACGGGAAGGCCGTATACGGGCAGAAGCCGGAGGAATTCGCCGCAGACCTGGTAAAGATTATCGAGTCGGGCGCCAACGCTGTCGGCGGATGCTGCGGCACGACCCCCGATTTCATAAAAGCCGTCAGGGCGAGCATCGACGGGATGTGAGAGACGTAATATGGACCCCGTGATCCTCGAAGGATTTACGATAGAACCGGACAGCGCCGAGCTGTCACGGCTCCTCGGCAGAAAGAACGGCGAGACGATCGGCGCACCCGCAGCGGCTGCGGCGGGAAAGATCACCGCTGCCCTGGAAGAGGCTCTCGAGGAATCGAAGGGGCTGCTTGTCCCTAAAGCGATATATGTGACGGCGGCAGGCGCGGACCTGCCGGGCTCTGATGTATTCACCGATCTCGAGAAGGTCGCCTTCTGCGTCTGTACGATAGGATCCGCGCTCGAGGAAAGGGTGACGGCGCTGACGAAGAAGGGCGACATGCTCGCCGCGGTGGTCCTCGATGCGATAGGCTCGGCGGCCGCGGAAGCGACGGCCCGTTACGCGAACGACCATATCGACGAGGCGGCTGCAGCGATCGGGCTCAAGACCTCGTGCAGGGCGAGCCCGGGGTACGGCGACTGGGATGTGAAGGAACAGAAGGCTCTCTTTACGCTTGTCCCCGCGGACAGGATCGGCGTGACGCTCACCGGGAGCAGCATGATGGTCCCTCGCAAATCGGTATCGTTCGCCGTGCACATCGCGGAAGAACCGGTCAGGCTCCGGAGCGAAGGCTCCTGCAGGAACTGCGACATGGAGACCTGTCCGTACAGGATGCTGGATTAAATAGAACAGAGACGGAAGGAGCTGGCGAGATGGCCATGACCCCGCGTGTTACCTGGTTCGATGAGGCGACAAGAAAGAAGATAATCGCCGAGTCGATGGAGATCCTGGAAAAGGTTGGCGTATTCGTCGAGAACGACGAGGCTGTCGAGTTGCTCACCGGAGCGGGAGCGAAGGTCGTCGGAGGCCGGGTAATGATCCCGTCGACGATCGTCGAGAAGGCGCTGGAGACGGCGCCCTCGAGGATCCGGCTCTATGACCGGCACGGTGAGGTCGCGATGGACCTCGGCGAGAACAGGCTCCATTTCAATCCCGGTTCTGCGGCCCTGAGGATATTCGATCACGAACTCAACGACGCGAGAACGCCTGTTACTGCCGATGTCGTCAAATACGCCAGGCTCACCGACGCTCTTCCCCACTACGCCGCACAGAGTACCGGGATGATCCCGGGCGACGTTCCCGAGGATATTGCGGACAGGTACAGGGTCTTCCTCGGCCTTCTGAATTCGGTCAAGCCTATCGTCACCGGGACATTCAAGATCGAAGCTTTCAAGGTGATGCACGAGATGCTCTCCGCCGTATCAGGGAGCGCCGAGTCGCTGATGGAGAAGCCGATGGCGATATTCGACTGCTGCCCCTCTCCTCCGCTGATGTGGAGCGACCTGACCTGCCAGGCGCTGATCGACTGCGCACGGACGGGACTTCCCGCCGAGCTCATCTCGATGCCTCTTACGGGAGCGACAGCTCCTGTCACCCTGTCCGGAGCGGTCACGCAGCACTGTGCCGAGAATCTCAGCGGGATAACGATTCACCAGCTGGCGCGCGCCGGTTCGCCGATCATCTACGGCGGCTCGCCGGCATGTTTCGATATGCGCAAGGGTACTACTCCGATGGGCGCTATCGAGACGATGATGATAGACGGCGCCTACGCCGAGATAGGCAAGCACCTCGGTGTCCCTGTCCAGGCCTACATGGCGCTCAGCGATTCGAAGCCGGTCGACTACCAGGCCGGTATGGAAACGGCGATGGGGGCGATCGTTGCCGCCTTCTCGGGACTCAATAATGTGTCGGGCCCTGGAATGCTCGATTTCGAGAATTGCCAGTCCCTCGAAAAGCTCGTCCTCGATCACGAGGTCTGCGGAATGGCCCTGAGGCTTTCCGACGGTATCGAACTTCGTGACGACCCGATCGCGATGCCGCTGATCCAGGCGGGGCTGGAGAAAAAAGAGTTCCTTTCCCTGCCCCACACTACGAAGTGGTTCCGTGCGGAGGCATACTTCCCCGATCCGGTCATAGAGAGGGGATCGCTGGAGGAATGGCGCGCCAACGGCAGGAAGGACGCCGCGACGAGGGCACACGAGAGGGTCGAGAAACTCCTCGCGAAGCATGAGCCGGAAGCGCTCGATCCGGCGGTCGTCGAGCATTTGACCGGGTTGATGGAGGCCGAAGCGAAGCGGCACGGCATGGACAAGCTGCCTCTATGAAGGAAAACTATCTGACGCCGGGTGACATCGAGGAGAACGCCCGCCGGCTGATCCCCGGCGCGGCCCCTCGCGGCCCGGAGTTTGACATATCGAACGCGGCTCTGTTGATACTTGACATGCAGGCATATTTTCTCGGTGAGGACTCTCACGCTTTTGTGCCGGACGCTCCTGCAATAGTATCGGGACTGACCGGTCTCGCCCGGCGTTTCGCCGCCGCCGGCCGGCCGGTCATAATGACGAGACATTCGAACACCGCCGAAGATGCGGGTATGATGAAGGAATGGTGGAACGATATCCTCGAGCCCGGATCGCCTGGAGCGGCACTTGAGCCGGTCCTCGAGGAGCTCTCTACCGCTGTTGTGGCCAAGACGCAGTACGATGCATTCTACGGCACTGACCTTGAGGCGCTTCTCCTGGATGCAGGTGTGGAGCAGGTCGTAGTGACAGGCGTCATGACTCATCTCTGCGTTGAGACGACAGCGCGTTCGGCATTTGTAAGGGGATTCGCCGTTTTCCTGCCCGCCGACGGGACCGCGACATACAACAGGGAATATCACGCCGCCTCGCTTCTGAATCTTTCGCACGGCACGGCGGCGATAACTACATGCTCGAGACTGATGGAGACAGAGAAGAGATGAAATACGATACAGCGATAATCGGAGCGGGCCCGGCCGGAATCTCAGCCGCCCTCCAGTTTGCCAGGTACGAGATAATCCCGTTCGTCTACGAGGCGGACGCGCCGGGCGGGCTTCTCTTCAACGCGGGGACGATCGAGAACTACCCCGGCTTTCCGAAAGGGATCGAGGGTCCAGAGCTGGCCGCACTTTTCGCCAAGGGGCTCGAAGCGAGTGAGGCTGTCATCTGTCCCGAGGAGGTCCTCTCTGTCGATTATGCTGACGGCGTATTCAGGGTGCAGGCCGATAACCTTGCCGATTTTTCGCGGCTGATCATCGCGACGGGCACGAGGCCCGTTCCTCTCGATGATGTCGAGTTCGATTCTGAGGAAACGGAATCCGGGATCGACTACGGCATAGGTATGATCAGGTCGATAGCGGGCAAGTCGGTGGCGATCATCGGCGCCGGCGATGCCGCCTTCGATTACGCACTGACACTGTCGAAGAAGAACGATATCGTGATCCTGCAGAGGGGCGAGAAGCCGCGCTGCAACGCCGCGCTGGCGAGGCGCGTTGCGGGCAGCGAACGCATCACTGTTCTGGAGAACGCCTCAGCGGCGAAGATATCGAAGGAGGAGGAAGGGCGATTTGCCCTTTCGCTCTGCGGGACCGGATGCGGCTCGCGCAACATGATGACGGCCGACCATGTCATCGCTGCTATCGGCAGGGTGCCACGTGAAATAGCCCTGATGCCCGGGCTCTCGGAGCATTTCGACGAGCTTGTGGCGGAAGGAAGACTGCGGTTCGCCGGAGATGTCATAAACCAGATGTACAGGCAGACATCGATCGCTGTCGGCGACGGCGTACGTTCTGCAATGGAGATATATGAAGGTAAGGGCCTGGACGGGTAGCGACGAGGTCGCGAAGGTATACATAGCCGAAGCGGATGGCGACAGGCACGTCGAGTTCGTCGAGTCGGTCGAGCCGTCGCTGCCGCGTGAGAAGAAGTGGGTGCTGATCGTATCCACCCTTTTCGGCTGTCCGGGCGGATGCCGGTTCTGCGATGCGGGCGGTTCGTATGGGGGCAAACTCTCCGTAGACGAGATCCTTTTCCAGATCGACTACATGATCGACCGACGGTATCCAGACCGCTGCGTGCCGGCGGAGAAGTTCAAGGTACAGCTCGCGAGGATGGGTGAACCGGCGCTCAACGACGCGGTCCTCGATGTCCTCGAGATACTCCCCTCGCGATACGACGCACCCGGGCTGATGCCCGCCCTCTCGACTATCGCTCCGGCCGGCAGGGAGGCTTGGTTCGACAGGCTTCTCGAGATCGGCAGAGGGGTCTACAAGGGCCGTTTCCAGCTCCAGTTCTCCCTTCATACGACCGACTCTGAAAAACGCGACTGGCTCCTGCCGCCGAAGAAATGGGATTTCCCGACGATCGCGAAATACGGCGAACGGTTCTTCGTGGACGGTGGAAGGAAGATCACCCTCAACTTCGCGCTGGCTGAAGGGATGCCCCTCGATGCGGCGGTCCTCTTCCGGCACTTCGACCCCGACAAATTCCTGGTCAAGCTGACGCCGGTCAATCCGACATGCGAGGCGGAGAGCAGCGGTGTGAAATCGTCGATAATCCACGGAACAGAGCCGGAGAGCGTGACGGCACCCCTGCGCGACGCAGGGTACGAGGTCCTCGTCTCAATAGGCGAACTCGAGGAGAACCACATCGGCTCGAACTGCGGCCAGTTTATAAAGAGATACCTCGACAGCGGAGCGGACTTCGCCGCGGGGTACAATTACGAGCTGGAAAAAACGTAACAGAAAAAACGTACCAGAAAACACGTAACAGGAGGGGGCGCTTTCATGTCGAGGTTCATCGCGCAAATAATCTCCATTCTCGCTGCGGCGGGCATAAGCCTGGTTGTCATGCTGAACCTGCAGAAACGCGGGAGAGTAAAACATCTTCTCAGGGCTATGGTGGGGATGATAACCGGCTCGCTGTCGATCTGCCTCAGCGTCTCGCGGCTTCTTCTGGGCAGACTGGACCATACCGACCTTCTGGTTAACGGCTTTATGCTGCTGGTGGGAGCCATACTCTTCGTGACGGGTGTAAATCGACAAAAACAGAGATCCGATCCCGATACCGCAGAGTGACCTTCGCCGCAGGTAATAATCGGGTGCTTGTACGGATGCTTGTAATAGTCAGCGGCACAGAAAGAATATTCCCGTCTGCCCGACATCCGCATACCAGGGAGTTGAATGAAGACGAGTAAGAAGCGCGGTGCTCGCGGAGCAGCCGGCCTTTAGATTTTCGATCATGCCCCGTATTCTTCTTCAGATACTGCTCCATGTGTTTCGTGCCGTAGGCTTTTTCAGCCTCGAGCCTGTTGTGTCTGGCGCAAAGCAACCTGAGGTTCGATGGCGAGTTGTCTCCGCCCCTGGCAAAGGGCACGATGTGGTCTACCTGGAGGTCCCATGTCGTGCCGCACCGCCTGCCAGCTGGAGATACGTAGGTACATCGCCCATTGTCCCTGGCATGGACCTCATCGCAGACCTTCAGGGGGATGTAACGAGATCGCTCAGGCTCCTTTGAGGAGCCATTATTCTTCTGCAGGATTGTCTTCTTCTGGTTTGCTGATGCCGCCCCCGTTTTTCTGGAGGTACCGTTCTTTCCCGGCCTGTTCTTTCCAGGTCCAGCCTTTCTTTCTTCCCGTTTCCTTTTTCGACTGATCCTGCCTTCGGGGCTGTGACGCTCGATGTACTCGTCCATTAGTATCGAGAAGAGCTCCTCGCACTCGAGCTTCCTGTGATGCTTTGAAGAGAGCAGGGAACGTATCTGATCGAGCTTGGCGAGGAATTCCCGGTCAGCACCAAACGTGAACTTGAGTCTCTCTTCGATGACGATTCGCTTCTCTGTGACAGCGGGGCTGCGGCCGCTCTCAGTTGCGGCAGCAGTCCCGCTACCCTTCGAACATGCAACTTCCGGGATAGCAGCCTTCGAAGTGGCAAGGTTTTTACCATCACCAGTGGTGGTAAATCTCTTGCCACCTTCAGTTGTAACCGCATCAGCTACAGGTACTTCTATGATGGTCCTGACATGTACGGGGCGTATAGAGTCCTTGATGGCTGCGCGGGGGTTGCGGCTGCTGACGAGCAGCTCGACCTCTTTCTTTGACGCTCCGGCGATACGGGAGAGCAGTTCCCTGGCGTTCTCCCTGGTGATGACCTTTGTTATCAGGGCCAGGTTAGTCAGGGTGACCTTTCCTGAAGCGAGAGCCCTGCAGGCAAGAGGAATCTGACTGATACACCTGGCGACATTGACCCTTCTGGCAGCTGTGGCCTCGCAGTATCCAAGGTGTTTGACGCAGAACTCGTAGAGGGAGCCGAATCCTAGAGGCAGGTAGAGCCTTCGCCGATCTATCTCGATAAGGTGAACAAGTATAGACAGCACAGTCTCCCGCTCCCTGTCTGAGAGCTTTCTGATTCTCGAGAGCAGCCGCTGGTCAGAGATGCTCTTGAGAGCGCTGGCTTCTGGAATATCCCTTGCTGCAGAAGCGGTCTTGCGAGTTGTTGTTTGATCGCTGGATTTACTGGTGGAACGGATCTGGGTCTTCGCCTTCGTCATCATCATCACCTCCGGGTGAGAATCGGTGCCTTCTCTGCCCCCGCCTCCTTTGGCGCCTCCATTGAGAGCATTATAACACCTCTTTTTAGCCCCTGAATGGATGGGTTCTGGGGCCAAGTCGGAGCCTGTGGTAAGTCGGAAGTCAGGATTGATGAAAGGAGCGGCGAGAGGGGCGCCGGTGTCCTCCTGAGGGCGTAATAGACGGCGATCTCAGCCGTTAGGGGTTTTGGGAGCGAATAGTCCGTCAAGGAAAATTTTATGTTTTCGGTGATTATTTTAAAGAAAATGCGGGGAAGAGACATAGATAATCGCCTCACCCTTGCGCTCTCTTCCATCGTAATTGGGGGAGCGTGTAAACTTGACCGGGTGACAGCGATGCGCTGCCTCCTGGATGCACTGCCGTCTGGATGCGCTGCCGCCTGTCGCCGCAGCACCATGATGCGCTTACACCTAACGAAGCAGCACCATCTTCTCAGTCTGTACGATATCACCGGCACTCAGCCGACAGAAATAGACACCCGTTGCGACGGAACCCCCTGCACTGTTCTTCCCGTTCCAGACGACCTCATGACGGCCCCTGTCCATGACCTCATCCTTGAGCACGCAGACGGTCCTTCCGGCGGCATCGTACACGGTGAGCTTGACGCGCGTCCGCTTGCTGATGTCGAAGGCTATCGTCGTCGCCGGGTTGAACGGATTCGGATGGATTGACTGAAGCGCCGTTGCGGTTGGCAGGATATCCTCCGCTTCCCCGGCGTCCGTCAACGTCTCGACAAAATAGCAGCCGCATCTTGTCCTGTCGTTTCTGTAGAACGGCCAGCAGAGAGGAGAGGCGGCTTCGAAATCCTCATCGCTGCCAAGGTCAATGGCAAAGACTGAACCGGAGCTGGTCGCGACGACCAGGTCCAGGTAGCCGTCACCATCAAGATCGCCTGCGGCCATTGACGAATGGGTTGGTTCCTCGACAGCAAGGGGGAAGCCCTGAACCCCGACATTGAAAGGTATTGTTCGACCAAAGAGATATTCATCGGGGCTGCCGCCGAACGCCATCTGGTAAAACGAGATGACGGAAGGAGACTCGAGGTCGCCAGGCCAGTTTCCAACCTGAAGGGGCCCGCTTACCGTTCCGTCATTGTCAATAACGGACAACCAGCAGAAGCAGAACACGCCTGTGGTTCTTGATATCGCGACGATCTCCTGGTAATCGTCCGAATCGAGTTCCGCCAGAGCCAGGGATTTGTTTATCTCTCCCGACACTTGAGGCAAGGTGGGCCAGATATTGCCCAGCACATTGATCGCGTAGATCGTTCCGTCCAGCCCTCCGGTGACGATCTCGAGAAAATCGGTGCTCGCGATATTTCCCAGTACAGGAGAACAGGTAATAATAACATCTATCAGCGTCGGCCAGAACGGGCTGTAATAACTTCCGTCCGCGCTGAACAGGTGCACGAGTGACTTATCTTCCAACTTGTCGACACCGCTGGACACCACAGCGATCTCTATATCGCCGTCATGATCCATATCCCCTGCCGCCGGGGATGTGGCGTTATTGCCTTCGAGGAGTATGGGCCAGGAACCAGGATACAATGTGCCGTCGCCTTCCAGCGCGAACAGCTGTACATCAAGGATCAGGCTCCTGCGGCTGAACAGGATCTCGAGCATGCCGTCATCATCGAGATCGACGAGAGCCGGCGTCGAGGTTACAGGCTGGCTTGGCCCGAAGCGCCACAATTGAGTTCCCTCGTAGTCAAAGGCGTAGAGAAAGGCGCCGCATCCAACGACGATCTCATTATGGAAGTCTCCCGCGATATTGCCGACAGCCGGGGAGGAAGAGATCGGGCTTCCCAGGTCGATCGGCCAGCCGGGCAACGCATTTCCGTCGGCAGTCCATGCATACAAATATCCGTCATCGCAGCCAATGACCACTTCTTTTGTGCGCGGATCGTCATCGATCAGGGCAATCGCCGGTGAAGAGTAAAAGGGCCCCCCGCAGGTCGCCGGCCACCCATCTCTCGTCGCGAATGACCACCAGGTCCGGAGCGCCTCATAGACATTGTTGTTCTCATCAGACTCTGTCACAGCATTTGTGTAATCGACCTGGACCCATGGATCCCAATCCCCGAGGTCTGTGTTAGAGATGTTCGGTATCACGTGAACCAGTGAATCACCGGCCGCGAGATCGTATGTATAGAAGAAGATATTACCGCTCATGCCGGGCAGGGGAGGTGATGGAAGATCGAAATAAAGACCGGTGAAGAATCCCTCAGCTGCCAGATTTCCAATGTTCTTGATCTTGACCGTCACCTGTATGCTATCACCAATCTCCACTAGACGATCGTCGATATCCACGTCGGCGACTATCAGATCGGGGAGTGCGATACACCCGACATCGTGCCTGCCGATGAGCCCTCCGCAGGGGCTGTTGGCTGGAGCACAGGGGGATACGCTGCCGATGGAATAGTCTCCTCCAGCGTGGTCACAGAAGACAGGATCGACCGAGATGTTGTCGTTGATCCCGGTCTGGTCTGATATTCCGCCTGTGTAGTTGCCGTCCGTATTTCCGTAAACATCGCTGCATGATATGGCGAGAGGAGAGGCAATCGTATTGATGCCCTGTCCGTTGTTATGAGAGATGATCGAATTAGAGATGAACGTCGTGGCTCCATTATAATAAATGCCGGCTCCATTAACGGCCGATGAATTAAATGCAACGGTACAGTTCTCCATGACCAGATCATCATCGGCCATGATGCCTCCGGCCCAGACGCCTTCGTTACCGATGATGTCGCAGTGGCTGAGGTGGGCAGGTCCCATCGTGCAGAGGCCTCCGCCCCGGAAACCGGAGGTGTTACCGGATATCAGGCACTCTTCAATAACCACGTATGAATAGGAGCCGCTGTTTATGCCTCCCGAGGCATCACTTGTGGAATTGCCGGTGACTGTACAGCCGAGTATATATACGCCGGAGTTCCCGATATCAACTCCGCCACCATAGTGCTGGGTGCTGTTGCCGGAGATCAGACAATCCTGGAGCAAGACACCGTCAGAGTGAGATATATAGATCCCTCCCCCGCTGGTTTTCTTTTGATTGTCGCTTATCGTACAGTTATCGATCTTGGAAACGGAATCGTATAAATAAATCCCGCCTCCGTCATTAGTTGCCGTTGAGTCGTTGCCCGTTATGACGCAATTCTGGACCGTTGGATCCGATCTGAATATATAGATTGCAATAGAGGAGGCACCTGTCACGGTGAACCCGTCTATGACAGTGCTGCTGGTTTCACCGTTCGATATCTCGAAAACTCTGTCAGGAAACCCGGGGTAGATCCCGGCATCAAGAATGGTAACTGCCGGGCCGCTCTCGGAAACAAGAACGATCGCCTTTCCCAGCATATCGATATTTCGGTTTCCTGGTCCGTAATAGGTGCCAGCAGCGACGAGTACAGTGTCGCCGTTCGAACTGGCATCGATCCCGTCCTGTATCGTCAGGAAATCGCCTGATCCTCCGACATCGACGTACCAGGTCGTGGCAGCGACGGGACCGGTGAGAATCAGCAAAAAGGCAGTAACAATAACCGCGAGAATGGTGGATGCCCGTTTCATGATGAGATTCTCCTCTGTTTACCGGATCAGGGTCATTTTTCTTGTTCTTCCAAATTCCGGTGTGATCAGGCGGTAGAAGTAAACGCCGGATGCGACATCGTTCCCCTTGATGTCGCGCCCGTCCCCATCGATCCTTTGGACAAAGATACTGGGGTTTAGCACGGAACTTACGAGAGTATCGGCGGCAATGCGGGGATAAAGCTCGTTCCTCTCTCCGAAAGAGACCTGGTTGCCGTTATCGTCCCACCAGGCCCGGACGGACAGTGTGCATACAACGACTAAAATGACGATTAGAACAGTCATCCGTGAGGATTTGTGCCCCATGATCGGACCCCTCCGCTGAATTGTGCAGATATTTAAACCCGCAACAAGTCTAGCAGATTATCAGGGTAATTTCAATGATGGCTTGGGGCATAACCCACGGGCATTGTGAGGATTATCATGGGGGGGAAAAGGAGAGGGCTTCCTGGTAAACCCTCGGTTCCTCCGGGGTTTGTGGGGAAGCCCTCTCCGGTATGATCTACTTTATCGCTGCTTTCACAGCGAACTGGAACCGCATCGCGTCGAAGTCCTCAGTCGTGCTCACGCCGTTGGTCGTGTACTTGTACTTTGTCTGCAGGTAGCCGACCTCGAACATCAGGGAGACATTGTTCGTCAGGCTGTACATCATGTTGGCGTATGCCTCGGAGTTGAGGTCCCTCAACGTGTAGGTCTCGTCTACCTCTTCACCAGCCTTCCACTCGTTCTCGTCCGGATCGTCGAAGCCGTACCCGAAGTTGAAGAGAGCCTTGTCCGTGGCTTTTACCTGGAAGAGTCCCCAGCCGCCCATCGCAGCAATCGGATTTCCGAGAGGGTCGACTCCCTGAAGGATGCCGCCGAGATACTGGTTGAGGTTTTCGCCCATGAAGAACTCGCCGAGCAGGGCGAAACGCTTGTTTATCTTGATCGCCAGGTCGCCGTTGATCGACCAGGAAGGCGTGTCCTTGGAGTCGATGTCATCTGTTGCGAGATCGGTGTACTTCTCCGTGCTGTAGTGGCCCGATACACCGACTGCGATCTTGCCCTCACTGCCTATCGGCGAGCCGAATCCGAGACGGCCCTGGAAAGACGGCAGACCGGCGTCGGCGCCGTCATCGATCCCGTTGCCGTCGAGATCCAGCCCGATATTTCTCGCGATAGCGGCGTCGAGCTTTATCGTGGACTTTTCGCCCGGCTTCATCTTGTAGGTGAACCGCATCTGGGGCCTGCGGTAACCGATGTTACCCTGCGCCCACTGGACAGAGTAGTTGACCGTCTTCGGGTTGAGCGGTGAGATGACATCCCATGTCTGGCCGAAGAGAAGCGCCCATGTATCAGCGTCGAGCTTCACGTATGCGTGGCGCATCATGGGGTTTGACTTGTTTGTGGCCGGTCCGCCACCGTAGAAGTCGAACTCGATTTTTGCCGTTGTCTTGTATGTTTCCTCATCCCACCAGAAATCGAATCCCATTCTCGTCTCGTTCGCGGTCAGAAAGAATTCATTGTTCTTTTCTGCCTCGTCCACGACCCACAGCTGGTAGTTGCCGGGGTAGATCCTGGCATTGTCCCAGATAGCGTCGGCCTTGACGTACCCGCCGAACTTGAACCCGTAGCTCGGTTCGCCTGCCGTCGCAGGCATCGAAGCCGTAGCGAGGACTGCAGTTGCGAGCACTGCGATGATAAGGCGCTTCATGTAACACTCCTCCCGTTCAATGACGTGAAAAAATAGATTTTCAGCCACAGAGATTCGTGCATAAAGGCACCCGGTGTCAATTGTTTTTGATGTCAGTTGTTCTTGAGGAGGCGCCATTTACCGGCGTCGCGAAGGGGTTCGAAACCGTCGGTATCGCTATCATGTCCCGCGGGAACCGCGCCCCGTATAAGAAGATAGTCGAGGCTGGAATAGCGGCCGTCATACTGTCCGGACATCCCGACCCACTCGAGATAAGCGGGAAGTACCGGCAGCTTCGCTTTTCTTCTGACTGCGCCGAATCTGTATCCGATAACGCTCGTCGTGGCGATCCCTTTCTTCCAGGTGATGTAGTAGCCGGGAAAGTGTATGTAACTGGGCCTTCCGTTCCACCTGAAATCATAGATCAGACCCGAGAGTATCTTTCCCTTCCAGTGGTCAGGGAAGAACTCCGGGGTGAAGTTTTCATTCTCGCGGTTGAACGCGTTGAAGTTGCTCCACCAGAGTGCCAGGTGAACGAAGCAGATCACCACTGTGACGGCTGGGACCAGTTTGATTCCGGCCCCCTTGCTCGCAATGTCGACCTTCTTCCAGGCTATGCCCGCAACGACGATCAGCGAAAGCAGGACAAAAACAGAAAACCTCTGCGAGAGGATCGTCTGGCCGGGCAGGTCCTTCGGCAGAAAGAGGTAGCAGGCGAGAGAGACAATGAGAAGAAGCAGGGCGTATCTTGTCCCTCCCGACCTTGCGCCGCTTCCCTCTGCCCCCCCTGCTTTTCTCTTCAGGAAAAAAGGTATGATTGCGGCGGCAAGGATGACCAGGGTAAAAACCGTTCCGGCGACCTCGCCCATCGTTCCGTTCAAAACGCTGTAGTTGTCGATGAAGAGGATCTTCCACCTGGCTGGAAATGACGTGAAGAACTCACCTGAATAATACCGGGCAAGGTGTTCCGATGTGCTCGGACCGAACCAGAACGCCCTTTCGAAGAGCCACCAGGCGGCAAGCATCACTATAGCCGGCATGGCGGCAAGGCAGTTCGCAGCCTTACGCCGTGGACGGGTGCCCCGGGCGAAGGCCATGAATACGATATGTAACGCGATCGCGAAGATAGCTGCGAGTGCGTGCGCGAAAAAGAGCAGAAGCAGAAGCAATACGCTGGCGACAGTGCTTTTCGGCCCCGGCCTCATTGCCATCCCTGCCGATGCCCACGCAGAGAACAGCACCAGCGGTATGGCCATCGTATATCCGGCGAATCCCCAGCAGACCGCGTAGCTGTACAGAAGGAGCAGGGAAAGCACGGCTGGCCAGAGAGCACCTCCGAGCCTTCTCAACAGGAGCATCATGGAGAACGGCAGGAGAAGTATGTAGAGAATATACCAGGCCCTGTTGGCCGCTTCCGCCGAGGGAAAGATCCTGAGTGAACTGAAGACAATATGCAGCACGTTCGGCTTGGGGAAGAGGTCGACGCTGTAGTACTTCGCGAACTCATTGCCGAACTCGCCGTAGTGCCGGGCGATCGTGGAAGCGGCTAGATGGTTGGGAAGGTCGATGAAAGGCAGAAGTCTCGATCCTGATAAGGTGATAGCGTGAAGTATGACAAGCGCCGCGAAGACGGCGATGAAGATCTTTTTTGATTGGCCTGAAAATATCATCTGTTAAATCGTCGCCCGCGATCCTGGTCAGCCGAACATGATCATTCGCTCTATTGCGGATCTCGCCGCGTCAGCCGTCTCCTTTGGAACCGTGATGACCGGTTCCAGTTTCTCGAGGGATGTGAGGATCTTCTCGAGCGAGATCTTCTTCATGTTCGGGCAGACTGCGTTAGGCGAAGCGGGGATGAATCTCTTTCCCGGGTAGAGCTTCTCGAGGCGGTAACACATCCCGACCTCGGTCCCGACGATGAATGTCGTCGCGTCGCTCTCGCCGGCAAACGTTATCATCGACCCCGTTCCGAGAGTGACATCGGCCTCGGCCTCTATTGCCGGGTTGACCTCGGGGTGCACCATGACGACAGCGTCGGGGTGCTCCTCCCTCAGCGCCCGGATCTCTTCCGGCATGATCTTCTGGTGCGACGGGCAGAACCCGTCCCAGAGGATCATGCTCCGGTCAGTCTGAAGGGAGATCCACCCGCCGAGATACTGGTCGGGCCCGAATATGATCTTGTCATCCTCCGGGATGGAGTCGACTACATCAAGAGCGTTGGCGGATGTGCAGCAGATGTCGGTAAGCGCCTTGACCTCCGCGGTTGAATTGACGTACATCACCGTGACGGCGCCCGGATGTTTCTCCTGGAGAACTTTCAGGTCCTTCGCGTTGATCATGTCGGCCATTGGACAGCCCGCGTCCGGGTCGGGAAGGATCACCTTCTTGTCCGGCGAGAGGATAGCGGCTGTCTCGGCCATAAAATGAACGCCGCAGAATATGATGACCTCTTCGTCGAGCTTTGCGGCAAGGCGGCTGAGGTCGAGCGAGTCACCGAGATGGTCCGCTATATCCTGGATCTCGGGTGGCTGATAGTTGTGGGCGAGGATAACCGCACCCTTCTCCTCCTTCAGTCGGAGGATCTTCTCGATGAGTTCACTTGCCGGCATGATGCTATTCAGTCCTTTTTCTCTTCGTCGCCCAGTGTGCAGCCGCAGTGCGGGCACTCCTTCAGCGAGCTTGATACGACCTTGCCGCACTCCGGGCAGTCGTTCAGTTCCGTCTTGCAGGAAGCACAGAACGGGAGCGACTTTTCGTCGACGTCGGAATCGCAGAACGGGCATGTCTGGCCGTGCATCTTGCTCTTCTGTGCGTGAGGCTCGGGAGCGGGCTCGCCCGTGTCCTTCCTCTTGCGGTAGTCCTCGATAGCGGCGTGCAGTGCGTCGGCCCCGAGGTTGGAGCAGTGCATCTTGTTCTTGGGCAGGCCGCCGAGCTCCTCGGCTACCATGTCGTTAGTGATCTCCATTGCTTCGTCGAGTGTCTTCCCCGTCCCCATCTCGCTTACCATGCTGGAGACCGCGATGGCGGCGCCGCATCCGAAAGTCTTGAATTTGATATCGACGAGCTTGTCATCCTCGACGGTGATCATGAATGTCATCATGTCGCCGCATGTCGGGTTGCCGATCTCTCCTACGCCGTCCGCGTTCTCGATCTCGCCCACATTGCGAGGCTTCATGAAATGCTCCATCACCTTGTCACTGTACATCGGCATTGTTTTTCTCCTGTCGGTTGTGTCCTGTATCAGTCCTGTTTCTTGTTATAGATGGGCGACATCTCGCGAAGGCGCAAGACGATCGGCTTCATCTCTTCTATTATTGTGTCGACGTCCTCGATACTGTTCGAGTCGCCGAGCGAGAATACTATCGAACCCTGAGCTGTCGCGGCCTCGTATCCCATCGCTTCGAGAACGTGGCTTCCCTTGAGCGACTTCGAGGTGCAGGCCGAACCGCTCGCCGCCATGATCCCGTTGTGATCGAGGAAAAGGAGCAGCCCTTCCCCTTCTATATACTCCACGCAGAACGAAGCGTGCCCGGGGAGGCGTTTTTCAGGGTGCCCGGTAGCGATCACGTCGGGGATAGCGGCGGGGAGCTTTTCGATAAACGCGTCCCTTATCGGTATCAGGCGCGCGGCCCTGTCTGCCAGTTCGGCCAGAGCCAGCTCAGCCGCGACACCCATCCCTGCTATCGCCGGCAGGTTCTCCTGGCCCGCCCTGAGATTTCTCTCCTGGACGCCGCCCTGGATGATCGGCCTCATCGGGAAGCCCTTGCCGAGAATAAGCGCTGCCGCTCCCGGGGGACCCCCGAAATTCTGCGCCGCGATCGTCATCGCCCCGGCGCCTATTCTTTTCATGTCTGTGTCGATCATTCCTGCCGCTCCCCACGAGTCGGTGTGGAACGGTACGCCGGCCTCTTTGCAGATGGCTGCAAGCTCCTCAACCGGCTGCACTGTGCCGACCTCGGTGCTGGCGTGGATTATCGATGTAACGGCAGCTCCGCCCTCGAGCGCCTTCTTCAGGTCGGCCGGATCGACGAAGCCGTCTCTGTCGATCGGCAGGGTGACGATCTCGAACCCTTCCTTCTCGAGCGAGCTTGCCGGAGTCATTATCGAGATGTGCTCCATGGCGGAGATGATCACGCGCTTCGACTTGTTCGCTCTCCCCCGGGCGATGCCCTTCAGGGCCATGTTGTTTGCCTCGGAGCCCGAAGCGGTGAATAATACGTCGTAGGCCGACATCCCTACGAGGGATGCGACCTGTTCCCTCGCCGCCGCGAGGACCTCGGCGGCCCGCTGGCCACGCGTGGTCACGCTCTGCGGATTACCGAAGCCATCCTCGAGAAGGGGCACCATCGCAGCGACGGCCTCTTTCCTTGCGGGTGAGGCTGCGACGTGGTCGAGGTAAATCTCTTTTCGTTCGTTCATATGGCTACCATCCTGTCTTCCTGCGGCCGGGCCGGAGGCACGTCCGCTGTCGTCGGAGACACCCCTTCCGAACTTTACAACGAATCAGATATTCGAGATCGGTAATATAAGTAGAAATAATTTACTGCGAGCCCCACCTAAAGAAAAGGAAAATGACACGTATTGTCAATTATTTAGGCCACCTTTCAAAGGTGTGCCCCTTCACTTTTCCGTAAAAATTGCTATATTGTATATGTACACACGATCTCTGCATTGCTGGCCACATTCCAGGGGGGTGTCATGAAACGCACGGGAGCGCCTTTAGGAACCCTTGCCCCTATCGTTTTTCTTATCACTATTATATTCATCTTCACATCTGTAGTCCTTTCAGACGCCGCGTCTGCCAGGGACAAGCGGAGCCCCGCCTCCGAAGGCAGAAAAGGAAGTGCCGCAGATAAAACACCTTCCCGCCCCTCCGGGGGGCAGAACAATGCCCGCCCGGTTACGACCAGGCCCGATCGTCCCTCGGGGAATGACCACAAGACTCGACCTGTGGAGCGTCCGGTCACTCGGCCCCGTCCTGTCGATCGGCCCCGTCCACCGGACAAGAAGATCGACCGGCCGACTCCCCGGCCGCCGAGGCCACGTCCGCCAGACAAGAATATCGACCGGCCTCCAAGGCCCCGTCCTCCTTCCAAGGACCGGCCCGTCAAGCCCGTGTCAGGCAAGATAGTAAGGCCACCGGGCGGCGCGGAGTACAGGAGAAGGCCCCCGAGAGAGATCTTCAAGCATGACGACAGGGAGAAGAAAAAGAAAGAAAGGGGTCCTGTCGGCAGGGAAGACCGTAAAGAATTCACGCGTCCGCCCAAACCTCCCGTGGGACCAATCGGCGGAGGTGGCGGATGTATCCGGCCATGGCCCCCGCGCCCGCACTACTGTCCTCCGATAATCGAGTACCATTACTGCACGACGTACATCTACAACTACACTTACATCTATCAGCCGATCCTACTGGACGGGCTTGTCGACAGCGATATCTACGGTATCGGTCTGCCCTTCGGTCCCATCATGCCCTGGGAGGTCGGCGAGTTGTTTTTGATCAGGCTGAAGAATCTCGAAAGCGAGGGACTCGGCGGCCAGATGATGATCACGATCGTTCAGACACTCGATGAGATGAGCTGGGACGAGTTTCTTGTCAGGTTCGATCATGATATCACTGATGTGATCTGCTACGGCCCGGTGGGCCGGACATCTTTTCTTGTCTCCATGACAGTCTCGGACATCCTTGACATCATGGTGAACGATGAGATCAGGTGGGTAGGCGAGCTCTATCCCGAGTACAAGATCGTGCCCGGAGGAAGAAACTCGAAGTTCTACGTTCGCTCCCTCGAGGGAGACACGAACAGGTTCCGCAGGGAGCTTCGGGATGCGGGCGTCTTCGTCACGGGGTATGATCCCGAGACCCGGGAATATTTTGTCCGCAGCAGCCAGGATAACTACGACAGGGTCGCGAAGATGTGGTGGGTCGCGAGGATCTCCGGCGATGGCGGAGAACCGTTCTTCCAGCCGGAATACGAATACATGGATGTCGGGATGGCGCCGTAGGGCCGGGAATCCTGATTTAAGCACACCAGGGGCGCGGCCTTTTCGGCTGCGCCCCTTTTAAATACCTCCCCGGGCTAAAAAATAATTACCCACTAAAACAGTAATATATTATATTTATCTCAGTTCGCTACCCGGCCGCGCCCGGCGACGGGGACCAGGGGCCGTCAGTCGGGCGTTGGACCGGGTTTTTTATCGCGGACGCTCTCGTTGAAAATCACCTCAGCGGGTTGTCTCTTTTCTCACCGGTTATCCTCATGTAATATGACTCCGGACCTTTAATCTGGAGGAAAGATCAGATGGCGCGAAGATTCACAAGGATCATCAGGACCGTCCTGCTAATGGCCGTTATCACTGCTGTCTCTGCGACGGGGCTTTTCTGCGGGGAAAAGGACGGATCGTTCCGCTTCGTATTCATGACCGATATTCACATGATGCCTGAGCTTCGCGGTGCCGAAGGGTTCGCTGCGGCAATAGCCGAGGTCAACAAGCTCCACCCCGATTTTGTCATCACGGGCGGAGATCTTATATATGACGCACTGGCAGTAGATTACGAGCGGGCAGATTCGCTCTATGATATGTTCATCGAGCTTTGTGGGGATTTCGAGATGCCTGTCCACCATACGATCGGCAATCACGAGGTATTCGGGCTGGACCCGCGCAGCGGAGTCGACACTTCCCATCCCGAGTTCGGCAGAAAGATGTTCGCGAACAGGCTCGGCGGAGGCTCGACGAACAATTCGTTCGATTTCGGGGGCTGGCACTTCATCCTGCTCGATACGATAGGTTTTACAAAGAACAGGAGCTATTACGGCCATGTCGGGCAGGAGACACTCGAGTGGCTCGCCGGAGATCTCGAAAAGACTGGCACTGAGGTACCGATAGTCCTCTGCCTGCACATCCCCCTTGTATCTCCTTCCCTCCAGATTGAATACAACTCGGCGAAAGGCATCCCGGCCGGTTTGATCGTGACCAATGCACCAGAGGTCATGGCTCAGTTCGAGGACCGCGACCTGAGGCTCGTCCTCCAGGGACACCTGCATATCGTTGAGCAGGCGCAAGTCAAAGGGACAAAGTTCGTTACGGGCGGCGCAGTCAGTGCGGCCTGGTGGAAGGGACCCTACAAGGATTTCCCCGAGGGTTTTGTCGTAGTTGACGTCAAGGATGGCAGAATCGACTATCATTACGAGACATACGGCTGGGAAGCAGGCAAATGAGTTAATTCGGAACGTTAGTTGCACTTCCTCCGGAATGGAGGAATGCGCATGCTCGTCGAAAGAAAAATGGCAGTCTCGGGCTGGGTGAAGGATCTCGCTTCATTCGCTGTATTGGTCCTTGTAGCTTCCTGGCAGGGTTGGGAAGCGAAGGAACTGATCTGGGGGCTCTGGATATCGAGCCTTGTCGTAGGGTTTGCCTTCATCCTCATTTCCGCTGTATCCATATATTTCTCCGGCAATATCCCGGGCGAACCAAAAAATATGAAAAACCTGAAGATCAAGGGCCTGAAAGAGGTCAGGATCCTCGGGATGAATGTCTTCGTCACGATTGCCGCCTTCTTCGTCTTCGGCCCGCTGCGCGCGATCCCCTGGATCGTCCTCCTCGTAAACGCTCTTTTCGCCGGCGCCACACTCTACCTTACATACGGGCCCGGCAGGGAAGACGCGTCGGTCATTCGTGGCGTCGCCAGGCGTTTTTTCGCCTATACTCCCGCTGTAGTCTTTACGCTGGGATTCTTCACGCTCCATTTCGGAGGGTTTCATTTCGTGCACGGGATGTTTCTGAACACCTTTTTCCCGATAGTCGAAGGTACGCCCTTCGGCGAGTCGATAGGCGGCACCTTCGCGTTTGTCTTCGGGATCGTCAATGCTGCGGCACGCAGCTATTGGCCCTTTGTCCTTATAAGCGCCTGGTCGAGGCTGGGGGACATGAAGAAATCGCTCGAGCCGGGCAGGGAACCCAACATGTTCCTCCCCTACATCAGTGTCGTGAAGATGCACATCCTGATCTTTGTCTTTGCCGGCCTCAGCGCCGCCGGACTGCAGGCGTGGGCACTCTACCCCGTACTTTTCTTCTATTTTTTCCCCGCCGGAACGATGTTCAGGGCCTTTTTCGGGAAGGTCACCGGGGGCAGAAAAGAGCTCACCGTGAAATAATTGGTGGAACCTAAGGGCCCTACTCTTTTATAATATACTACTGATTGATACAGAGAAGTCCCGGTCCCCCTGTCGGAGCCGCTGGCAATGCGTGGGGTATCGGGTCTGTTTTCTAGTGAATCTATCACGTATGGGCGGGCGAGGCTGCGAACCGGTGCCCGTCAAACGGAGGACATCTATGAACCTTTCGAGAAAGCTTGGCATTTCGATCGTGACCTTCGCCGTAATGGCGACGGTACTCGCGTCGATGGCCGGGGCGGCTCAGAAAGATCCGCCCAAGATGTATATACGGGAGATGAGTCCCGACCTTGGCACCTTCTACGAGGGGGTGGATATCGAGTATGAATTCAAGGTGGTAAACAATGGAGTCGCCGAGCTGCACATACTCGGCGTTCGCCCTGGCTGAGGCTGCTCAGTGGCCGACTATGACGAGGTCATCCCTCCCGGGTCGGAGGGAAAGATAGGTGTAAAACTCATAGGACACAAACTTCACGCCGGACGCTTCAAGAAGAGCTTCACCGTGAAGACGAACGATCCCGAGAACACGAAAGTGACGCTCAACGTTACCGGAACGATCCAGCAGGTCTTCCAGGTTTCCAAGGGACTGTCCCTTTCAGGTTACAAGGGTGATGAACTGAAGGAAGAGGTCATGATCTCTTCCGCTATCGACGAACAGATAAAGCTGGTCGGTTATCACTGGTCCGAAAAAAGCAGGGACAAGCTCGCTCTCGAAGAGGGCATCGGCGTCAAGATCACACCGGTCGAGGACGGCAAGAAGTACAAGGTAGAGGTATGGCTGAAAAAGAACCTACCTCCCAAGCAGTACTTTGCCGACTTGTTCATCGAGACCGATTTCGACAAGCTTCCCGAGAAGAAACTCGCCTTCAGGCTCCATATCATGGACGATGTCGAGCTCCATCCGAGCACGATATACATGAGGGAACTGCAGATGACAGAGGGAACGACGAAGAGTTTTGAAAAGATCGTATCGGTAATCTCGGCCAGGGGAGATTCGTTGAAGATTCTCGATGTGATTCCGAGCGATGAATCGATCACATGGAACATCAGGGAGGTCAAGCCGGGCAAGGCTTACACCTGCAGGTTCCAGATACGCCCGAAGTCGGAGCCGGGCAAGTATGAAGCTTCGTTGAAGTTCCTGACGAACTATCCCGGATACGAGGAGCTTATTGTCCCGATCAGGGGATCTGTCAGGATCTCGAAAGACCCGGTAGAGAGGTAAGGGCCTGTCCGGCGACAGGGTGGATTTTCCGGGGCGCGACCGGGGTTCGGCGCGTCCCTGTTTTTGAAAGGGCGTATATCATGACTGGAATTATCAGGATATTTGTACTGGCCATGGCGGTCGTCGCCATGCTGACCGGTGTTGTCGCCGCTGATCCCGAGACGGAGACGGCGGCCAAGGCGGCTTACGAACAGCTGATGGAAGAGCTGCAGAAGGGCAGAAACACCACGCCGATGGATCAGCTCCTCATCAAGGCCGAGGAAGGGCTGAAAGGCATCATCGAGACTTATCCCGGTACGGCGGCATCCGGCAGCGCGATGGTGGTTATGGGGCAGATCTTCTCTCAGGTCGGCCGCGGCGCTGACGCGATGGAGATACTGAAGCAGTACCTGGCCGCTGATATCCCGAAGGTACCCTCGGAAGAGGGGATGGCGTGGATGTCGCTCGCCAACGCGTATCTCACCGAAGACAAATTCGAAGAGGCGGCGAAGGCCCTTAATAGCGGACTCGCAGTCGAGGGGCTGGACCCTCAGATGAAGCAGTCGGCGGAAGGCATGCTCGCGCGCCTCGATACGATGAAGAAGCTCAAGATCGGGGCCGAGACGCTCGAGTTCACGACGACAGATCTCGCCAGCAAATCGATCAGTCCCAAGGACTACAGGGGCAAGGTCGTTCTCCTCGACTTCTGGGCGACCTGGTGCGCGCCCTGCCGTGCGGAGATGCCCAACGTGATAGCGCTCTACAAGGACTACAACAGCAAGGGATTTGATATCATCGGCATCTCGATGGACAACAACAGGGACGCGCTCGATACATATCTGAAAGAAAACGATATGAAGTGGCGCCAGATCTATGACGGCAAGGGATGGAAGGCAGAGATCGGCCAGCTCTATGCTGTCAGCTCGATCCCCGCGACTTTCCTCATCGACAAGCAGGGGAAGATCAGGTACAAGAACATCCGCGGCGACGAGCTGAAGGAAGCGGTCGAGAAGCTCATCAAGGAGTAGATGAGGGTCACATTTGATTATTCGACGGGCGGGCCGGAAGGTCCGCCCGTTTTTCTTTTTCGGTCCGGCTTTTGGCACGCTACATAAAAAACATTCCTTTTTCGGTTTTCCGGATAAAATAATCTTGACACTTTCACCTGATTTATGAAATTGTACTCTCTGCTGTCTCGGGCATGTCGAAGGTGGCATGCTACTGGTAAGGTGAATTAAGGTCGCCGTATCCTCGGCTGCCGATTCTTTTTACGGAAAAAACTACATGCAGTTTATCGACTCGACAAACTTCGAGCGGTTGCTCAAAAAACTCTCCGGCGAGGGAGATCTTTTTGTGCCCGTCACGGAAGAAGACACCGGAAAACTTCATATCGAGCGCGTCGAGGCCTTTCCTCTTCCTGAAGGGATGAGTGTCGAAGGCTATCGTACGGTCGAGACTCTCAAGGGATTCGCTCAACTCCTGCGGTCTACCGTGGCTGAATATCCCTCCGAGGAACTCGATGAGCTCGAGACCGGTGAAAACGCGCTAGCATACATTGTTGTCGGCGCGAGGGCCTGCGACGTCGCAGCCATGGAGCTTGTTGACAAGGTGCAGGTCGAAGGAGAGTTCGAGGACCCGTTCTACCGGATCCGCAGGGAGAAGATGTTCACGATAGCAGCCGACTGTACGGACTGCGGCGATTCGTGTTTCTGCAACCTGGTCGGCAGGAAGCCGTGGCCGGAGAAGGGTTTTGACCTGGCGATTTCAAAGGTCGACGCGGGGTATCTCGTAGAGACGGGATCGGAGCGCGGCGAGAAGGTGGTCTCGGAGAACGGGGACCTTTTCACCGCTCCACGTGAAGGCCAGGAGAAATCAAGGGACGACGCGCGGATGAAAGTCGTTGCGAAGCTGAAGGAAAACAACAAGGATTTTCCCGACGCGACGAAGATGACCGAGCCGCTCAGGGCGGCGCTTTCCGACGGACTCTGGGACGAGGAGTCGGCCAAGTGCGTCGAGTGCGGCGCCTGTACGAACATCTGCCCGACCTGTTACTGTTTCCTCCTCTTCGATACCGTAGAGGGCGAGAAGTTCAGAAGGGTGATGTCGTGGGACAGTTGTCAGGTCACCGGATACGCCAGGATGGCCGGCATGGGAAACCCGAGGCCCCGCCTGGGCGACCGCGTCAAGCATCGTTTTTATCACAAGTATGATTATCTGCCCCTCAGTCACGGCGAGATTTTCTGTACCGGCTGCGGCAGGTGCATCGACACCTGCAGTGCCGGGATCGATATGAGGGTAGTGTTCAAGAATGTAATGAGCAAGGCAGCCAAGTAAGGGAGCTGTTGGGATGAAGAATCCGTATTATCCCATCGATACCATCGTCGAAGATGTCATTACAGAGACCCCGACGATCAAGACTTTCGTCCTCAAGCCGGTAAGGCCGATCGAGTTCAAGGCCGGCCAGTTCATGCAGCTCACCGTCCCGGGAGTGGGTGAGGCGCCGTTCACACCCAGCTCCGATCCGAACATCACCGAGAGGATGGAGATCACCATTCTCAAGACGGGAAAGGTCACGGACGCACTGCACGAGCTCGGACCCGGCGCCAAGGTCGGGCTTAGAGGACCATTCGGAAAGGGATACCCCTTCGACAAGCTCGTGGGCAAGGATGTCCTTGTTGTCGGTGGCGGCGTGGGCCTCGCCCCTATGCGGGCGCTGCTCTACGGCCTTTTCGCCGATCCGTCGAAGTACCGGAAGATCGTCATCAAGTTCGGCGCAAGGGAGCCGGCGGAGCTCAGTTTCCGCAGACAGTACGATGAGTGGCGCGCCCTTGCCGATAACATCTCACTTCAGACGACGATCGATATGCCGCATCCCGATTGGACGGGACATGTCGGCCTGGTGACAACGCTGCTTGAACCCGGCAATCTCGAGGGGACCGAAATAGTCGACGGCTTTGCCCTCTCGTGCGGCCCCGAGATTATGCTCAAGTTCGTCACCCTGAAACTTCTCGAGATCGGTTACAAGCCCCCGCAGATCTATCTTTCGATGAACAGGAAGATGTCATGCGGTATGGGCAAGTGCGGACGTTGTAACGTCGGTCACTA
>CAYWGA010000006.1:0-57805 GCA_964457905.1 uncultured bacterium | reverse complement strand
CATATACTTTGTCCTTATAGGCCTCTCCGTCGCGATGCCGGTCTTCGTAGTGTCTACCAGAGGAGCGATTCCTCCCAAGACGTGGATACAATCCGGCATCATGCTCGCCGTAGGCGTCGGTGGCCTCTACACACTGTTCCGCTCCAAGGACCAGGTGGAAGGCCAGGTGAGCTGAACTGGGAAGAAGCGGTAGAACTAAGGCGCCGTGCGCCATTATAGCATCCCTCGTTCTCGTCCTCCTCGCCTCCTGCTCTGGAGGCGAAGACCTCAAGCTGGAGGAGGAGATCGAGGGATTCTATCTCGGGGAGACTTTCAGTGATTTCAGGGAACGGGTCGGAACGTCTGTGAACTGGTCCAAGATACCCGGCTCGAGGCATGAGCAGAGGGGCACGATGATAGCCGTAACCGGCACTCCCTCCGGGTCGAGAGAGATAGAGATGTCACGCCTGACCTTCTTCGAGGACCACCTGATGGAGGTCGTCTTCTACTACAAGCGCAACACATACTCGCAGCAGGAGACCCTCCGCGAGCAGACCGTGGAGAAATACGGCGTCGAGCCGGTCTCCCCCGACGGATCGATCGAGATGGCCTACAAGACGTACTGGTTTAATCTGCCGGAGATGGCGATTACGATACGGCGGATCACAAAAAAGCCGAAGGACGAACTCTACGTGCAGTATCAGCACAGGGAGCTTCTCAACCGGTACAAGGTAAAGGCGGGAAGATGAACGCAGTCCCCCGGGCTACCTGATCCTGACGATCTTCTCGCCCTGCTCGACCACACCATCCACCTTGAATCTCAGGAAGTATACCCCCGAAGAGATCTGGCGCCCGTCATCAGTCGTGCCAGGCCAGGTTATCGTGAACCTGCCCGGGCCGGCTGCGGGGAGTTTCCATATCTTAAGACGACGGCCGGCAAGGTCATAGATCGAGATCTCCGCCGCGGTCAGACGGTCGAGATCATAGACGATCTCCATTTCTTCACCAAATGGATTGGGACTGAGCGAACTGATCTTTGACTGGTCGGGAACGATCCCTCCCGGACTGGTCCATGTGATAGCGTAGGGCCCGGCCGTGTTGTTCTCACGGTTGTACTCCGGCACCATCCCGTATGTGTCGATCATCAGCCACGACCGCCACATCCCTGCCGCGGGACTCGAAAGATCAAAAGTGACGGAAATCGAATCTCCGGATGCGAGCGTATCGACCATCTCGTAGAAATCGCCCTCGGCTCCCCACTCAGGGGAATCATCGAGGTCGCTGTAGAAGTCTACCCGGAAAGAACCCGCGCCCGCCGGGCCATCGTTTCGCACCACTGCCGCGGCATGTATCGTCCTGCCGGCGTCGGCCGACATCGTATCGAATACCACAGATGAGAAGAGAAGGTCTGCCGAGTCGCCGCATCGCACCCCGAGCGCTCCCATGATGTCACCACATGACTGGTCAGGAGGAGTCAGGACAGGCGAGTCGGCGTTGAGGTAGTAGTCACCGCCCTCGGCGTTGCAGAAGAGCGGATCAACGGAGATATTGAGCGGGCCCGTCATGTCGGCTGTGCTGCCGCCGTAGTTCCCGCCCTCGTTGCCGTAGACATCGGAGCAGGTGATATCCATATCTCCCATTATCGTAAAGACACCCTCGGCGTTCCTGTTGAAGGCAATTATCGAGTTATCTATATGATTCTGAGCCCCCTGGAGGACCTCGACTCCGGCGCCGTAATATCCTGTATGATTGTCGACGACAGTACACCGGGACATGGACATCCCGGTCGCGGCATAGACCCCGCCGCCGATACTCACCGAACTGTTACCCGCGATCAGTGTTCCACTTACGTTCAGGGTCGAGCTTGATCCGCTGAACAGTCCTCCGCCACCATAGTCGGAAATATTATCGATGACGGTACAGTCCTCGACGGTCACGAATCCCATGATGACGTAGACTCCGCCTCCCGATTCATCGAGTGCCGCATTGCCCGAGATCACACATCTCCTCAATACAGGATGCGACGAGTTGAATGAAGCGAGTCCGCCTCCTGAACTCGTGGCGGAGTTACCTGTTATCACGCAGTCCTCGAAGACCGGCGCCGCGGCCTTGCTGTATACTCCGCCGCCGTTCGGACTGGACGTGTTGCCGGAGATCAGACAGCGCCTTACGAGAGGAGCCGAGCCTTCCCCGGTTGTCACACCGCCGCCGTGCCAACCGCCCACGAACAGGTTTTCAGTGAGTATGCAATCCCTGATCAGGGGGCTGGAATGGTTGTCGCACACTATCGCTCCCTTTCCCGCGCCCCTTATCGTGACCCCCTCCAGGATAGTCGAGTTGACCTCGCCGCCACCGAAGAAGAAGCCGTAGTACGCGTCGCCTCCCCCTCCGCAGTCGATTATAGTCTCTTCCGCTCCAGCCTCGGAGGTGATCACTACCGGGAATCCCCTGGAGAGGATGTCCCTGTTCCCGGGACCCGAGAAAGTGCCGAGAGCAAGCATGATCGTATCGCCTGCCACTGCAGCTTCCATCGCCGCGGCGATCGTCGCCGCGTCACCGGTTCCATCGGGAGTCACGCGGATCATCGTCAGGGTGTGACACCCTGCCAGATGCGCTCCCATAAGGGTCACGCAGTAATTCCTGTTCGGCAGGCAGGGGGAGCCGTCACCGACGGTAAACTCGAGCTGATCCGGCCCGCAGAAGATCGGGTCCTCGGATATGTTCCCCTGGTTACCCGTCTGGTCGTGCAGCGAGCCATCGTAATCCCCGTCCTCGTTACCGAATACATCGCAGCATGCTATAGAAGGGTGCGACGAGGACCTGTCCACGTAGATCCCGCTGCCGGATCCGAACGAGACGATCGATGCCGATATTCTCGGCCGTCCGCCCTCCCGGATGTAGATACCCGAACCGGGGCCGAATCCGTTGTGCGAGATCGTGCAGCGCCGGATCTCAGGCGAGGAGTTATCAGACAGTATCCCGCCGCCCAATCCTGAATTGTTGAACACGATCGTGTTCTTCTCAATAACGGCATCAGAGCGGAGCAGAAAGATGCCTGCTCCGGAAAGAGCTGTGTTGCCGTCGATCAGGCAGTTCGAGATCAGCGATCTTGATTCCCTCAGATATATCGCGCCGCCTTCCTTTGCCTCGTTACCGTGCATCACACATGATGAGATGACCGCCTGGATGCCGTCGCAATAGATCGCGCCGCCTCTGCCGACGCCCGATCCATGGACCATCGCGCCCTGCATGGTCAGGCCGTTGATCTCGACGGTTCCCCTGAAAAAGGGATCGTTCGTCGAAATCGAGAAACACCTGCCTGATCCCTGGGCATCGACCGTCGTCCTGCCGGCTCCTTCGACGCCCATTATCTTCAGGCTCTTGTCTACGGTGATATCGTGCTCATAGTATGTACCTGGAAAGACGAATATCTGGTCGCCCGGCTCGGCAAGTGAGACTGCCTCTTTTATCGTTTCCGCGTCGCCCGAACCGTCGGCGAATATATGCCATGTGCGTGTGCGTTTTGCTCCGGATACGATGAGAGAGACGATCTGGTCCCCGCCATCGAGTCCTCTCTTGTGATTTATTTTAACGACATATGTGCCCTGCACCGGATTTTCTATGACGATCTGCTCGACGTTGTCGCGGATATTATCGCCCCTGCCGGCGGCGGCCGCAGGATCGGCAGGATCGAGTATCCAGGGTTTGAATTCGGCGCCCGCACCTTCGACACGGAGATCGACGTCATTGACGAGCAGCGGGGTTCTGTCATTGAGAACATGAGGAGGGATCTCTGAAGCGGGATCGTTCCACGCGATCGTCACCGTCATCCTGTCGGCGCCCTCTTCCGGTTCGTAATAAAGCTCGATCGGCATTCCCTCCTGGAGGGTCATCTCGGCTAATCTGCCCATCCTGCCGTCGGGGTCCGACTCTATAAGCTCGAATGCCGCCCAGGTGTCGAGAAGTCCCCAGCCGAAACCGTAGTCCGGCCCCGGATGCGGCCCCGCCTCTCTGGCGGTATGGATCGCAAGCGCTTTAACCGTCGAGGCAAGCATCGAATCACCGCGGACCTCGCTGTATCTGGCCTGGAGCAGTCCGAGAGAGCCGCAGACATTCGGCGACGCCATCGATGTGCCGCTGTAGATCCCGTACGCTGTGTCCGAGCCGTCGAGCGCCGAGTAGAGCCTGTAGCCGTTACCGCAGACGTCAGGCTTGATCCGGCCGTCGTCGGTCGGTCCCCATGAACTGAAGGTCGTCATCTCGACATCTTCCGGACCCTGGTAGTCCTCGACGTCAACGACCGCGCCGATCGTAAGAGTGTTCTTCGCTATGCACATCCCGTCAGGGATACAGTCGTATCCGAGCTCTCCGCCGTCATTGTCTCGTACAGCGGTACTCGTGACCCATGCGCCGCTCAAGGGACTCCAGACGTAGTGCGACCTGCCCGGAACTACAGCGTCGTTCCGGTCATTTCCAGCAGACGTGACGGGGAGATAATAGGGATTTCTGTTGAGGACCCTGTCCCAGTCGCGGGATACGTCGCTGTAGAAACCGAAGAGGTAGTCTTCCGTCTCGCTGATCTCTGTATCGCCGTACCAGTAGACCGTGCCCGGGGAGGTAGCGACCCAGCCCCTGGCGTGGCCGTAACTGTGATTGGAAAGAAGAAGGCCGTCGCGGGCCTCGAGCTCTGCCTCGAGGTCATCGAACGACCATTCGTAAGATATCAGGTTGGCCTGATACGACATCCCCTTTGCGAGGGGATCGACCCCGGCCCCGATCATCGTGGCCCCGACATGTGTCGAGTGCGGATGCGTGTTGTAGCTGAACCCGTCCTTCCAGGTCGCCCTTCCGGTCAGCTCCTGGTGCGTCACCCTGACGGCGCCTCCGTCCCAGACTGCTAGCGTGAACCCGGGGGCTCCGCCGTATACGGCCTGTACGCTGTCGGTTCTTGTCGACCGGGCAGCTGCCTCGTTGAATGTCAGAAAATATGTCGGCACCCTGGTCGAAAGTGTCTTGAGTTCGAATAAGCCTCCGCCCGGCATCTCGCCCCGAATGGGGATACCCATCTCACGGGCCCGTTCGAGCTCCTGCGTCCGTACGCTCATCCCCTCACGGATCTTCTCGCGGATAAGCTGCTTTGTTACCGGCCCTTCCTCGGCCGAAACGGGCGGAATTACTATAGAGGTCAGCAGTATGCCAAGAATGATGCTGAACAGGGATTTCCGGTGTTTCATGAAGTGAGCTCCACGGGTGCAGGCCAGCAATATATCTTCTCTAATCAAAGATACTGCAGAAATGATGCAGTTCGCCAGTGATGATTGACGAGAAAGGAATGGTGTTTCCGGAACCGGCTCCTAGCCGAGCTTCGATCCGAGATAATACGGCCAGATCACAAGGGCCAGGACAGCTTTGCCGAATGAAAGATGGGTAAACGCTACGGTAAACAGTCAGATCTTCTCGGCCACCATCACGAGTTGATGGAATCTCCGGTCGCGACACACACACTTCATCCCGACATCGTCCAGTCGCGAGGCTAAGCCATCGACTGTCTCACCCGCATGCCTGTCATGGCCCTGGCCCTCATTGCGGTGGATCTCCTCGAGTATGTCGAACCCTTTGTCCGTAAAGTCGGATACGATGAGTCTGCCCCCGGGCATCAGGACCCGGGCGATCTCGGGAAGGACCGCAGCGGAATTCTCGAGATGATGGAGAACGTTGATCATAATGACGACCTCGAAGCTTCCCTCCTCGAAGGGAAGGTCTCCGCCGTCGGCGAGGTGGAACTCGATCCTTTCGGCCACGCCGCTATCGACAGAGTGCAGGTAGGCCGACTTGAGCATCTCCTCCGACATATCGATTGTCGTCACGCTCACGCCGCGCCTCGCAAGCTCGACTGCCGTAAATCCCCTGCCTGTGCCAATGTCCAGGACCCTTCCGGAAAAAGGCTCGGCCTTATCGACGACAAATCTTGTCATGCCGTCCCTGTCGATGCCGTGCCTGAGAAACTGCTCGTTCCTCTTCTCCCTGTATTCCCTGCTCTCATCGAGCTCAGTCGCCTCCGGGGCGGCTGCTTTCCAGGTCATTCCGATCCTCCAGTTATTTTTTATTGTCTATACGGTCAGACTTTTTCAAGTCCCTGTTCGAGATCGGCAATAATCTCACCGACGTCCTCTATCCCTACCGATATCCTGACGAGTCCGTCAGTGATGCCGGCCTGCCTTCGTACTTCCGGCCCCATACTGGCGTGAGTCATCGATGCCGGGTGCTGGATCAGCGTCTCGACCCCGCCGAGACTGACGGCGAGTACGCACAGCTTCACCGAATTCATCAGCACCTTGCCGGCTTCCACTCCGCCCTTGAGCTCGAAACTGATCAGGCCACCTGGACCGTCCGCCTGTTTCGCGTGAACGTCATGGCCCGGATCCGTCTTGAGTCCGGGGTACATCACTCTCTCGACCTTCGGGTGAACGTCGAGGAACGCTGCGACCTTCGGGCCGCTCTCGTTATGGGCCTTGATGCGTATGGCCAGGGTCTTGATCCCTCTGGCAACGAGAAAAGAATTGAACGGATCTATCGTGCCGCCTATGGCATTCGACATCTTGCGCATGTGCAGGTAGGCTTCCTCATCTTTTACTACTACCATGCCCGCCACAACGTCGGCGTGTCCGTTCAGGAATTTTGTCATCGAATGTATTACTATGTCCGCGCCGTGCTCCAGCGGCCTCTGCAGAACGGGGCTCATGAAGGTATTGTCTACCGTCATCTTTGCGCCGTTTTTATGCGCGATCTCAGCCACGCCGGCCATATCGGAGACTACGAGAGTAGGATTGCCCGGTGTCTCGACATGAACGAGCGTAGTCTTCTCTGTCATCGCGGACTTGACTGCCTTGAGGTCGGAAGTATCGACGAAGGTCACATCGATCCCGAAGTTGCCGAACTGTGTGTTCAGCAGGCCGACGACCGGTCCGTATACAGATTCACTGCAGACCACGTGGTCGCCCGTCTTCAGGATAGAGGCGAATGCGAGATGAAGGGCCGCCATGCCCGAGGCACAACCGACGCCGCCATATCCACCCTCAAGAACCGCGACAACATTCTCGACTCCTTCTACCGTAGGATTGGCCATCCGGGTGTAGATGTACCCCTTTTCACGGCCGGCAAAGAGAGATGCACCATGATCAGCGTCACGGAACTTGAATGTCGACGTCTGGTATATCGGCGTTACTACAGCGCCCTTGGCATCCTCCAGGAAGCTGGCATGAATGCACTGCGTTTCCTTCGATTTCTTCCTTATATCCTCCAAAGCGGGACTCCTTCCTCGAACTTGTTTACCCCTTGATCATATCGTATCCGGGGACCCGTCCATGCGTCCCCTGAAATCTTTTATCGCGTCTTTCAAGGCCTCCTCGCCAAGCAGCGAGCAGTGCCTTTTGTCCTCCGCCAGGCCGCCGACCGCTTTTTCGATCTCATCAGCGGAAAGAGACTCAGCCTCCTCGAGTGTCAGCCCTTTCGCCAGCACGGTCGTCGCGCTCGACGTAGCTATCGCCGCCGAGCACCCTCTGCACTGGAATCGAACCTCGGTTATCCTGTCTGCCTCGACCCTTATCGTCAGGAGGAGCCAGTCCTCGCACTCCGGCGATCCACCCATCCCCGTTCCATCGGGATCATCGACCATCCCGTGGTTACGCGGATTCATAAAATGATCGAGAAATTCAGGCGAAACAAGATCCATTTAATGGCCTCCGCAACCGCCCTGTGCTCCGCCGCCGCATCCTCCACCTGATCCGTCGCCACGGCCGCCAGGTTCCTGGCTGACTTCCTGGCCGCAGACGTTTTCACCCGAAACGAGAGTGCCTTCAAGATGAGCTTTCAGAATCGCTGCCGGTGCCTCCACCGGTGCGCCCGAGATCACATCGATCTCCATCTCCTTGAAAAGCTGCTTAGCCTTGACGCCAATGCCTCCGGCGATTATGAGACTTACACCAAGCCCCTTGAGCCACTTTGGTATGGCGCCCTCTTCATGGGGTGGCGGTGTTTCTTCTCTCGGGCCGGTGATAGCGTTGCTCGAACAGTCCACTTCGAAAATGGCAAACTTCTCGGCATGCCCGAAGTGACCGCTCACCTTGCCGCCGTCAACCGGGAACGCGATCTTCATCGTACCGGACCCGTCGGAGCATGATGAACAGCTTCCGCAGTCTGAAGGGGCCGGAGCGACTTCCCTCTTCTTGAGGGTCAGGAGAGGCGCAATAAGCGCCGTGAATATCTTGCCGGTCTCGGACTCGGGGTGCTTGACTATGTAGGGCTCGCCGGCATCGGCGGCAAGGACGATAGCGGGGTCGAATGGAATGGCTCCGAGGAACGGGATCTCCATATCGTCCGCCATCTCTCCGCCTCCGCCGCTCTTGAACAGCTCGGTCCTCTCGCCGCAGTGCGGGCATACGAATCCGCTCATGTTCTCTACTACTCCGAGCACGGGCAGATTGAGCTGCCTGCAGAATGTCACACATTTGCGCACATCGATCAGCGCAACGTTCTGCGGAGTCGTAACGATAACGGCTCCGTCCGCGTCAGGAACAAGCTGAGCTACGGAAAGCGGTTCGTCTCCCGTTCCGGGCGGCGAATCGATTACGAGATAATCGAGGTCTCCCCACTCGACATCGGAGAGAAACTGCTTGATGACGCCCATCTTCATCGGACCTCGCCAGATCACCGCGTCATCGGTGTTACGCAGGAGCAGGCCTATCGACATGACACGCAGGTTATCGCCGACTTCAAGCGGATAGAGCGCTTCGCCCGTTCCATGAAGTGACATATTCTCGATACCGAGCATCTTGGGCACGCTCGGACCATGGATATCTACATCGAGCAGGCCGACTTTTTTACCTGCCGCGGCCAGCGCCACGGCCAGGTTGACCGCAATGGTACTCTTGCCTACCCCTCCCTTTCCGGAAAGGACCAGCACCTTGTGCTTGATCCTGGAAAGTCTTTTTTCGAGCTTTTCCTTTTCCATCTTGTCGTTCATCTTACCTCCAGCTTCAGGTTCTCGACTACAGCCGTCCAGAGCCGCCTTATGTCGGCTGCTGCCGGCCCGTCGGAATATTCGACAACACTTTGCCCGTTCATCTGGGCCCGCGTAACGTCGGAATCATATCGTACCATGCCGGCAACGGCAATTCCCTTGCCGGCCGCATATTCGGAGATCTCAACAGCGATCTCCTTGTTAATATCGTATCTGTTAACGGCCAGCAACACTTTAACACCGAAATATCCGGAAAGCTCCAGGGCCCGTTTCATGTCATGCAGTCCGGAAAGAGTAGGTTCGACTACAATAAGCACTGCATCCGCGCCGGTGATCGACGCTATCACGGGACATCCGATTCCCGGGGCCCCGTCGACGATTATCGTGCTGTATCCTCCGGCCGCCGCCGCTTCCTTCGCCTCGTTTCGCACGATAGTTACGAGCTTGCCGGAGTTTTCCCCTCCCGGCGCGAGCCTGGCATGGACCATCGGCCCCGTATCCGTATCGGAAAGGAACCAATCTCCGCCCGCCTCTTCACTCAGCGTTATCGCCCGTTCGGGACAGAAATATGCACAGACGCCGCACCCTTCACAAGCGAATTTATCGATACGGAACCTGCTGTCATGATTACTGATGGCGTCAAATCTGCAAAGCTCCATACAGTGTCCGCATGATATGCAGAGAGCATCATCGATCACGGCCTTTTTGCCGCCCTGAAAGGGGGTGGTCCTTCGCACTTCGTGCTTCACGACGAGGTTGAGATTGGCTGCATCGACATCGCAGTCGGCGGCTACCACGCCACCGGACAGCCTGATAAGTGAAGCCGCAATGCTTGTCTTGCCCGTACCGCCTTTTCCGCTGATTATTACCAGTTCCTTCATCGGCGCGCCTCCCTTGCCGAACGAAGGATATCCTTCAGTATATCGTCCATGATCCGAGCGAATTCCGCCGATTCAAGATATGCCATACCACCCCTGGAACCGATCTGCGCCAGTTCAAGGGTTTCGGGGATCCTCGCGATGACCTTCGCCCCGTTGCCTCCGATACGCTCCGCGGGGAGACTGACGTCAGGATTACACCTGTTCATCACTATATCGACCGGGATACCCATTTCACCGACTGTCTCAAGAGCGATCTCGAGATCGTTGAGGCCGAAAGGCGTTGGCTCAGTGACCAGTATCACCCTGTCAGCGCCGCGCACCGATTCTACCATCGGGCAGGAGTTACCCGGCGGACAGTCGACAATGACAATATCCCGGTCCGGTATCATCTTCTTCACTTCCCGGATGACCGGCAATGACATCGCCTCTTTCACCTTGAGGATCCCCTGAACGAAGGAAATCTCCCCGTTTTCACGGGGTTCAGGTCGACTTCCCTCGTTCGATGCGATCCAAGAAACGCCGGTTTCAACCCTGCCGGCGAGACGTTTCCCGCGGCCTATGGCTCCGGTGGGACAGACCAGGAAGCATCCGTCACAGCCATGGCACAACTCGGGAAAAACCATGACGCGGTCACCCAGTACGGCGATCGCCCTGAACTCACAGATTTCCCCGCACTTTCCGCAGACAGTGCAGAGTGTTCCATCTATATCCGGAACATCCACGGCAACGGGGAGGGAAAGACCTTTCTCGGGCTTGAGATAAATGTGACCGTTCGGCTCCTCCACGTCGCAATCCACATACGCCGCCCGGAGGCCAACTCTCGCAGCCGAAACGGCCAGGTTGACTGCTACGGTTGTCTTTCCCGTTCCCCCCTTGCCGCTTGCAACAGCTATTCTCATAGATCAGCCATTATCCTTTCCGGAATCAGATTCAATGTCTTTTATCCTGTCGATGATCGACTTCAATCTCTTTTCGATAAGGTCCGCCTCCTGCTTCAGGGATCCGAGGTCATCAGCAGCGTAAGCCGGATCGTTCTGAGCTTCAGGATACCCGCCGCCGCGCGCCCAGCGGGGAAGCCCGGTGGCATTATAGATGTGCCTGTATCCCCTGCCGCGGCCTCCGCCCATACGGCCCATGCCACCCATTCCCCCGCGCATTCCTCCACCGTAACCCGGCCCCGGACTCATATATCCCGGGGATTCATTCCCGCTGCAGAAGCCGGCGCCTCTTCCTGTTCTAGCTCCCTCGCCTCTCGGTCCTGTCCTGTCTCCTCCTGGCATGGCTCTGCCTCCTTTCAGCCCCAATGGCCGTTGACATCCGGTCCCGCGGCCTCTTTCAGGCCGCCGCTTTTGTATTTATCTACCGCGCTTTCGACTGTTCCGCCGCCGCACAGCATCACCTTGACGCCGGCAGCGTTGAGCACCCTGAAGGCCTTCGGCCCGCAGTGCCCGGTGATAAGAACGGACACATCCTGGCTCGCGACAAGCTCACCAGCCTGAATGCCCGCTCCCTGCATCGCATCCATGCCGATCGTGTTGTCGATGACCTTGTATTCTCCGGTTTCGTCATCGTATATCTGGAAGTACCCGGCCCTTCCGAACCTTGCGTCCATCGGGCTGTCGGGACTGCCGCCTACTGCCGATATAGCTATTTTCATTCTCTGTTCCTCCTTCCGCCACTATTGCGACGGTTACCTTGACTATTCAATTGTCTACCCTGTCTGTTTCCCTGCATACCTCCCCGGCCACCTCCCTGACCTCCGCCCCGGCCACTTCCCTGGCCGCGCCTGCAACCGGGCATGATGAATCCTTCAGAATCCAGCGAACATGTAGTGTAGGCATCGATGACATCTTCGATATCACCGACTATCCATGGCCTCATATCGATTTCGCATCGCTCGATGATCCGGGCGGTCTGATTGGATATCGCTCCGCAGATCAGGATCTTCACACCCAGTTCCTGGAGCAGCTCGGCCCGCACCTCTCCCCCGCTCTCACGGATCAAGAACTCGGAACGCTCCCCTGGTTCGCCGCCGGCAAAATCGACTACGAGGAGACGAGTCGCCACGTCAAATACGGGTGAGATCCTGCCATTTCTTATCGGTATTGCTACTTTCATTGCAAATATGCCTCACAGTGACATAAGGCATCTTCCGTGCCTCAAAGACCATGTTCAGCCATTAAGTTTTTAATGGGTTGTTATAATTGCAGATAGCCGATAGCGCAAGACCGCGAAGACAGCAATTGACAAGACTTATAATTGCATTAACGCAACTGTATGTTTTTAGGATTATTTGCTATTATGCAAAGGTTGGTCGCGATGACCGGCTATTTCCGGTTCCTGCCGTCTTTCAGGGGCAGCTCGAGGCCGAGGCGCCTGATCTTCCTCCAGAGGGTCGTCTTGTGCATACCGAGCTCCCTGGCGGTCCGCTCCCTGTTCCAGCCGTTCCGGTCGAGCGCCTCGATGATAAACCTTCCCTCCAGTTCGGGCAGACTTGCCGATTCCACGGAGCTCTCCTCCGCGGCGGCGGTCCGGAACCTGTCGGGCAGGTGACGCGGGCCTATCATACCGGAGCGGCACACTACGAAGGCATGCTCGATGATGTTCTCCAGTTCCCTGACGTTACCCTGGAAGTCGTGCCCCATGAGGACAGACATCACTTCGGCGGTCACCCCGGTGACATTGCGGCCCCTCAGCCTGTTGAACCTTCCTATGAAATGATCGACAAGCAGAGGTATGTCCTCTCTTCGCTCGCGCAGAGGCGGGATCCTGAGACGTACGACATTTATCCTGTAGTACAGGTCCCTCCTGAATGTCTCTTCCTCGACCATCGCATCGAGATCCCTGTTCGTCGCGGTAATGACCCTTACATCCGCCTTGACCGATTCGGTCGCGCCGAGCGGTTCGTAGACCCGCTCCTGAAGGACGCGCAGCAGCTTCACCTGCGTGGCGGGCGACACGTCACCGATCTCATCGAGAAAGATCGTCCCTCCATCGGCCATGGCGAACCGTCCCGGCTTATCCTTTCTCGCATCGGTAAAGGCTCCTGCGCGATAGCCGAACAGTTCCGCTTCGAGAAGAGTGTCGGGAAGAGCCCCGCAGTTGACCGTAACGATAGGCCCCGAGCTTCTCGGGCTGAGATCATGTATTGCCCTGGCGAAGAGCTCCTTGCCCGTGCCGCTGTCGCCGACTATCAGGACTGTACTTTCGCTCACGGCAAGATCGGGCATGATGTCGAACAGATCGAACATCCGGTGGTTCTTGCTGATTATGTCATGAAATGTATGGGAAGCGCTCAGCTCCTTGCGAAGCTCTTTGATCACGGAAAGATCGCGAAAAGTCTCGACGCCTCCAACTACGTTCCCTTCCTGGTCCCTCAGAAGCGCAGTGGATATACTGATCGGTATGGTATCCCCGTCCGAGCGTACGATCGAGATCTCCTCGTTTATCACCGGCTCCCCGGATTCCATCGTCCTTCGCAGGACGCAGGAGTCCTCGCAGATCGTGGCCCTGAAGACCTCGGCGCAGAATTTCCCGACTGCTTCATCTCTCGACATACCGGTTATCTTCTCGGCAGCGGCATTAAACGAGGATATGCGCCAGTCGAGGTCGATGGTAAAGACACCGTCTGCAATGCTGTCGAGGATTATGTCGTTGTTCGATATCATCACAGAAGAAGAATACAACCCGGGCCGACGGGGTTCAACTTATATTGTTGCGAAAACGCTACTATAGCTGAATGCGTCGATTTGACTCAACCGGAGCTGGATATTATATTAAATCAGCAACCCACTTCGATGCCACATTCACACGAGCCATCCATCAAACAGATATTTGCTGACGCCCGACCGACCGTTCCACCCAGCGTTAGTGCTACATAGATAGCCCGCGGTAGCAGGAGATGCCGGGATGCCAATCAGATTGACATCCCGGCGTTTTCCGTTTTAACTAGGACCGTGTTTCATTCAAGGGGGAAGAAATGTCGTTTTTGATTTCTCGATACGTATCGTTAATACTTTTCCTGTCACTGGCAGTTACCGCCGTCACGGTTCCCCGCGCATATGCCGGAGAACCGAAGGAAGCGCAACTCAAGACCAACGTAATCTCGGCAACGGTATACAGGGGCCAGGCACAGGTGAAGCGATCCGGCTCACTGACGCTGAAAAAAGGCCAGTTCAGAATCTTCTGCGACGACCTTCCGGGCGGTTTCGACCATACATCCCTCCAGGTCGAGGGGCATGGAACCGCGAAGGTCAGTATCGTCGGAACCGATATCATAAGGGTCCAGGACGATCCATCCGAAACGCCGAAATTCAGGGAACTCATGGAGAAGCTCGAAATCCTCCAGATACGAGGGGATTCTATCGGCATCGAGGTCAACGCGCTGCAGGTCCGCCTGCAGTTCGTCGAGCAGCTCGGAAAACTGCCGATGCAGCAGAACCAGGCCGAAGAGTTCCCCTCCGAGGTATTCCAGGTCGAAGGATGGAAGGCTCTGATGGATTTCCTCCAGTCGGAACGTACCGGCGCCGAAGCTAAGGTATACACGCTGAACAGGAAAAGGAAAAAGATCAGGGAGGACATCAACTGGATCCAGAACGAATTGAACAGGTTGAAGCAGGGAACTCGTTCCGGCAACCGTGTTGTGATCGAGTGCGCGGTGGAATCCGCAGGCGACCTTGCCCTCGACCTGACCTATATCGTCCAGGGCACTGCATGGGTCCCGGAGTATCGCATCAGCTTCGATCCTGGAGAAAAGCAGGTCGCTCTGACTTACAACGCAAGGCTGAAGCAGAGGACCGGGGAAGACTGGAAGGGCATAGATATCACCTTGTCCACGGCTATGCCGCATGCAGGAGCGGCCCCTCCGAAACTTCTGCCGCATTACATCAGCAAGCTGACGATGGGCTACAGGAGGACAGCCACGGGAGAGATGGAGGAACAGAAAGCAGGCAGGACGTTGGTCAAGTCGGCCTCTGTCGATGAGGAAGATGCAACTCATCTTCGCGCCGGCCGGGCCGATCATTTCGAAGCGGAGATCGTTTCTTCCGAGTTCGCAGCCAGCTTCAAGGTGCCCGCGAAGATCGATCTCGAGACCGGGGCCGAATCGAAGAGGATACGCATCACTGAGGGAACGATGCCTGCCAGGCTCTCGCTTTATACCGCTCCGCGACTCAGGGACGACATTTTCATCAGGGGAATGGTCACGAATTCGCTCGGTGCGCCGATCCTTGCCGGGGTCTCGGAAGTCTACATAGACACGAAAGCTCCCGGCGGAGGGAAAGGTTCTACATTCGTCGGCAAACAGCAGCTCAACACATTTGCAGACGGACAGGAGTTCCCCCTGCATCTCGGCGTCGACCAGGAAGTAAAGGTCGAGCATAAACTCGAGAAGCGGGAGTATGTCGAGAAGGAAGGAAAGAAATGGAAGAAGATCAGGTACCACTACCTGATCACCATCGAAAACTTCAAGAAGGAAACGGCGGAGATCGTCCTGCAGGACAGGATTCCCGTCTCGACGATGAAAGAGGTCAAGGTCGAGAAGATCGACATCTCGCTCAAACCCGACGAAGAACGTGAAGACGGGGTAGTCACGTGGAACCTGAAACCCGCAGCGGGCGAAAAGATCGAGATCAGGATAGCGTACACGATTGCATTTCCAGGCGACTGGCCGGAACATTCACTTAATCTGGAATGACATCGATTGTAACTGCAAGCATTGTAAGGGGATGGAATACACAGTGGAGTTTCATCCCCAGCCAGTGATTATTTCTCAAAATAATCACCATTATTAACAGATGCTTCTTGTCCGTTATATATCTGAAGTGTAAGATTCTGCCATGGCAGATAAATCTCTCGAGTATCTACCCTCGCTTGGGCGTCTCCTCGGATTCGCCGAACGGGGCTGTTCGGAACTGTCCGACCGTAACCTTGCCAGGGAAGGGTTGACCCGTCCACAGTGGGTCCTTCTCACAGCACTCTGGCGCCGGGACGGACTCACGGTCGGAGAGCTGGGCGAATATTACCGTCATGGAAGCACCGTGATGACGAAGATCCTGGACCGGATGGTCGAAAAAGGACTGGTCGAACGGGGACCGGACCCTGACGACAGGCGTGTCGTGAGGATCTTCCTGACGGAAAAAACGAAAAAGCTCTCCCATCTGCTCGACTTCTTCAGGGATATCAATGATGTGCTGCTCAGGGGATTTACCGAAAAGGAAAAGGATGCTCTCTTCGCGCTTCTCGAAAGAGTCATAGCGAACAGTCGTGAAGCGCTGGAGGGAGAGTCAGGCCAGGCCGCCAACGCGGCGGCCGAAAAGATCAATTTCAGAAAGGAGTGACCATGAAACTTTCGACCGTATCGAAAGTGGTGTCGGGATTCGCTGTTCCGGCGCTGCTGTCAACGGGGGCATCGGCGGGTGAGATCATCCACGACGCCGAATATTATGTCCTCGAGGCCCAGCATGGAGAGAAGTGGGCGAAGCAGGACGATGAGCTCCAGGCGAAACTCGACGCGCTTCGCTCAAAGCACGGCGCTCCGCCGAACATCATCCACATCATGTGGGACGACACACCGGTAGGCGAGGTCGGCATCCCGCATATCCAGAAGATGCGCGGCTGGAGCACACCGAACATCAACCAGTTCGCCTCGGAGGGTATTTTCTTCACGCGCATGTACACCGAGCCGTCATGCACTCCGAGCAGGGCAGCAGTATTGACGGGCCGCCACGCGGTTCGCAATGGCATGTACAACGTCGGATTCCCGTATGAATACGGCGGCCTTGCAGAAGAAGAAGTCACGATGGCCGAAGTCCTCAGCGAGGCAGGGTATGCCACAGCTTTTTACGGCAAGTCGCATCTCGGGGATGTCGAATCGAGTTACCTGAACAAACAGGGATTCGACGAAGCGCTCTGGGCACCTTACAACCAGGTTCCTAGCCTCTATATTCCCGCGCTGGAACAGGCCGGTGTCATCGTCCCTACTTCATTGCGGCCGGAGCTGTTCCCGGAGGATCCCTATGACATCGACAAGGGCTGGCGCCCGAAGGGATTCGTATGGGCGCTCGAAGGGAAAAAGGACGGGCCGGTCAACGAATGGGGTACGCCGCCGAATCTAGCCGATTACATCGCCATAGACGGGGAATGTGAAAAGCGGGCCTCAGCGTTCATGAAGAAGAATGTCGAGGCTAAAAAACCGTTCTACATCGCATACTGGCCGATGCTGACTCCGTTTGGCGGGTTCCCTGACGACAATGTGACGGTCTCCGGGGCACTGCTGCAGGAAGGCCTTGCCCGATTCGATATCTATGTCGGAAAACTGATGAAGGAACTGGACGACCTGGGCATATCGGACAACACCCTGGTCGTGCTGATGGCCGACAATGGTCCGATGACCCATAATGGACCTCCCGGGATGGTCGAGACACTCTACCGCGGCGGCAAGGGAGATTTCCTCGAGGGCGGAGTGCGTGTACCCGCTTTCGCACGGTGGCCGGGAGTCATCGATGAAGGTCAGATCGTCGGCGATATCGTTCACGAGACTGACCTCTTCACGACCTTCGCCAACCTTGCGGGAGCAAAGGAACATATCCCTACGGACCGTATTATCGACGGGATCGACCAGACAGCTCTGCTTCTCATGGGAGACGCCTACAGCCGACGCGATTACGTTTTCATCTATACCGGCGACCAGCTTGCCGCGACCGTGAAGGGACGTTTCAAGCGCGACTGGCGGAATGCTCTGCCGGGGCTGAGCGGCCCTGAATTCTATGACCTCTACAACGACCCTCGAGAGGTTCAGGGGCAGTTGATTCCGCTCTTTCCAGTCAAGCCGATGTTCAGCATCATGAAGACGCGTCACCTGATGTTCAAGGCGGCATATCCCGACAAGAGCCAGAACCGTGATTTCCCGTTCAAGAACATCGAGAACGCCCGTCCGGAAACGATTGAAGCTTCCAAGCCGCGTATCGATCCGAAGAAGGTCCCGTTCGATCCGCGTGAAGCGATCATGCAGGTCCCCGAATGGGATAACCTCGACCGCGGATGGGGCGTTGGCAAGAAATAGCCGGCGTCAACAGCAATTCAATGATCAATGGTTCAGCGGCAGTGCATAAGCGCCGCCGCTGGGCCATAAAAAAGGAATTCTGGGTGATAAACCGAACCATCTTATTCCTCTGCCTGTTTCTGCTGATGCCCATAGGTGTATCATCTGGAGAAACTGAAGAACAGGATCTCGACGAGATCAGCCGCAAGCTCGACAATCCCCTCACCAGCCTCTGGTCACTGATCCTCGAGGACAAGATCCGCCTGCTGTACGGTGAAGCGATCGAAGGATACACGCCTTCCAATACGCTCTTTTTCCAGCCGGGGCTTCCGATCCCTGTCGGGGAAGAAGGCGGCAAGGTCCTGACGATACGGCCGGTCTTCCCTGTCGTCACCTCCCCCATTCTGGATCCGTCGGTGCCTGACGGCGTGGCCGGGCATGAGACCGGATTCGGGGACATACAGATCCTGTCTCTCATCGGCCCCAACCGTGTCGACGGCATAGTGTGGGGAATCGGAGCCACATTCAAGTTCCCGACGGCATCGAAAGATATACTCGGCTCGGGGAAATACCAGACAGGCCCGGCCGCGATGCTGTTCAAGCTGGGAAGGCCCTGGATCATCGGTACGCTCGTGCAGCACTGGTGGTCGTACGCCGGGGATGACGACAGGGCTGAGACCAGCCGGACCGACATCCAGTACATCATCCGCCACTCTCTCCCCAACGCCTGGTCGATCGGGATGGGGCCGACTATATCGGTCGAGTGGGATGAGGATGAAGGCGAACGGTGGACCGTGCCAGTCGGGCTGGGCGTGACAAAGACGGTGCGTTTCGGAGACACTCCAGTGAAACTCAGGGCGGAGGTACACTACGCGCTGGTCTATCCCGAGACTCTCGGCACGAGGTGGACATTTCTCTTCCGGATAGCCCCTGTAATAAAGAGTCCGTTTATCTGAGCACTTTCATCGTCTCTGTATCAGGACTCTGACAGCTCCAGGATTCCCGGCTTAAACAGTTCCTCGATTGTAAGTTCCCTACTGCACAGTCCCTGCTGATGGGAATATCTGAACAGTGTTTCGAGCGTCTTTCTGTTCGGACCGACGCCGTAGGAATAGTAGTTGTCTCCCATCGCGACGATTGTCTCCGCGAGCTCCTGCCCGTACCAGGGCAGGGAATCATATGCCCATCCGAGCTTCGCCATATGCTCGAATGTCATCTTCTTGGCTCCTGAATACGCATCGAATACGGCCCTGACCAGTCCCGGATACTCTTTCATAGCAGTGTTCCTGACCGCCACGGCATGCATTATCGGGAATATGCCGGTCTTCTTGAAATACTGGCGCTCCGTCGTCCTGTAATCGCTGAACAGACGGCCCACCTCTGGATGGCCCTCGACATAGCACCTCGGTTCCACCGCATGGAACAGGGCGTCGACATCGCCGTCCGCCAGCAGGTCCGATTCGTCCTTTCCCGCAGGCCCCGGCGTTATCGTGATGCCCTCGGGGAGCATGCTCTCCTGCTTCGAGGTATTTCCCGCATCCTTCGCAGAGGAGTCTTTCGCGGAGGATACCCACCTGACATCCCGGGGGCTGATCCCGTATTCATCCTCGAGTATTCCCCGGATCCAGGTCAGCGACGAAGAAGAATATCCCGGGGTAGCGACGGTCTTCCCCCTGAGATCCCCGGGGCTGTTTATCCCCCGATCGTTGCGTATAAAAATGCTCTTGTGCCGGAATACCCGCAGCGGGAAGATCGGGAGCAGGGAATAGTCCCGGACCCCGTCGTTCGCCCAGGCCAGCATGAACGGATGCAGGCCGATCTCGGTCACTTCCCTCGACTGGGGTCCGCTGAATACATCGGTATTCATGTCGCCGATCGCGGCGGTCTCGAATTTTACATCAAATCCTTTTATCCCGATTTTTCCGGAAGCCAGGGGCTCGATCCGTTCGTACCTGTATCCCGCGACCGTTATGGACGGCCCGGTGGTCGTTCCCTCGTGTTCTTCCTGAGCACCGGCCGCGGCTCCCGTCCCAGCGACCGACAGCGCGCCCGCTGCAAGCGCGGTGTTTCGCAGGAATTCCCGGCGCGACAGAGATTCAGCTTTTTCTGATCTCTTTTTTTCATCCATCAGGCTTTCCTTCCACCGAATGAGTATAGACTCAGTATCCCAGAGCGCAGCCGTCCTTGCGCGACTCGGTGCCACCCTTCAGGACATCGTTCTCCCAATCCCACCAGATACCCTGGTAACCGCCGTATCCGCCGTTCTCCTTGCCGACCGTATGGCCGCGCGCAACGAGCTCACGGATCACCTCGGGTAGGATCCCGCTTTCAAATACGACACGGCCGCCGTCGGTCATTACCTGGCCGGTCGGCTGGGATGATCCGTAGTGCCTTATTCTCGGGGCGTCGCCAGCTTCCTGGATCCCCATCCCGAAATCGAGGATGTTGCAGAGGACCTGAACGTGGCCCTGCGGCTGCATCGATCCGCCCATCACTCCGAAAGCGAAGACCGGTTTTCCGTCCTTCGTGACAAATGCGGGAATGATCGTATGGAAGGGCCGCTTGCCCGGCTCGAGCGCGTTGGGATGATCCGCGTCGAGATTGAACAGCGCCCCGCGGTCCTGGATGCAGAAGCCGAGTCCGTCCGGGACCGGGCCCGAACCGAAGCCAGCATAGTTGCTCTGGATAAGCGATACGAAGTTGCGATCCTTGTCGGCGACTACGAGATAGGTCGTCTCGCCTGTCTCGAGTATCGGATCACCGGCGTCGATCTTTCTCAGCGCCCTGTCGGCACTGATCAGTTCCCGGCGCATATCGGCGTATTCTTTCGACACGAGGCCATCAACGGGGATATCGTTAAACGCCGGATCTGAGTAGAATTTCGCCCTGTCCTCGAAGGCAAGCTTCTTCGCCTCTATCAGGTAATGCAGATAATCGGCGCTGCCGAAACCCATCGATGCGATATCGTAAGCCTCGAGGACATTGAATATCTGGAGCGCCGCGATCCCCTGCCCGTTCGGCGGGAGCTCCCATACGTCGTAGCCGCGGTAGTTCGTTCCGACAGGCTCGACCCACTCGGAAGTGTGCTTCTCGAAATCGGCGAGCCGCAGGTATCCACCGTGCTTCTTGCAGAATTTATCGATCGTCTTTGCGATATCACCCTCGTAGAAAGCCTTGCGGCCCTTCTTCGCAAGTATCTTATAGGTATTCGCCAGGTCCGGGTTGCGGAAGATCTCACCCTTGCGCGGCGCCGCACCGCCGGGCATATATGTCGAGGCAAAGTTCGGCTGATCCTTCAGTCTCTGGCTCCCGAGCCCCCAGTAATGGGCGATTACCTCGGTGACTGGAAAACCCTCCTCGGCATGCTTGATCGCCGGTGCGAGGATATCCTTCATCGCAAGTTTCCCGAACTTCTCGTGGAGCTCGAACCATCCATCCACGCAGCCGGGGACCGTCTGCGGGACGAAACCGGTGTACGGAAGATATTCCTCGTATCCAGCCTTCTTCGCCTCTTCGATCGTAAGCATCTCGGGGCAGCGTCCGCTCGCGTTGAGGCCATAGAGCTTCTGCGACTTCGCGTCCCATACGATCGCGAAGAGGTCGCCTCCGATCCCGTTCGCTATCGGCTCCATCAGGCCGAGCGCCGCGTTGACAGCGATCGCCGCGTCGACGGCCGAACCGCCCTTCTTCAGTATATCGATCCCGATCTGCGCTGCGAGCGGATGGGAGCAGGCGACGATACCGTGCTCGGCGATCACTTCCGAGCGCGAAGCATCCATTCTTCCGGTCAGCCGGTCATACGACCCTGCGTCCTCGGGAAGGACGACTCCGACGACCAGTATCAGAAGCAGAAGGAGTATTCCCGTATTCATATCCAGCCCTCTCTGTTCAACGAAATCCTGTCTACCACTCCACATCCGGGCCCGAACCGATCCAGCGATTGAGCCAGCCGTGAAACTCGCCGTACCAGAATATCGAATTCTGCGGCGTCAGGACCCAGTGGTTCTCGTCGGGGAAATATACCAGTCTCGCAGGCACACCCTTGCGCTTGAGCATTCCGTAAGCCTCGAGCCCGTTACCCACAGGTACGCGGTAGTCGAGCTCGCCGTGGACCACGAGGGTCGGCGTCACGTACTTCTCCATGTTGTGCGCCGGCGACCAGCGGATTACATCGTCCATGTTGTCCCACGGGTTACCGCCGTACGAGCGCGGCCGGCCGAAGGTCCAGTCGGAACCGAACTGTACGAGAAGGTCGAACACGCCTGCATGATTGATGATGCAGGCGAATCTGTCGGTCTGTGTAGCGATCCAGCTTACGAGGTATCCGCCGTAGCTTCCTCCCGCGACAGCCATCCTGTTCTCATCGATGAAGCCCTTATCGAGCATCACGTCGACCGCCGCCATGACGTCGAGGAAAGGCTTGCGGCCGTGTTCGCCGGTGATGGCATCTGTGAATTCCTGTCCGAATGTCGATGAGCCGTGGAAGTTGACCATCGCGAGGACATATCCAGGCGCGGCGAAGGCCTGCGTGTTCCATCTCGGATGAAAATTGTCACCGAAGGTACCATGCGGCCCTCCGTGTACGAGCACGAGCAGCGGCCACTTCTTCGTCTCGTCATCGGCGTTGAAGAAAGGAGGATACATGACGAACATCTGCACGTCGTCGCCCTCGGCGCCCTTGAACCAGACGTCCTCCATCTTTCCCCATTCGATATCGGCAAGGCGCTCATCGTTGAAATCTGTGAGCTTCTTCAGCCCTTTACCATTGGTCTTTATTGCGTAGACAGTATTCGGCTGCGCGTTGTCCTGGTGCAGGAAGACGAGATTGTTCTTCGGCGTAACACCTATGGAGTTATTGAACCCGCTGCGGTATATCTCCTTTACCTCCCCGCCATCGATCTTGACCGAGAAGAGCGAACCCATCGCACGGTCCCCGGCGTTGAAGTAGACCGTTTTGGTCTTGGCGTCGGTCACCCAGCCGGAGGGTGAACGGTCGAACGACTCGGTCAGCAGTTTCTTTCCATGGGTCTTCCGGTCGTAGCGGACCAACCTCACGCGATCACCGTAGAATCCGACTATCTTCTGAGCGCCGAAGAGGATGTACTTGCCGTCCGGCGTATAATATGGGGAGAAATCGTTGGCAGGGTTTCTCGCTGTCAGGTTCTTCGGCTTGCCGGGGCTCTCCACGTCGATAAGATATATGTCTGTTGTCAGGGAATCGTATGGCGTCCCGTAACGGAAGGCAGAGAAGGCGATCTCTCCTCCGTCGGGGGATACATCATAGCTCAGGCCGCTGGCGCCGGTCAGGCGGTCCCAGCCCATCATCAGGTCGGTCACTTCCTTCGTCTCGATATCGATCACGAAGAGGTGATTTACGTAGCCGTCCGTGAGCCAGTGGTCCCAGTAGCGGTAGAAGACGTCCTCTGTGACCTTCGCGGAGACCTTACTCTCCTTGCGCTTCTCGATCTCTTTCTTCATCGCGTCGAGATCCTCTTCGAACCCGGGCAGTACGGGAGATACAAAGACGATCCTTTTCCCGCCGGAAAGCCATCTCGGGCTCGAAACGCCGAGCGGCATATCGGTCAGTTCCTCAGCCTCTCCTCCACCGAGCGGGATGATCTGAAGCTGGGATTTCTCTCCATCGCGTTTTGCAGTGAAAGCGAGCCATTTCCCGTCGGGGCTCCATGCGGGGGACCCTTCCGAACTCTCACCGGTGGTGAATCTCTTCGCTCCTGTACCGTCTGTATTGACGAGCCAGATGTCTCCGGCTCCCTTGTTCTCTTTGATGCAGTATCCGGTGACGACGACTGCGGCGAGCCGCCCGTCCGGAGACAGCTTCAACGAGCTTAGACGCTCTATCTTCCATATATCCTCGGCCGTAAAGGCACGCTTCTCCGTCTCCTCACCGGCGGACACGGAAACGGCCGTCATGAGAACGGCCGATAAAAGTACAATAATGAAACCGATTCGATTCTTCATCGGGTCTCTCCTCTCGATTAGTTCGGGTACCGGATGAGACTACACTCTGAATGGCGATAATGTCAACCTGGTCGGGACGATACAGAAAGGGCCGCGGCATACACCGCGGCCCGTCATTGTCATTCATTGCCTGAGAAGCTTACTTGATATCCATCTCCGGCATCATGTTCATGCGGCTGTTGTTGACCATACTCCAGGTCTCGGAGACGTCGTCCTGGATAAAGCGCCAGACGACATACTTCGCGGCCGCTGAGAAACCGCCGCCCTCCATGATCGACTCGAAGAACGACTTCTGCAGAGGATAATGAACTACCGAGACCTTCTCACCCTCCTCGACCTCGGCGAGCTCCATCGCTATCTCGATCGCCTTGTCAAGGCCGCCGGTCGCGTCGATCAGACCGTTGGCCACAGCCTGGCGGCCCGTCCACACGCGTCCGTGAGCGAGCTTCTCGGCATCCTCGAAGGCCATGCCTCGGTGGTCGGCGACATCCTGCAGCCATTCATTGAAGCCTCTCCAGTGATCCTTCTCGAAGATCTCACGCTCACTCTTCGTAAAGTCGCGAAGCTCGGAGTAAAACAGAGCATTCGGCCCCTTAGACGTATAGTCATGGGTGATGCCGAACATCTCATAGAATCCCTTCACGTTGAACTTCATGTTTATCGAACCGATAGAGCCGGTGACGCAATTCTCGTCGGCGACCATCTTCGTGGCGCGGTACGAGATCATGTACCCGCCAGAGGCGGCGACATCTACCATCGAGACGATGACCGGTTTCTCTTTCGCCGTGATAGCCACCTCGTGTCCCATCATATCACTGGCGAGGCTCTCTCCTCCGCCACTGTTGACACGGAAGATCACTGCCACTACATCCTCGTCCTTGCGAGCCTTCCTAAGCTGGGCGTTGACAGACTCGTGCCCCATCAGCAGGCCAAACATCGGGTCGATCCTGCTCTTGCGGCCGCCGATCATTCCCTGTGCGTGGACCACTGCGATCTTCTTCTTGCCGTCAAGACCGAGCTCCTTCGGCTCCACCTTGGCATAGGTCGACTGCCCGACGGTCTTGAGTTCCTCTTCGTCACCCTTGAGCATATCGGCAAGTTCGTCCCAGTATATCGGCGCATCGACGAATCCCCACTCTACAGCGTCCTCTATCGGGAAGAGCGCCTTTTCCATAGCTTTTGTGATCTTCTCCTCGGTGAACCCACGGTCCTCCTCGAGGGCGGCGCAGTAGATGTCCCAGTACTCAGAGAGCATCCAGTTCCGCATCTCGCGGGCTTCCTCTGACATATCCTTGCGGATAATCATCTCGGCAGCGCTCTTGTAATCCTTGATCTTGTGGAGGTTCGGGTTAATATGCAGTTTCTCCAGAGTGCCCTTGACATGTTCGGTTGTAGCTGACATCCCGATGAAATTCATGTAAGCGGTCGGGGGCATGAAGAGCGAATCGCAGGCAGCAGCAAGATAATACGTGTGCCTGTTCATCGAATCCGAATACCCGTAGACCTTCTTGCCAGATGCCTGGACCTTCTTGATTGCGCCGCGCATCTCTTCGAGCATCGCGCGTCCGGAGCCGTTGCTCGACGACATCTTGAAGATCACACCCTCAATCCTGTCATCGACGCAGACCTTGTTGAGGTTGCAGAGGATCCTTGTAAGGGTCTCCCCCTCACCACCCATGATTTCGCCAATAAAGTTGGACGGCGGGCTGTACTCGGTTATACCGCCGTACAGATCGATGACGAGCCAGGAGCCGTCCTTGATCTCCGGCTTGTCAACTGATTTTGACGCGACTACGGCGACAATAATAACGACTACCAGCGCCATGGCCAGAAGAGTTGCGAAAAATGACCTGAAAAACGATTTCACGTCTCACCTCCGTGGGTGACTGAAGTTTCACACCCCGCCGCACAGTGCTGCGGGGTGTATTTCATTCTGCGTATAATGATTACGTCTATGCCGCAAATTATGTTGCCAATCCGTCCTACAGCTTCTTCTTCATCTCGAAGAGCTGAAGCATGTGCATCTGCTCCTCGGAAATCAGCTCCTGTATGACCTCTCTCGCCTTTGGTTCGACGAAGTTGGCCAGTCCGCCGAAGAAAAGAATCGCGTCCTTTTCGAATACGATTCCCGCGTCAAGGGCCGCTTCCGGGGTCTTGACGGTCAGCGCGAACGACTCGGCATCAAGGTTCTCATACAGGTCACTGTCAACGATGGCGGTCATGTATTCCTGGATCTCACCTGGATACGACTCGGCATAGTTACCGCCCTTTACATCGTCGCGGATCCTCTTGAATTTTACTATGTGTCCCTCTTCCCAGTCTCGCAGCTTGCCGAAAAGCTCGGCCAGCTTGGCGTTGTCCGAGAACTGGTCGGCCGCCAGCGCGTAAAAGTCTCGGCGTTTGACCTCTTTTTCGATTCCGATGTCGATGATATCGGAAGGCTGAAGAATTGCCATCAGGCATCCTCCTTCTAAAAGTTACAGTGCCCTTTATAAAGACGGTTCAGCCACCGCACAAAACCGCGGCGGGAATCGGACTATACCCTAAAAAGCCGAGACAAATCCACCGGTAAACCGGAACATCTCAGCCGTGTCATTATAGGAGGCTTCCGCCAGAAGTCTCAGGTTGCGCCTGAGAAGGTAGCTGTAAGAAGCGGTCCCTATGTCCAGATTCAGGTCTTTCTGCTGGGAATCAATAACGTTGTACAGAAGTACTACCCAGTGCCTCCCAAGCTCGCCCCCGGGGGACATGATCAGCTCGGCAAAACCGCCATGAGTCTCCACCTTAGTGCCGCCGGTAGTCTCGAACCATGGGTTCTCGTCCTCGCGGTATATGTACTGCACGTTTAGCTGGAGCTTGTCCTTCCAGTCGAAAGTCCCGTCAGCGCCGCCGTACCAGTGCGCGTTCTCCACCATGGCACCTCCGCTCTCCACCTCGGCGTTGCACGCATAGCCGAAAGCGCCCAGCCTGACCGAACCGAGCGACTGGGATATCCTGAGGAAGAAATTCTTCCACTTGTCGTTGTCGAGGTATATGCCTTCCGCTTCCCCGATACCGTTGCCGTTTACCACCGAGAAGGCCGCATTGAATCCCATATCGGCCCCGAAGGTGAATGTCACGCCGCGATCATAGGCGAGATTCGTCACCGTGTTGCCGACCCTGACTATGTAGATATAGTAATCCGTTCGAGTGAGTTTCAGCTCCCGTTTGAAAAGAGGGTCACAGACCTGGAACTGCCCGACCAGAAGATCGAAATCGACCCCGAACAGGTCGTTGAAATGGAGGTAGGCGTCCTCCACCCCGGCGAGCTTCCCCATCTCTGACATGTAATAGTAGAAATAGTACCCGATGTTCTCCGATATGCTTCCACCGGAAAGAAGCTTCAACCCGAACGGCGTCTCGAAATCGGTCATGTTGGATTTTTCTGTATGGTCCCAGACAAGATAGCCGTCGAACCTCACCGCGACCGGAAGCTCCCTCTGCAGCATCAGTAGTTCGTCGCCAGTATCGGGATAGAATCGCTTCGGTTCCTGGTCCTCCAGCCTGAAGGCGTTCCCCGCGAAATCCTCCCCGAACTCTTTCAGCCTCGGAACGGGTGCGTGGCACGTCGTGCACGACATCCGGTATTTGCGCGCGAACGCGGGGATCGCTCCCGCATCATCCGGCAGAAGCATGACTGCCGCCATCATCACCGCGACAATAATCAGAACTGACGACTTCAACCTGACCGATCGGATCGACAAGACCTACCTCCCGGTTTAAAATCCCGAATTATCCCTGACCCTCTTCCGTCTTCTTTTTGAGGACCCACTTCTTCGCCTCGTCGTAATCACGAAAAACACGGACCCTGATAGATAACTCTGAGGAAAAGACCTCAAACATTCTCGCCATCCCGTATGTCCTGTCACTCGAGACGACGACCGCGGACCTGGACCTGCCGATCTGCTTCCTGTGTTTAATGAGAAACTGCACGAGTTTCCGCAGATCGCCCTGGTCGGACTCCCATTTCATTTCCCTGAGATCGGTGATGCCATTGAGCCCGGGGTTGTAGTCCTCACCCTCGACCATCCCTGTAATGGCGGACAGCACCTCGGTATAGGTCACTTCCCCCTTCAGGGTCCCGTAGACGATTCCTTCGTCCTTGTCGATCCTGAATTCGACAGACATCTGTCCACTCCCGGAATGACGCGTCAGTAATCGACGACCTCGAAACGGGTCTCGGCGTCGTTGACGCGTATCGCCTCTGTCTCATCCTCCGGCACCTTGAGATACTCGGCGACAGATTTTACGAGCCTGCGATAATTGAGTTCCGCCTTTACGACGACTGTGCCGAACTCGATATCATCCGGAACCGTCCACGTGAAGGTCTCTATCTTCGTCTCCCTCGGCCCGATCCTGTAATCGGTCCCGAGCGTTTTAGTGTTCCACTGGGCAATCGTCCTGCGTCCCTGCGGGTCGAAATAGGGCAGGCAGAATATCCTGTCCCCCTCGTGCTCGAGCGCGTCACGCGGCAGCCCCGCAAACGAGGGATCACCGAGCATCTCTCCCATATCCTGGTAGGCGAGAGCGTTACTCGTGATCGTCTCTCCTTCGCCCTCGAATCCCTTGAGATCGACGGGAAGATGATAGACCTTGCCCCCGGGACAGTGCGCCGTGACGTGCAGCCAGAGCTGCCTCTCCTCGGCTGATCCGCTGGGGACCTTGTGCCCGCACTTGCCGTTGAAAAGCTGTACGCTGATCACGACGGCGTCCCCCGGCTCCACCTCGCGGATATCCGGATTCATCCGCACCTCGATAGCGCCCTTCACCTTGCCAGGATCGTGAGCGCCGTGGAAGAGATGCTGTGCGATGTCGGGGAATTCCCGGGTAGATGTGTTGGCGCTGCGCCCCTGCGCACCGGGCATATGGCACCGCTGGCAGGGGACCCCCTCTTTGGCATACGGGCCCTCAGCCCACTCGAGCTGGGTCGACTTGACCCAGATACCATACGGGTCCTTCTCGTTATGACAGATCCCACAAAATTCAGCTGTACGCGTTAATTCAAGATATTCCGTTTTATGATGCGGGCTCTTTCCACCTTCGCGGTTTCCCCGCTTCACTCTGCCCGGATCGACCTCATAGTTGAAGTTGAACGACTCGTCCCCTGTCCTCGCGGTGATCGTATGGCAGAAATCGCACGATACGCCCTCGTCCGCCTTGCTCCCGTTTCCAGGCCTGGGGGGCCTGGCCTCTCCCGAGACCCACGCGATCGGAGCGTGGCAGCCGTTGCATCCGTCAACGACGCCGGCGAGTTCGGGATTTTTCTCGGCATGTTTGACCGCAAGATCGAAATACTCTATCTCGTCCCAGTGATGGGTGAATGCCATCGCCATCGCCGACTGGGACCACTGCTCGTAGATATCCACGTGGCAGGACCGGCATGTCTGGGGTCGTTCGTAGTCCTCCGGTTTCTGCGTCCCGAAAACGCCTCCGGCTGATTCTTCAGCCTGAGAGGGAAGAAACATTGCGAACAGGACCAGCAAAGATATCAGGCTCGTGATGGCTCGTGGATACCTCAACTTATACCTCCGCTTGTATTTCCGGATTCCAGGATGCAGTGCGACAGATGCTTCAGCTGGAACGATTCTAGAACTATTCCTGCCTCTTTACAACATACAATCGAAGGAGATCCGTATCATAAAACCGATAACAATGGTCAACTTTAGATGCAGGATGACGGGCTCTTGGGCGGATTTCAGAAGCTCATCTTCTCGAACGCCTCGCTGAACATCACAGTCGGTGGAAGAGCCTCGCGGTTAAGCTCCAGTTCCTCCACGACAGAATCACGGTTCCATCTGTTCCAGTGCATGAGAACGACCGATTTCGGCACTGCGACCCACCGTCGGACCCCTTTCACTGAAAAATCGGTTTCCCTTCAGGTACCTTCATGATGTACCCTTGCGTGGTTATGAGTATATGGATTAATTCAGATCTGTCGATACCGGATAGCGAGATCTCGTTCACATTTTCGCGGTCGAGTGGACCGGGCGGGCAGAACGTGAACAAGCTCAATACGCGGGCCACCCTCTGGTTCAATGTCGCCGGTTCACCGAGCCTCAGCGAGACTCAGCGTGAGATGATCCTTGAGAAACTCCCGACGAGGATCTCCCGTGAGGGGATACTCCGTGTCGTCTCCCAGAAGCACCGCACGCAGAAGATGAACCGTGATGCGGCTACTGAGAGGTTTGCCGAACTGCTTCGGGACGCGCTGATCCTGAAGCCTCCCCGCAGAAAAAAGAGAATACCAGCCGGCGTCAGACGCAGGCGGCTGGAGGACAAGCGCCGCAGGAGCCAGATCAAGGCCGGCAGGATCAGGCCCTCAGAGTCAGAGGACTGAATCTCACCACGGCGACTTTTCCGAACCTATCACGATAAACGACGCCCAGTGGAAAGGATGCGAATACTCCCCGCTCTCCAGCATCTCGAGCTTTGCCTCGTTCATCGCCCTGACTGCAGGCCGCTTTTTTCCCCTCATCTTCTCGTAGAAGGCCGTCATCAGCTGGGCCGTTGATTCGTCTGAGACGGCCCACAGACTCGACACGACGGCTGAGGCTCCCGCCCCCAGAAAAGCCCTGCTCAGGCCGACGACACCTTCGCCCCTGCTGACCCGGCCGGTTGCCGTCTCGCATGCAGAGAGAACCACGAGCTCGGACCCAAGCGGAAGAGCCAGTATCTCAAGCGTGTGAAGATATCCATCTTCTCCATCGCCGGGTTCTGCATATAGCGCGATACTCGACGCAGTCGGTGTCACCGGATCGACAAGTCCATGAGCGGCGATGTGCAATATTCTCGAAGGCTGTTTGCTTATCGTGCCTTTTAAGGCGGCCTCACTGGCCTCACTGCCGACCAGGACAATTCTTTCATCATCCTTGAATTTCGCGCCGATGCTCTCGACCTCGAGCCTCGTATCGGGAAGCGGCCTGAGAGTTATCCCGCCCGCCTCACTCATGGAGGAGTAATCCGGATCCCCCACCGCAAACAGCTCCAGGGAGTATTTTCCGGATTGCTTCTCTCGCCTCAATTCCCTGTAGACAGATGCGGAGGGTGTATACAATACCTGATGTTCCCTGAACAGAAAGGCCAGATCTTTCCATTGCGATCCTTCTCCCGCTTCCTCCGAAATCAAAGCCTCAAACGGGATCTCAAAGAGGATCTCGTCCGGTACGACAATGATCCTGTCAGCCTTTTCAAGCCGGCTTTCCGCAGGTTCCACCAGAGTCGAATACAGTTCCCTTGCTGATGTCATGACCGCCGCATCACCGGCGCCAGGTCTCTTCAGCGCTTGGGAGAACCGGGAGACAGAACTGTTCAATTCACTGCGGCCGGGGAGCTCTATGAGGTCATGACCCTTCCTGTCGATTACCCAGAGCCAGGATCTATTATGACCAATCGAATATGAGAACATAGCTGTCCCGCGGGGAAGCTCCTTTTGAACATCCTTCAGATCCGTTACCGGACCTGTTTGAGCAAGGCCTCCCGTGGCGGACTCGAGCCTCTCGCTTCTCAGGTTCCGGTACTTGCGCTCGAGATACTCCAGGTCCTGCCTGTATTTCTCCCCTTCCGGATCGAGGCTGTATATGGAATCCAGTACGGCCTCTTCTTCTTGTGAATGCTCTGTGGCTATAGTATTGCTGACGAGATCGAGCAGGCCTCGCGCCTTTGCTTTCTCGGCGGTTCGAAAAGCGTCCGAAGACCATTCATCCTCTCCAGTACTGAGGGCCATCCCGGCATAATATTCAGTTATTTCGACATAGTACTCATGCCTCGATCCCAGTTGCATCCCCGAGCCGAGCTCGGCGCTTCCAGCCTCGGCAGCGGCCCGCCCAATCAGTGAAAGTGCCTTTTCGTAGAAGTATCTTGCGCTGTCAGGATCTTCTTCTTCAAAGGTATGGCCGATTCCGAGCCATATCGCATCCTCCATCCAGTCGTATCCGGAGGCTGTGGACCTGGGCAGGACCTTCCTGTAAATATCCCTGGCTTCCAGGTTCTTCTCCTGCATCGCTAGAATATTCGCCATTCCGATCTCATTACGAAGGATCTCTCTTTCCTCCTCGTTCGATACAGCGATCTCCAGGGCTATTTGAGTGTGCTCAAGGGCCAGGTCGAGATTCATCCGCTTCTTTTCGAACTCGGCTGCGAGAGAGTGCGCCGCCATGATCCTTGTGATGTTTCCCTCTCTCTCCGCCAGCGCGATGATCGAGTCAGCGACCTCAAGCCCCTTATCGTATGCGCCCACCGTCAGGTAGAGTCCTCCCAGGTTATTCATGGCCAGCATTTTCAGCTCTGCCGCGCCCATCTCATTCGCATTCTCCAGGCTGACCAGCGCATATTCGCGTGCGTTCTCAAATTCGCCCATCTCCGAGTAGACTTGTGAAAGGCTTGCCGTATACATCACGTATTTCTGGGGATTGGGACTCTTCTCCAGAAGCTCGCCTACGATCTCGTACTGGCTGAGGGCTTCCCTGTACCTGTATTCTTCGGTCAGGTTCGTCGAGATGTTCATCCGTATCGATATCTCAGACTGGATCGATACCTCGGGATCGTCCTCCCTCAAATCCAGTGCGATCTCGAGAGCCTTGAAGTACGACTCGCTGGACCTCCTGAGCTGGCCTGACGAGTAGTCGACATTCGCAACACTGTTCAGCAGATCGATCTGCTGCACCCTGTTTCCTGTTACGGCTACGATCTCGGCAGCATCCGAGTATGACTTTCTCGCAGCGGGAAACATACCTTGGCGATAATAGATATTCCCGAGGTACGTTAGGGATGTTCCCAGGCCCCTGAGATCTCCCGTTCTGGAGCGGAGATCGATAGCTCTTTTATAATATACCTCTGAGGAATCGAACTGGTCCTGCATGCTCCAGACTGAGCCGATACCGTTGAGCGTAGAACCCTCCATGATCGCGTTGTCTATGGCCCGTCGAGCTGAGAGAGCCTGCATGTAATATCTGAGAACCGAATCGAAATCCCCGGCGTACCAGTAGAGGACGCCATAGCTGCCATATATTCTTGCCTCTGAATATGTGTCACCGATCTCCTTGTATATATCGAGGGCACGCGCGAAATGCTCAGCGGCCGTGTCGAACTCGCGCGCCTTGCGGGCCTCTGCCGCCTGATCCTCCAGCGTCTTCGCGCCAGCCCTCGCTTTGCGCTGCTCAGGCGTCCACTCCCTGTAGACAGCAACCAGTTCATAAGGAGCAGGATCTCCCCCATTGTCCATGTAGATCCGGGAGATGAGCTCGGCGAACTCCATGTTCTCTTTTTCATCAGCGGCGCTCCCCTGATCACCTACGATTCTCGCGATATCGATGAGGGTATGGACCGCTGCGCCTGTCAGTATCGATTTCGACCCGACATATTCTGTCAGCGCCTCCTCGCCTGCCGCTTTGTATATCGAGTCAGCGGCGATTATAAAATCCATGACCGGGTCCTGCGCTGCGACAGATGAAGTGCTCACGACGATTATCAGTGCCATGCAGAAAAGCAGAAACCTTGAACGATCCCATTTATCCCTGTTGCTGGAATTCATGATCATCTACATGTTCCTTTCGCGGGAGCCCGTCAAGAAGACGATTCCACGGCACTAATATGCTTATAGACAATGAGTTGCTATTCGTCCGCTTGCCTCCGGACAATATCATACCGGGGATAAGAGTGTAAAGTACACCCGTGGCTGGGCCATTTGCGCGGGGAACCCGGTGGATCAGATCCGGTGTTGACGGATCATTCGGCCTCGAGCACCTCTGAGATAAACTGATCGAGACGGACCTTTTCAAGACGGCCGTCATTTTCCGTCCGGCTGCCGTCTGACTCAAGAAGCTCCACTCCCTCGAGAGCTGTCCGGCTCACCAGCTTTTCCCCCGTCTCCGGATCGCGCTCGATCAGATACTTCCCCTGCGAAAGACCGGACACCTGCCAGACGCCGTTTTCGTAAGGCTCGAGAAACAGCAGGACCTCCTCACCGCGCACCCACTTGAGGCATCCCTCGACATTTACCCTGATGTTGCCGACTGTCCCGCCGAAGTATCCCGACAAGTCATTCAAGTACTAGCAGGGAATGCATGGGGCTTCCGGATCATCCGGAAGCCCCTTTTTAATTACTTGTCGTCGCTGAACTTCACGACAATCCGTTCCGCACCGCAGTTCTTCGCCACTTTGAGAACCTGGGCAAAGTGACCGTAGCTTGTATTCGCGTCATTTTGAAGAACAACTATGGCCAGCGGCTGCTTTTCGAGTTCATCCTCGAGAACACTCTTCAGTTCATCGGGCTCCACTTTTCTGAATCCGACGTTTGCGTCACCATTCTCGAAAAGGAAGATATCGATGATCATTTGAGCCGGCATCTCCGCCAGCCTGTCGATGGCATTCTGCGGCGGAAGCTGCAGCGGCAGACCTTCCCCATCGCTGTTGATGTAGCTGATCTTCGATATGCCAAGCTTCATCAAGGTCTCCTGGAAAATCCTGACATCGCTCATCGGCACATCATCGGCACAGACAAGTTTTACCACGACGTTTTCAGGCGCCTCTCCGCTATAGACCTCGAGAGCGGTGACAAGTTCGTCCATACTGACTTTCTCGTCATCGATCATCGCCCCGTCACTCCTGAGCAGGACATTGATCGACCTGATGCTGCCTGTGCTCTCCTGCGAAGGGGGAGCCGGATGTACCGGCGCCGCCGGCTGCGCAGGCAGCAGCGGAACATCACTTCCCGCAGAGGCCTCTCCGCGGTACCACGAAAGGGATACTGCCAGCAGCACGATCGCCGCCATCAGTACCATCACTCTGGTCCTTGATATAGAACGCATTCTGCCCTCCTCGAGCTGATAACTTACTCTTCTGAGCAGTTCATTTTTCCGCCTGATCAGGGCGGACGCCGAACCGCATACGGCTGGACACCGTACGACCGTTTCAGCGATTTCGACCAGGTACCTGGAATACTCCACACCGGAGTCTCGGTCCCGTCCGACTGTCGCGTCGTCGCAGGCCATCTCCCTGTACTCGGAGAGCCTGCGGTCGAGAACAGCGACAAGCGGATGGAAAAAATAGATCGCTCTCGCGAATATCTGCATAATGACCACGATCCCGTCGTGCCTGTTCAGATGGGCCATCTCGTGCAGCAGCAGCATCCTGCGACAGCTCGATGTCCAGCCATCCCATGCCGCCGGGACATATATCCGGCCGGGCAGGAACGCCACAGTGATCGGCATCGCTATGTTGCCGGACCTGAGGACACGGACATCCTCAATGCCCGGGATCGCGGGGATATATTTAACATTTACCGGTCGTGCCTGCCGCAGTTTCAGCGCAAGCCTGGCGGATGCCGCCACCGAGACCACCAGTCCTGCGACCAGGATGAGCGACCAGATCCCCAGAAGCATCGCCGCCGGGGTCAGGGTCTCCCCCGCCGCAGCGGAAGTCAACGTGGAGGATCCTCCGCCCGAACCGCTTATGAACGGGATCAGGTGACCATATCCATCCATCGCCTTCTCAGAGATCGCCGGAAGTGAGGGGATCCGAAGGAAGGGCGGCAGTACGAGCTTGACGAGACCGGCCAGCGCCACGAGGTATCTCACCCGGGCAGGCGCGTTTCGAAGGATATGGAGAGCCGCGAAGACGAGACCGAGAAAGATCGTGTTCTGTATGACAGCGAGGAGAAAGAACTCCCCCCACTGTGCAGCGGCGCTGTTGAAGATCTGGATCATTTTGAATCCTCCTTCAGCTCCTTCTCACGCCTGGAGAGTATTTCCTTTATCTGTTCGATTTCCTCGAGCTCCAGCCCCTCGAGCGAAAGAAGCGAGCTTGCCAGAGCCGGTTTCGATCCTCCGAATATCCTCGAGACTATAGAAGACATCTCTTCGCGTTCCATCTCATCTCTCGAACGGACCGGTGTGTAGAAGTTGACCATCCCTGTCTTCTTCCTCCCGAGAAATCCCTTCCTTTCGAGGATGTTCATGACTGTCTGAACCGTCGTGTATGCCTTCTCTCCGTTCGGAAAGGCATATTCAAGGACTTCCCGCACGGATGGCGAGCCACCCAGGGACCATACCGCTTCCATCAATTCCCATTCTACGGGAGTCAGTTTATCCTGTTCCGCCATTGACCCTCTCCTGTCGGCAACAACCACCTACTATAACTATAGTAACAATACTATGCGTATCGTTGATTGTCAAGTATCACTGACGTTTTTTTGGAAGCCTTGATTCAAACCCCTTTTTCGTTTAGACTTAATCAGTTCGAGGAATCAGACCGCCGCGGAGGGGGTACCGCGGAAGATTTGACCAGGCGGGGCACAATTGACCAAAGACTTGGACCTGTCGATCAGGGAAATCGACGACCTTCTTCAGCACCTCTACCTGAAACTCAGAGGCAAAAAAGAAGGCCTTTCTCTAGCTGAGCCCGCTTCCATACTTCTCTCACAGCTCAAGACCGCAAATCCGTCCTTCTACGCACCTCAGCTGGCCCGCTTCACTCCGATAATCATGGATACCCTGATCTCGGGGGCATACATATCATTCGGATTCGAGGGACTTCAGAGGCTGAACGATGTGGCCGGAGACATTGCGATAGCGACCGGCGATTACATCCCCGCCGGAGTCGAGGAAGGCCTGTCGAAGATACGGAATGAGATAGAAGCGATCTCGGCCATTCTCAAAGGTGACAGCCCCGGAACCGGGCCGATGGCGGATATCACCGGAAAGAGCGAGACCGGCACGGGCGGATTCTTCAGGGAAAGTGCCTGGGGCACAGTGGGCCTTCCCCTTGTCTCGATCTACAATACAGGAAAGACACCGTTCAGCACCGGCCGCGTAGTCAAGGCACGCGTCGAGATCAGGATCACCGGTGAGTGGAGCATCAGGAAAAAACACGATCCGGTAGTCACCTTCGATCACATATCGGCCGAGCCGAACAGCACCTTCGAGACCCAGATCCGCACCGCAATCGCTGTCGCTGAGAAATATGTGGCCGCCGTGATGGAGATGAAAGGTATAGTCCGGGTGCCGAGGGAATACAGGATATCCCTCCCCGAAATCGCCTCTTTCCCCACTTCGGCTATCCAGAGGCTTTCCGGAGGATCCGCGGGGCTTGCTATCGCGGCGCTGCTCATATCCGTTCTCAGCAGCCTCGACCTTTACAGGCAGAGATCGAAGTTCAACACCGGCACATCTTTCACCGGCAAGGTGGATGAAAACGGAAAGGTTCTGGCTGTAGAGGATTCGCACATCGCAGACAAGGTCAGGGCGGTATTCTTCTCGAGGTTCTCGAGACTTGTACTTCCCGCCGGTAATTATGAAACGGCGGAAAAGGAACTCGCTATACTCTCCGGAGAATATCCTTCGAGGAAACTCGATTTCGTTGCCGCCCCTGACGTCGCCGGCATATTTCGCGATTCTGGTGTGACAGCAACAAGCAGGACTCCGACTGGCAAACCACTGCTTCAGCGGCTTTTCATGTGGCGAAAACACCTCGCCGCAAGCTTCATTCTTCCACTGCTGGCATTGCTGACACTCTTTATCCTGCCGCCATATCTCGACAGGAAGGTTGATTCTGTTGAAATGCTGGGCGGAAAAGCGCTTATGAAAAACAGGTACGGTCGGCTGCTAATGGAATACGATGCTGGATTCCGCATGGGTTTTTCAAATCAACACTCCCGGACTTATTTTCATGACCTGAGCGACCACCCCGGCAAAGAGATCCTGATCATCGCTTCAGAATCACGGCAGGAACGTCTGATAAAAACCAAGTTCGAACGACTCCACTTTCTCGTCTTCACTGATAAAGGACGATTACTGCACGACCACACGTATAACCAGGAAGAAGTGATGGGCGGAGAGATGGATGCCTGGGCGTATGAAAAAGTTATGACAATGCTCCCCTCGAACGCTGTTTTCCTGGACGAGCTCGGAAAGGGCATTGTCGCCGTGTGCACGAACTACTCGACTTACACTCCAACCTCCGTCATAAAAGCTGATGTCAATACCGGTGAATTTGAGGTCTTTTTTCATTATGGGTATCTTACAGAGATGGTAGCCGGGGATTTTGACGGGGACGGAAAAAGAGAGATCCTCCTTGGCGGATTCAATCTATCCCTGGACGCTTCTGTCATCGCGGTGCTCGATCCCGCGCACATGGAAGGATCGTCCCCTTCGGGACACGGTTACAATGTCTACGGGATGAATGCCGATATCGCGAAGTTCTATATAAAGTTCCCGGAGTTTCGACGGGCCAAAAGATATCCCGGCCCGATGTACGTACTCGGTGTATCGATCCTGAACACAGCCGATAACCTGACCCTGTCTGTAAAAAGCCGAGCCGAAGACGTTGAATATACCTTCACAGAAGGAATGAGACTGTCTAATGTCAAAGTGTGCATGAGCCACAGCAGAGCTAATAACAGGCCGGACAGCATTTCCACAATCAGTTACAAAGGCAAAACAAAAGATGAAATAAAACTCAAAAGGGGCGTTCGATACTGGACCGGAAAAGATTGGGTTTCCGAACCCACGATGAACAGGTCGTACCTTCAGCACAGTGGCCAGAAAGTCGACAGCACCATAACGCGTATCACCCATGAAGAGACCACGCTGAGAATGAGGAACGCCCTGGGGATCGTGATCGCCAGATACGACATCGGTTTCGATATTTCGGATTCGAGCGTATATCTGCAGTTCTTTTTCGGGGACTATCTCGACGATGCTGGTGATGAGATCCTGGTTGCCGCCTATAATTCGTGGATCACCGCTACAGGAGACCCCGACCGCAACAAACTGTTTGTCCTGCTGTTCGACAAGAAAGGGCATCTCATGCGAAGGCATGTCTATGACGAGGAAGCGATCCTCGGTTCGGAACTCGACAGATTTGCCCATAATGTCAACCTGCAGATGATCAAAACCTCTTCCCCTTTCTCCGAGGAAACAGGGCCCGGGCAGTTCTTTATCTGCACCCATCATAAAACAGAGCCCCCCGCCTCCCTGATAAGGCTCTCGCTTGATAACGGTTCGTATGAGACTTTTTTCCATAAGGGGTTCCTGGAAGAGATGGCCACCAGAGACATCGATGGTGACGGAAAATCCGAACTGATTCTTACTGGATACAATGTTGCCCTGGAATCACCTGTGATCGTCGTGCTCGATCCTGACCACATCGATGGATCATCGCCTGAGGGAGCCTGTTACGGGATCAATGGAAGGGGACAGGATATAGCAAAATACTATGTGAGACTTCCCTCCTATCATCGATTTGTCAAATACATCTCACGGGTTTGGAGCCTTCACGCCAAGATCTTCGAAAACGATGAAAAATTGAGGATCAAGGTAAAAAGCAGAGCTGAGGAAGCTATCTTCACGATCGAAGAAGGCATGATCGTTTCCAACGTAAAGATCTTCAATAAGATCAGGAACAGCAATGGCTATCTTGACAGCCTGGTAGTCATGGATTCCGCTGAAACGGAAAAGGCGGAGCTGCTCAACGGGGTAAGGTACTGGAACGGAACGTCCTGGGTGAGCGAGCCGACAGTAAACAAGTCGTATCTGAAACATGTGGCGGGAGATGACAGATGAACGAACCTCCCATATTCGAGAGAGTAGACCTCGACCGTCTCTTCGAGGTGGCGGAGAATATCCGTAACGTGTTCGGACCGCTCCGGGGCTCACAGCTCTCGAACGCGGCGATTGATATGGCCGAGTTGTCTGTCCGCGAGGACATCAAGACGATCTACCTCAACCTCTTCACGTTGGCAGTCGCCGAACTCAAGACAAAGTCAAGATCGTCCTCCCATTTCTTCCTCAGTACGATATCGTATGAGTTCGAAGAGATAGCACATTCTGCTGCCGAGATCCCCTTCTCGAAAAGGAACGAGAACAACTTCCTGGAACTCACAGATCTCATCCTGAGATTCTTCTCCGCAGAAGAAAAGACGAAGAAGGACCTGTTTTATTACCTCAGGGGCATAACCAGTGTCAATCTCAGGCAGAAACTGGACGAGATATCCAAGGCAGAAAAGAAGCTGCTTAATTTTGTTCACACCGCTGTCACGCGGCATATCAAGGCTGATCCGAGATACAGGCGAAACATCAACACTGTAACCGATCTCGAGGCCCTCGAAAAATCAACCTGGCGGCAGGCGACCGAAGAAGAGATCGTCGCCGGATGCGCGCCACTTCTGAGGGGCTCGGAGAAACCGGGACGGGTCGTCGGCCTTATATTCGACTGGCTCCTTGGAATGGACAAGTACGGCAGCTGTCTTCATATCTCCATCCTGCGGAATGCCGTATTCGAGATGGTAAGCACACGCTTTATCCAGCCGGGGAAAGAAAGCACAGGGATCGACCCGATGCAGGAGTACCTGCAGAAGGAGATGCTACTGCTGGCCAGAGAGGCCCTGGAAGAAACGATCGCGACTTACGGCTGGAGAAAAGGCGGCTCCGTGGAATTCCGGGATGAGTATGAGAGGGCCGGGTGGGATATGCTCGAGGAGAGCATAGTCCATGGAAAGAAGCCCCGACATCACGAAGCGCTTGGCAGGCACATCAGGGGATGCGACGTCGAGACCTACAGGAAGAAACATATGGGCAGTTTCCAGAACCTCTGGAAGGCGCTCTGGGATACTTTTTTGAAAAAAATTCGTGCAGATATCTGAATTGTCTCCAGTAGAGGGGTGAAACAAGTGCGTAAAAATACTACGCCCGGAGGGTGTGTCCCTAGGGGAAGGTTGGAAGCACTTGCCATTAGAGCACTTGGAGGGGCCGGAGCGATAGGCGCTCCTGGAAAAGATCCGGCGGCAACTATGGCGGATCTGTTTCAGCCCGGTGAAGGGGACCTGAGGTCCCATCTGGAGGCATGCGAGATGTGCAGGGAAACGCTAGAGGAGCTGATTGAATTCGTCAGCTACTATCGCCAGGCGTTGGAAACTGCAGATATCGACGAAAAATTCGATATCCTCATGCAGAATGTATCTTTAAGTCCTTCTGGAGTAACGGAATCCGTGCCGGAGGGGATCGAGCTGGTCTACACGCCGTACACAATGCCTTTTGACGAGGAGCCGCAGCTGGCTGCGGCTACCGAGAGGCCTGAAAAAGAGCCCGTCAGGTTCTGCTCGGGTGACGGCAATTATGTCCTGAGGGAATTTACCGACATCGCCACAGGTAAGCCCTCATATTTCCTGGTCGGTGAGGAGGGAATCAAGACAAGTAACATCGATGTGGTAGTCGACGGACATGTCATGATAACTGACCAGAACGGACTGCTCGAAACGGATTCTGAGGGGTTCTCGATTTCAAGGGACTCCAAGGTACATGTGAGGACGGAAACTTCGAGTTAATCACTCCTGCGAAGATCCGGGCCGGAGGAGCCGTGTCCCCCATGGGGGCGTGGCTCCTTTCTTTTTATGCTCGATACGGTTATCATATCCCCGTCATATTCAAGGAGAGATCGTGAGAAGAAAAGCAACTATGCGAATCGCCTTTGCAGGGTCTGTTCTCCTGGCAGTTGCCATCCTTCTGTCCGGGTGCGGCGAAAAGGATCAGACTGGGAAATCGATGATTCCATGGAGCAGCGACCTGCCCACCGCTCTCTCGAAGGCAAAATCAGGAAACGATATAGTCATGGTCGATTTCACCGCCGTATGGTGCCCGCCATGCCGTGCCATGGAGGATTCGACTTTCTCTGATCCTTCTGTCGTAAAGAAATCTGCATCATTCATCCCTGTACGTGTGGATGTCGACAAACAGCGCGAGACGGCCGAAAAATATGGCGGAAACGCGAGAAAATACGGCGGAATAGGCATCCCCAACATCCTCTTCCTCAACGGCGAAGGCAATAGGATCAAACAAGTTGTGGGATATCACGGGCCGCAGAAGTTCATCGCGGTGATGGATTCCGTACTAGCCCTCGATAATCCCCGATAACAATAGTATTCGTGAGCCATATCTGTTATCTTTCGGTATACGCTGTACGAAACATGCGATACAGTTTGTTGTCTGCTGGTTTGCTTCGGCACTTTTATCCAATTAAAAATCTGCCAGGCCGGTCAGAATTAATCTTTGCCCAATATGCATTCATTGTGGGAGGTGGTAGCCGTGTCATGGGAAACCGAATTCAAGAATAATATCACATCACTGGAAGATCTGGCCGAACTCATCGATATGTCCAGTTCTGAGAAAAAGAAACTGCGGAAGGTCATCGACAGGCATCCGATGAGCATCACGAGGTATTACGCTTCGCTTATCGACTGGAACGACCCGGATGATCCTCTGAGAAAGATGACGATACCTTCGGAAGGTGAGCTGGACCGCGCCGGGATATACGACCAGAGCGGAGAACAACAGAATACGAAACTGCCCGGCCTTCAGCACAAGTACACGAAGACCGCCCTGATCCTGACGACCAACAAGTGCACGACCTTCTGCAGGTACTGTTTCAGGAAGAGGCTCGTCGGCCTTCCAACGGAGGAGACCGTCGGCAGGCTCCCCGATGCCGTGAAGTACATCAAGAAACATCCTGAGATCAACAATGTCCTTCTCAGCGGAGGCGACCCTCTTTCCATGCCCACGAGGATGGTCAGAAAGTTCATCGAAAAACTCGCTGATATCGATCATCTTGATTTCATCCGTCTTGGCACCAAGACCCCGGTCACCATGCCTCGCAGGATAACGGAAGACAGGGAACTCTACGAGCTCCTCAAGGCGACCTCGGCGAAGAAAAAGCGTATTTTCGTCAGCACGCAATTCAACCACCCGAGAGAGATCACGCCCGCCTCGCGCAAGGCCATCAATCTGCTCCATCGAGCGGGAGTGGTCACCAACAATCAGACCGTATTGATGAATGGCGTCAACGATGATCCGAAGACTATGGCCGCTCTGCAGAAGGCTCTGACTGGAATGGGCGTGATCCCCTATTACATTTTCCAGTGCCGCCCTGTCAAGAGGGTGAAAAAACTTTTCCAGGTACCTCTGGCAAGAGGTTTTGAGATAGTAGAAAAATCAAGGTCGATGCTCGACGGATACAGCAAGAGATACCGTTATGTGATGTCACACAAGGAAGGCAAGATAGCCATATCGGGTATGGACGATGAATACTTCTATTTCAGGTTCCACCAGGCGCACAACCCGAATAAAGACGGATTGTTCTTCAAGAGAAAATTCGATCCGGACGCAACCTGGCTGGACGACCTGAAGCCGGCCTAGAGCTCGTCACCCTTGATGCCGATCTTCTGCTTCGCGACCGGGATATTCTTCCCCGAGGCCTTCAGTGCCTCTTCGACTATCCTGATCATACCGCCACAGCATGGGACCTCCATGTAAGCAATCATGATTGACTTGACATCATTGAGTTTGAAGATCTCAGTCATCTTCTCGAGGTAGTGCTGCGCGTCATCGAGCTTGGGGCATCCGACGATACATACACGGCCCTTCAGGAGCTTCTCGTGAAAATCCGGATAGGCGAACGGCACGCAATCCGCGGCAAAGAGCAGGTCGGCCCCGTTAAGGAAGGGCGCATGCGGCGGAATGAGCATCAACTGTACCGGCCACTGCCTGAGCCTCGAAGGCATCGGACCGGCCGTAACGGTTTCTTCTTCGCATGGGGGTGCCGCCCCATCGAAGTTCATAAGCCTGGAACCGGGACATCCGCCTCCGTGAGAATGTCCGTGTCCGGCAGGCTCAGGGCCCCTGTCGATAACAGGCTCCTTGCACTTTTCCTCTTCCTTGACGAGTTGTGCTATCGCCTCTTTCCCGCCGGGGGCATCGCCAAGTTCACCACATGCACATTTTGACTGGAGAAATTCAGCGGGGACCTCGATGTCGTTCTCGACGAGATACGCTATCCCCTCGCGAAGGAACTCATCCTCGCCGTGGTCCTGCATATGAGCGAGATGCGCCTTGATCGTGTTCGCACCCTGCTTCGCGATATGGGCCATGACCTTTGTCTCGTCGTAAGGCTCCGCTTCCCTCTCCTCGATTGAGATCGCGCCTTCGGGACAGCTCCCGATGCAGGCTCCCAGCCCGTCGCAGAAGAGGTCGCTTATCAGCCTCGCCTTGCCGTCGATCATCTGCAGCGCGCCCTCCGCGCAATCGGGTATGCAGGCTCCGCAGCCATTGCACTTCTCGTCATCGATGGTGATTATCTTACGCTTCATTGTAATGTTCCTTCCTGTCGCCCAAAGAATCATAGACCCATTTTACATCCTCGAGGTTTCTGCCCCCGAGATAGCTCCTTACCTGCCGGTTGACATCACCCAGCAGGTCACCGAACAGGCATCCGACCTGGCCGCATGTACGGTCATGCATAAGACACTCACCCGGATTGAACGGCCCGTCTATCGCCTCAAAAACATCCAGCAGAGTTATCTCATCCGTTTTGCGCGCCAGCCTGAATCCGCCCTTCGGCCCCCTGACAGAGACGAGCAGTCCGGCTTTCGCGAGACGCTGGAGCACCTTGGCAAGATGAGCCTCGGATACACATATCACGCCCGCGATCGCTCCGGCAGACTGGTGCTTCTGAGGGTCACCGGCCAGGTAGACCATCGTATGAAGGGCCAGCGAAGCTGCTTCTGATATTCTGAGGGAACCCTGCACGTCATCTCCTTATTTGAGTATTGCGGTACTTGTATACCAGTATAGTAATCTGGCGGTCCCCTGTCAATGGCTAAAAAGAAATGGCCCCGGCTTTATAAACCGGGGCCACGCAATCTTTTAGCGAATATCCTGGCTTTCTGTCAGGTGCAGACCTTGGTGACGACCAGCGGATTGGGAAGATTCTCTATCCTCTTCGCTACATCGAGTCCAAGCTGCCTGCATTTTTCGAGGTCATCGGCTTTGGGGACATACTGGACACGTACCCCTTCCCCGACCAGATCCACATTCATGTCCTCGAGCCAGGCGTTGAGCACCCGGACTGACTCACCGCTCCATCCGTACGAGCCGAACGCGGCGCCGACGAGTCCCTTCGGCTTGAGTCCCTTGATGTAGGTAAGGATATCGGCAACCGTAGGGAAGATGTGATTGTTCAATGTCGGCGATCCGACGATCAGCGCGGCTGCGTCGATCAATTCGGTGACGACCTCCGCGCGGCTGGTCGATGTCGCGTTGAGCACCTTCACGTGCACACCACCCTCTGTCAGTCCGTCCTCGATCGCACGCGCCATCATGCGGGTGCTGTCCCACATCGAATCGAAAACTATGATCGCTTTTCTCTTCAGGTCCCTGGACGACCACTTCTTGTAAAGATCGATTATCCAGGGGATCTTCGTCCGCCATACAGGACCGTGATCCGGAGCCAGCGTCTCGATCTCCATGCCGCTGTCTTCTATTCGTTTTATGACCTTCGCCGCGATGTGGGAATAGAGAAGAAGAATGTTGGCGTAATACTTAGCCGCCTCGTAGTAGAGCACGTAATCGTCGAGCTCATCGTCGAAGCGCTCGTTAGATGCGAGGTGCATACCGAACCCGTCCTGAGAGAAGAGGATCTTGTCCTCGGCGAGATATGAGACCATGCTGTCGGGCCAGTGAAGGAGTCTTGTCTCGAGACAGGTGATCTTCATGTTCCCCAGGTCTATCTCACCCTCGTCCTCGACGGGAGTTATGTTCTTCAGCCCGTAATGCAGGTCGAGAGCCTCGACGCCCTTGACGGAAGCGAATACCTTCTCCGGCTTGACGATATCGATAATATCAGGCAGGCATCCGGAGTGGTCCATCTCGGCGTGATTGGAGATGATATAGTCGATCTTCTCCGGGTCTATGACTGAGCTGATCCTGGCGAGCAGCTCATCGCGGAAGTTCACCTTGACGGCATCCACGAGGGTAACCTTCTCTGCCATTATCAGGTAGGCATTGTATGTCGTACCTCGATCTGTCGAATAGCCGTGAAAGTTCCTTATGTCCCAGTCGATCGCTCCGACCCAGTAGACATTTTTGGAGATCTGCACAGCTCTGCATGCCTTCATCGTCAGGTTCCTTCCTTGAAACATGAACTGCCGGAACGCGGGGGAGATCATTGCCTCCCCCTGACATTCCGTCTAGTCGTTACTCCGCCGCGCCAGTACCGAGTACGGGGGTAAGCGGAAGCTTGAAGACCCTCGATCCGAATTCACGATCGAGCATGAGGAGCCCCTGCCCCTTGTCGCCTACCATCCTGAGATTGTAGACGTTCTTCGAGGCGTTGTCCTCTTCCTCGACCTGTTCGTCGACGAAATACTGCAGCATAGTCTTCGAAGCGTGGTCGTTCTCGACGATCGAGAGAGTCATCAGGTCGTTTATCTTGCCGCTGATGAACTGCTCGTGAGCGAGCGCGTTCTCAAACGCAACCAGAGCTGAGTCCCATTTGGCCTGTGGCTTCTTGATTGCGAGCAGCTCGGGCTCTCCGCCTCTCTCGAGGATGTGATCGAAGAACTTCATCGCGTGGCTCATCTCTTCCAGAGCCTGTACGCGCATCCAGCGGCCCATACCTTCGAGGCCCTCTGTCTCCAGCCATGCGGCCATCGAGAGATAGAGATACGCCGAGAAGTACTCGTGCATGATCTGCTCATTGAAGGCCTTTGTGATCTTGTCGGGGATCATCTTTTTCTACTCCTCTTTCCACAGCCCGTGGACGTTGCAGAACTCGCGGGCCGAGACATCTTTGAAATCACACATGAAGACCGCTTCGGGGGCGTCGCCCGGCTTCAGGAAGGTCCTGATCGAGGCATCGCCCGAGACGAGCTGGATCCACTCGATGAAATGCTTATCTTCCATCGGATGGAGCGTGCTGCCTACGACGACCTTGTATCCGCCGTCGATCTTCTCGATGACAGGTACATGCTTCTCGGTCGAGGAATCAGCTGTCTTCTCTTCGAATACTTTCATCTCCTGTCCGCAGCAGACAAGCTTGCCCGCTCCGCCAGTGAGAACCTCTACGATGTTACCGCACATGTCGCATTTGTAGACTTCCAGTCTCTTGGCCATTTCCGGCTCCTTTCACGTTGATCAAATCGATCCAGTAATTTATCTGTCGTTTACCAGTTCTCCGCCAGGACCTCGAAATGCGCCTTCGGATGCGAGCACGCAGGGCACATGTCGGGAGCTTCTTCGCCGGTATGTGTGTACCCGCAGTTGCGGCAGCGCCATACGACCGGCTTGTCCTTCTTGAAGACCGAGCCGTTCTCGATATTGGCTCTCAGGTCGTTGTATCTTTTCTCGTGCTGCTTCTCAGCGTTGGCGATCGACTCGAAGATCGTCGCTATCTCGTTGAAGCCCTCTTCGCGTGCGATCTCAGCGAACCTGGGATACATCTGTGTCCACTCGTAGTTCTCTCCGCCGGCCGCTTCCATCAGGTTCTCCTGCGTCGTGCCTATGACACCCGCGGGGAAGGTACCTGTTATCTCGACTTCTCCACCCTCGAGAAGCTTGAACAGTCTCTTGGCGTGTTCCTTCTCCTGGTTCGCAGTCTCCGTAAATATCTCGGAGATCTGTACGAAGCCTTCCTTCTTCGCCTTGCTGGCGAAATAGGTGTATCGGTTGCGAGCCTGTGACTCACCGGTAAATGCCGCGAGAATATTCTTCTCAGTCTTTGTGCCCTTCAATGACATTCTGTTTCCTCCTCAGGAATCGGGTTAATCAGTGTACCCCTCTTTGGTCAATCTATCAAGTCCCGGAATCATCCGATCCGGTCACTCTATATCCGAGGCCCTCTACCGCCTCTTTGAGCAGGGATATGTCGATATCCCCACCCTTCACGACTGCTTCTCCCTTCTTCAGATCGACCAGGGCCGATTCAACGCCCCGGCTCTCCCGCAGGGCCCTCGTCACGCTGTTGACGCAGTGCTCGCAGGTCATTCCCTCTATTTTCAATTTCATACCATTGTTCTCTCCGGCTTCGATCTCCTGCTGCTTCTTCGGAATGCGGAAGAAAGAGAGGAAGATTACGGCAGCGACCAGGACCGCGCTGACACTCTTCAGCCATCCCGGAAGCATCCACGCATGCTCAACCGCGCCCTGGAACGAACCAGCCTGGTAAATCGCGTCGAGCAGCAGCCCTCCGGCGATAGCGCTGACTGCCACGACAGCGAGGTAGATCGCCGCGGTCCGTTTTCCCATCACCTTCGAAATGGTCAGTATCGTAGCTGCGTTAGTCGCGGGGCCCGTCATGAGAAAGACAAGCGCCGCGCCGGGCGAGACGCCCTTGGCAATAAGGACGGCGGCGATCGGCACAGATGCCGTTGCGCAGACATATATAGGGATCCCGACGGCCATCATGACGAGCATCGCGATGATGCCTCCACCAAGGACCGAAGCGAAAAAGTCGTCAGGTACGAGCGCGCCGATCAAGCCGGCGAGTATTATGCCGATAATAAGAGCCTTGTTAATATCTCTCGGGAGCGTATGAAACCCGTATCTCAGTGCGCCTGCCGCTCCCTCGCTGCGGTGTCCGCCATCGGTGTCGCAGTCGGTGCAGACGTGGCGCCCCGGCTCATCTCCGCTCTCGCCTTCCTTGTCGAGTGCGCTTACGACCACGCCGCCGAACACCCCGCTGATGAAAGCAAACAGCGGCCTGAATATGGCAAACACCGGCCCGAGAAGGCTCAGGGTCACCATGATACTGTCGACGCCTGTCTGCGGAGTCGAGATAAGAAAGGATGTAGTCGCCCCTTTCCCCGCTCCATGCTGTCTCAGTGAAGCGGCCACAGGGATCACGCCGCACGAGCAGAGCGGCAGTGGAACCCCGAGCAGGGAAGCCTTCACTACCTGGGACACACCCCTGCCTCCGAGATGCCTCTCGATCAATTCGGGTTTTATGAATACGTAAAGGATCCCCGCTATGAGGAATCCGAAGAGGAGAAATGGCGACATCTCCCTCAACGTCTCCCAGGTCTGAAGCAGGATCTCCTGAAAAAACTCTACCATGATGACTCCGATTATCTGATCGCGCCTCTGATGCCGAGTTTCGACATCAATTCGCCGCGGTCGTCGTCGCGCCTGATACCGAGCCTCGTCAGCGCGAAATCGTACTTTGCCGGATCTTCGGGAGAGAGCGCCGCGAATTCAGCGGTTATCTCCCTCGCTGTCGCGAGATTCGCCTGTTTCCGTTCCGTCATGCCGAGCAGCGAAGCGAACCTGTACATATGGGTGTCGAGCGGGATCAGGAGCTTCGATGGGGATATCCCCTTCCAGCCTCCCGGGTCCACACGGTCTTTGCGGACCATCCACCGCAAAAAGAGATTGAGCCTCTTACAGGCGCTTTTGCGGCATGGGTCGGGTATCAGACAGACGCCTGTGCCGCTGTCGAAACAGACGATCTCCGAGGTGAACCTCGTCATCGCCGGGATAACATCCTCGTCACTGTCATTCATCCCTTCCATGAACCCTTTCTCGAGTGAACCGTACTTCTTTATCATCGATCTCATGCCGGTGAGCATCTGGACGAGGTCCTCACTTGTCGCCCACCTGTGTTTGAATCCGTCGTAGATCTTCTCCATCTTCTTCGCCGAGGTGCCGGTCACAAAATCGCGTGGCGAAATACCCATTGGCGAAAGGACCTTCTCGACGCTCGCCATGATCTGCCTGACTCCCCCGAAAGCAAGAGACGATGATATGAGTCCGGCTATTTCCCTGTCTCGTACATCCGGATAGTCGTAGAGAAATACGAGAGGGTCCGGATCGACATATCTCTTCCAGTTGTACCTGTCATACAGGTTATCGAGCGCCTTCTTCAGCTTCGGCCTGTTCACATCTTCCCCTTCTCGCCGTCGCATTCGGGGCAGATGCCGACATACTCTACCCGCCTCTCGACCAGGGTGAATCCTGAACCGGCGATCAATTCGCGGTCGCAGTCAGTCGGTTCCTGCGCTGCATCTATATCGACTATAAGACCGCATGATATACATCTGATGTGCTGATGGCCGTGGAGATCCCCGTCGAACCGCATCTGGGATCCGGTATTGGCGAGCCTCCTGATGATACCTGAAGAGGCCAGTTTCTCAAGGTTTCTGTAGACCGTTCCGAGACTTATCTTCGGCATCCTGATGCGAACCCGTTCGTACAGCTCGTCGGCTGTCGGATGGTTATGCATCATCCTCAGCTCCTCGAGGATCACCTGCCGCTGTTTTGTCATTCTTGGCCCGGATTCCATATCAGCCTCGCTTATTAGTAGTAATGATTACTAATACTAATAGATAATGGTTCTCAGGTCAAGCATCCAGGCAATATTTATGTAAATTTTTACTATCTGGTTATATTACTGCGGGTTAGAAAAAGGGGCCGGGTCGAGACCCGGCCCCTGTCGGCGAAGCAGACCGACCAGACTTCTACCTGAGAAGCACCATCTTCTTTGTCAGGTTGATATCACCTGCGACGAACCGGCAGAAATAGATGCCGGAACTCACAGATCCTCCCCTGTCGTTGAGCCCGTTCCACTGGAATTCGTGGAAGCCGGCTTTCCTGGTGCCTTCAAAGAGAGTCTTGACCAGCTGTCCCTTGACGTTGTAAACGCGCAGTTGGACCGGACCGTCATACCCTGTGGGGATACCGAACTGTATCCTCGTAACAGGGTTGAACGGGTTCGGATAGTTCTGCGAGAGAGAAAGCTGATCGGGTACATCCGGAGTCTCCTCGGTGACGAGGTTGCGCCCGCCGTCGATCGACAGTCCGCCTGCCGTATCGAGCCAGGTGAGTACCCGCCCGAGGATATCCGATCTCCTCATATCCTCCTGGATGTAGTTGAGGTTGAACGCGAAGTACACGGCATTGTGGAACGGTCCGACGAACCTTACACCCGCCGCAGCGTCGCCGCTGTCTGGAGCGTGAGGCCATACCTTCGGATCCCACGGTTTGCCGGACTTCTCGTAGAACTCCTTCGTCTCCTGTTCGGTCCCGAACAGGCCGAGAGAAGTTCCTTCCGCGCTGTAGAAGTAGACGACGTCTCCGCCTGTCCACGTGGTGGAGAGCTCGATCTCGTCCGGATAGCTGCCGTCGATGGCGAAGGTCTCGTCATTTCCGATAGGATCTCCGGTGGTCGATGTCAGCTCTCTCCAGCCCGGATCGTCCTTCACGTAGGCCGAACCTGTGTACTGCTCCATCCACGCCTGTGCCGCGGAGTAGTACGACATATCCTTTCCGAGAAGGAATATCTGCTTGCGGTTACTGTCGTCGGTGTCGAGGTAACTCGACAGAAGCGTCTGCTGAGCGGCGTCTACATACCCGCCCTCATCGACGATGATCGCTGTGTATGCAAGCAGTATGTCAACAGTGGGCAGACCGAGGTCGTCCCAGTTCCAGATATCGGCTGTCATACCGGCCGCCTGGAACGCAGCCTGATAGTCGACGGCATCCGTATGCGAATACCCGCCCAGCAGGACGAGGTAATCGCCCGAGGGCATGATACCGAACTCGTACCAGGTCCCCGGCGCAGATGCCGGATCGACCGACGAGTTGGTGTTGCCGTCCTCGGCGGCGAGGTAGAACCTGACCCTCGTGCCCGAACTCTGGCCCGGGATATCGGCGGCCCAGTCGTCGCCTGTCGTCACGGCCATCGGCACATCGTTCCAGGTCATGCCTTCATCCGCGCTGTAGTACATAGTGGCAGACGCCACGCCGCTGAGCGCGTCGACGATCGTGCTTGTGACCATGTAGGGACCGGCCGTATCGAAGGTCGAAGTGGGTACTTCGGTCGATACGAAAACAGGACCCTCGGTGTCAGCGACACCCATGATCGCCACGTCATCGATGTACCAGCCGGCGTAGTTGACGCTCGAATCGCTACCGAAGTGGAACCTGATCATCACGGCCTGGCCGACATACGGCGTCAGGTCGACGGTGACCTTCTCCCACGACTGGTGAGCGCTGCCGGTGAAACACGGTTCGCCGGCGATTCCGGCGTTGCCGCCGCTAGCTGTTCCGACATACCCGATATCGGGCTGCAGGATACTCCACGTCGCGCCGCCGTCGATCGAGATCTTGACGTTCGCGCCGTCGTAGTTGTTCTCGGTGTAGTACCACTGCCACCACGTCAGCACTGCGTTAGGCTGAGAGGTCGGCACAGTGACCGCGGGCAGGTCGAGCATCGAGTTTGAGCTCGATGAATAACTTGCCCCGAGCTTCGTCGCCCAGACGTTGACGCCTGAGTAGGCGGCATCCGGCCCGTAGGTCGGCTCGCCCCATTCCCAGTCGGGCCCGTCGACAGCGAAGCCGCCGTCATTGCCTTCGAAATCCCACGCGTAGTAGTCGACGATCTCGTAGGAGTGGTAACCCGTCACAGGACTCCTGCCCGAGTTGGGCAGAGCAGCGACATCGCGTGCCGTGATGAAGTAGTTCACCATGTCACCGAGCGACGCCGGTCCTGCGATCTGACCCTCGTACCAGTCACCGGCGACATTCGTCATCGAGACGACAGTGTTGGAGCCGCCGTTCATGTTGAACGTAAGCTGTACACTGGCCGGATCGACTCCGATATTGTCGGTGATCGTCGCGCCGATGGCCCAGGGACCGGCCGCATCGGCCGAATTGGACAGGGGCGCATGGACGATCTCAGGCGGCGTATTGTCAGCTGTCACCAGGAAGGTGTGCTGAACCGCCGGAGCGCCGTGAGGGTGATACGTAGTGTTGCCGTCAGTGTTGGCGGCGCTGATGTAATAGTTGACCGCAGTCCCGTAGCCCTGCGGCGGAATATCCGCCGAGTACTCGCCGGGAGTTCCGGTCGGTGCCATCAGCTCTGTAACAGGTCCCATCCCCACGTCATAGACGAGGTTGGTCCGCGCAGGATCGAGCGTCTCGGAATAGACCTCCGCAAGCACAGTATGTACTGCGAGAGTATCTTCCGAGTCGGGAAGCGGCGCGTGGACGATATCGGGAGCGGAGAGCCATCCAAGCGCTCTTTCAACGATCCCGCTCCTGCGTCCGGGTTCCTGGACGTAGTAAAGGTTGAACGAGAAGTATACCGAACGGTATGTCTCGGCGTTGTACTTGATGCCGGCTCCCGCATCGAGACTGATCGGAGCATACGGCATCACACCGTCCCATTCCTTCTCGTCTTTCGCGTACGCACCGGCGAGCTCATCGCGGTTCAGCGCGGTGGTGCCTTCACCGGTGTACTGGTATACCAGCTCTCCGCCCGGATTAGAGGTGGAGCGCTGTATCTCGTCGGGATAGGAACCGGAGATGACAAATGTCTCCTCGGCGCCTATCGGATCACCCGGATAACCGGTCAGTTCGTGGTACCCCGGGTTGTCCTGGACGTAGGCGGCCCTCATGAACTCATCGATCCACGATCTCGTCGTCGAGCTGTAGCCGAGATCGCGGCCCATGATCCAGAACCTGCGCTTGGCGTCCTGGGTGCCGCTTTCGAGCCAGGCAGACAGGTCGTCGCGCTGATCCGTGGTCAAGCCGCTCGACTCGTCGAGGACGATGACCTTGTAGAGCGCGAGCTGCTCCGGCTCGAGCCATCCCTGGGTGTACCTGTACCAGAAATCAGCCTCGATACCGGCTCCCGCGAACGCCTCCTGGAACATGTCGAGCGGCGTGCTCGAACTCGTTCCCTGAATTACGAGGACATCGGCAGAAGGCAGGATCGAGAACTGGTGGTACGTACCGGCCGCGGGGTCTGTCGACTCGTTGCCGGAGGTATCCTCCGCCCTGACGTACAGGTTGATCCTCGAGCCATGTGGCTGGCCGGGGATATCAGCGCCGTAGTCGTCGCCGGCAGCCGTCATCGGCACCTCGGTCCAGGCGCCTTCGTCTACGCTGTAGAAGAGCGAGACTGCAGCAACACTGCCGAGGAAATCGGTAACGGTCGTCGTGACAGGATATGGCCCGGCACTACCGAACGAACTTTCCGGAACGATCGTATTGCTGATCGTAGGCGGAACGTCGTCGATATCGGTGCTTCTGACCATAACGTCATCTACATACCATCCGGCATAGTTGACGCTTCCGTCACTGCCCATGTGGAACCTGATCATCACCTCATTGCCCGTATAGGGCGAGAGGTCAAAGAGCTCCTGCTGCCAGAACTGGTTATCGGATCCGGCGAAACAGGGCTCACCAGGTATACCGGCATTGGCCGTGCTGGCAATTCCGTCATATCCTCCGACCGGCGTTATAACGCTCCATGTAGCGCCGCCGTCTGTCGATAACTTGACGTTTCCAGCATCGTAATGGGTGTAGTCCCCCTCGAAATAGTACCAGTGATAGAAAGAGAGCATCGCGTACGGCTTGCTCGCCGCAAGCGTGATCACAGGCACGTCGAGTGTGCCGTCGGAGCTGCCGGGATAGCTGCCGTCGAGGATAGTGGCCCAGAGGTTGGAACCGCTGTTCGCTCCTCCCGGCCCGCTCGTCGGCGCGCCCCACTCCCACACTTCTCCGAAGGATATGAATCCACCGTCGTCATACTCGAAATCCCAGAGGAAGTATTCGACGATCTCGAAATCGAACGTACCATTAGCAGGAACGCGGGTAACGTTTCCGCGGTATGAGTCGTCCATCGCGAGAAGGTAATACTCGTATTCATCGCCGACCTCGGAAGGCCCGGGGACCGCTCCGTGGTAAGAGCCGTCCTCAAGTGTCTCCATGAGCTGGCGATGGAAAATTCCTCCGTTCTTCGAGAACATCAGCCATACCGATTCCACGCCTATGTTATCGGTAACATCGGCATATATGTGGTATGGCCCCTCGAGATCGTTGGTGTCGTAGTGCCTTCCGTGAACGACCATGGGCGGCTCTTCGTCCCATCCCACCTTGAAGATGTGCTTCAGGCCGGGAGCAGCTACAGGATCGGTGCTCACGTGGCCCTCGACATCGGAGGCGGTGATGTAGTAGGCGATCTCGGTATCGACCGGCTGTGCCGGTATAAATGCTTCGAACTCATCCGCTACGCCGGTCGCGGCCATCGGCACGATCACGTCACCCGCGCCGACATCGTAAATAACAGCAAACGAAGCCGGATCGAGAGTGAAGTAATCCGACGTTATAAACGCCGCGAGCTGATACGGATCCTCGATATTCTCCGTGTCGCCCAGCGGTGTGTGGACGATCTTCGGATAACCGAGCAGCCAGTCGAGGACGCGCGACATGACCATGGTCCTGTCGCCCTCGCCTGCTATCGCCTCAAAGCCGAAGGCGAAGTAGACAAGCTTGTATACGCCGTTATCGACTGTGAGTCCGGCAGTACCTGAACTCGTTATCGCGCCTGCCTCGACCTGTCCCTTGCCAAGATCGTTGTTCACGAGGGCATCAGGAAGGACCGTTTCGTCGTAAACGAAAGCAGGCATTGCGGGATAGAGTATATCCATCTCGGACGGGTAGCCCTGGTTGGACGCACCCGTGCCGCCCTGGATATCGAACGCCAGTGAGGCGCCGACAGGGCTCGTATCGACTCCAAGGCAGCCGCGCAGGCCAACATCGTCCTGTACATACACGGCATGCATGTAATCGGCGTAGAAAACGTCAGCCTTGATGTTGTAGCCGATATCCTGGCCCGAGATGAACAGCCGTCCACCCGCGTCGAGGTAGGCGGCCAGCTCGGCCTGGTCGGCGGCGCTCAGCGTAGTCTGGTAATCATTACCGGTCATCCAGACTACCGACTCGAACATCGCCATCTCCGCCGCTGTCGGCGAAACCGTCACGGTGAGGTATGACCTGCCCGCGGCGAGTATAGCTGCCTCGAACCAGGCTTCGAATCCTTCGCCGGCGTCGTCGTCGACGAGGAGGATCTGGGCGCCGTCGAGCGCTACATCGACCGTGGTCGTCGCCGCCTCGAAGATCTCCACTCCCGTGCGCATCGACACGGGATAGGGGAAGGCCGGTGAGAAGACAAGGTCGTAGGTCCCGGTTGGAAGCGTAATATCATACGCTCCCGTCATGGGATCTGTCGAACCCCATACGACCGCGTCTCCGGCGAGGCGTACCGTGATCTCGCAGGCGACCCCGTCACCAGTGCCGGCATCTGTCACCAGGCCGGCGACATTGCCCGAAGGCAGCTGGTTGAGCGTGAAGTCCTGCGAAGTCACCGCGTCCGCGACTACTGTCACAGTCGCGGCGTAAGTCTCGTATCCGAACCTCGAGACCTCCACCTGATGGTCACCGGCAACGAGCTGTATCGAGTACGCGCCGGCAACGTCTGTGAAGATCCGCTGCCCGGTATCCACGATGAGGACCTGCGCGTTATCCACGCCGCCCCCGCCCGAGCTGTAGACGGATCCCTCGATCGTGCCTACACCCGCCAGGGCCGCGGAGACTGCCTGGAACGCGTTGAGGCGTCCCCAGCCGTAGTCGTTATCCTTACCCGGATCGCCGAGATCTATCGACGTCTGGGCCAGGAGCTGCTTCATGACCTCGACGTTCATCGTCGGGTTGGCCTGGCGCATCAACGCGGCTGCTCCGGCTACATGCGGGGAGGCCATCGACGTTCCGCTCCAGTCCTGCCCGCCGCCGGTCCACTGCCAGTCCCCGCCGGGGACCGAGGAGTAGATCTTTACTCCCGGCGCCGAAATGTCGGGCTTGATCCACGTGCCTACATAGGGAGGCGTGTTCCATGTTACGGGACCACGGCTCGAGAAGCCCGCGATCACGTCCATGCTGTCTGTCGCACCGACGCCGAAGGCGCTCGGCACGTTGCCCGGGCTGCCGGTCGTTCCGGATGAAGGTCCGGAGTTTCCGATCGACATCGCGGGGAACACATCCGCCGCTACGATGTTGTCGACGGGAATGACCATGATGTCATGTGTTCCCGTTCCACCGAGCGACATGTTGATCACGTCGGCTCCGTCGTCTGTGGACGGATCGCCATCAGGATCGATGATCCACTCCATCCCTGCGACTACCTGCGTGAACGATCCGCTTCCACTGGGAATGACAAGCGCGTGCATGATCTGCGCGCCGGGCGCCACACCAATGTCCCAGCCGGAAGCGTTTCCGCCAACGCACGTACCCATGGTATGCGTGCCATGCTCATCGGAATCGTGGGGGACAGACCCGACGACCATATTGCCGTCCGAGTCGAACTCGGCCCATCCACCGGGATATGTCGGATCGGAAGGATCTGTCGTGACCATCTTGCCGGCGATGTCGGGGTGATCGACCTCGACACCGGTATCCAGACCTCCGATCACGATTCCTGTCCCGTCGAATCCGTAGGTCGACCAGACCTGCTTGGCGCCGATATGCTCGACCGAATCCCATAGCTGTGCCTGACTCGCACCTAGCATTTCTCTCGATTCACTGTCCTGCCTGGGCGGCAGTGAAAGTGTGTAATTCTCGAAGATCTCTATCACGTTGGGCATGGCTGCCAGCTCGGCAATCACATCCGGCGTCGCCTCGACAAGCATGATGTTGTCGAGCCAGAAGGTCTTCGTTTTCCTTACCTTGTTCTTGTTCGCCGGTCTCTCGAGGAAATTGCCCACGGGCAGCTGGGCCCGCCTGGCAGTATCGCGCAGTTCGCCGATATACAATCCCCTGTTACCGCCGAAGAGTCTCCTGTCCGGTGTGCCGTGAAAGCGTACTACCACTGTCACGAATTCACCGGGCGCGGTTGCCTTCAGTCTGCTTGCAATCTTCGGGTCGATCTTTGACAGGCTGTCTTCCTGCGCATCGACCTGGTTAAGTGACGGAATCAATACAAGCAGAGCCAGAAGAACCGCAGCACCGGCGAAAATCTTTTTTAATGAAGACATTTCGCGTTCCTTTCAGTGCAGCCGATCACAGGATCGGCTGACGGTCTCTTCCAGCATGTCAGTACTTTTTTCTCTTCTTCCTGATCACTTCGAAATAGGTTACCTGGTAATCCTCCGACTCGCCGAAGACGCTCTGCCCGTTCGGGCTGGCATCCTCGTCGTGGAAGGAAACAAGCGCCCTGGTCCAGAGTTTCTCCTTGAAGAACTCGATGCCACCACAATGCGACGTGAAACTCGAG
>CAYWGA010000005.1:0-58066 GCA_964457905.1 uncultured bacterium | reverse complement strand
CACGACCGAACGGATGTTTGAAGCGGAGTCACTCCTCGAGCTGATCATTGCCGAGACGGGGACGTGGAACCCGTACAATGAGATCGAAGGGGAACCCTGCGTTGACTGCTGGGAATCGACCCGGGAATATCGCATCAGGGCCCAGTTCGGCGATGAGGACACGATCTTTCAGAGTACCGCGGGAAGAGCCTCAGTGATCATCATCGTCGCTCCCGATGAGGCTGACTCATCGAAGTGGGTCATAAGGGCAATGTACGACGTCATATCGAATTGATATCAGGAGGGGACATGTTTAGAAGATCATTGATAATATTCGCGCTGCTTGCGGCGCTCGCGTTCCTTCCGTCCTGCCTCGACGAGGCGGTCAAACCGATCAAGGAGCCACCTCCCACGACATGGCCCGAGATGACGACCGAAGACGAAGTGGTGCAGGCCCTCGCGCTGTGCTATGAAAACCCGGGTCTTGCAGATGTGATGACGAGATATGAGGATTTCCTCCATTCAGAGTATTTCTTCGAGCTCGCTCCCGACGATGTAGATGTCGGGGAAAGCAAGTTCTTCCTCAGGGACGAGGATATCGCCTCGACCAGGTGGATCTTCGAGAACCAGTCCGGGCTGACTCTCTCTATCACAGGGAGCGGGAACTGGGACGATCATCCGGAGATAAACGGCCTGACATGCGAAGGCTGCAGGGCGACGATGAGGAGCTATCACATCCGCGTCCAGTTCAGCAATGACGGAACGGTCTGGTCCTCAGGTTTCGGAAGGGCCTATGCGACTATCGTCGTAGCGCCCGATGAGAGCGACGCCTCGAAGTGGGTCCTCAGGGCGATCTACGATCACGGTCTGTGACGATGCTGGTGAGATGACAATCAGTCGGATTGAAGATAAGATCCCGAAAGTTTCCGAAGTTCAGATAACGCTTTGTCAGCTTCATCTTTAAAGGCGTCATTGTTCAACAGTTTCTTAAGATTCTTTAGAACGAGCTGAAACTGTGGCGTATCCCCCCGCAATAGTGCGACTTGTCCCTTCAGGAGCAATAGTTCGGGGCTGTCGATTTTGAGCGACAACAATATGTCCACTTCTCTATCTGCCCTCTCATACATTTTTACTGTAATCAGGTCAGAAACGAATTTCTTTCGCCCATCTTCCCCGAATCCCAGATAGATGACTTCTGCTACCCCGTATGTGCCGTATATGTACATTTCGGGCCAGTTGGAAACAGCTCCTGAAGGTCCCTCAAAATAAACGGATTCGATCCGCGGGAAGAAAAGTTCCAGGGCATCACCGTCAAGCAGCGCGACCTTGAAAAGGTGGACCTTTCTATGTTCGGTGCCTGTCCTGCCGTCCAGGCCCTTTGCAAGGTCGATCGACTCGCCTTCGAACGATCTGACGAACAGGATCTTTCCATTAGGGACCTGCCCGGAATTTCCAAGAGCGGAAACACCCCTTCGCGCTATGGATGCATAGCGAAGGATTGGATCGAGGGGCACGCCATCTTTTATCTCCGCCCTGCGGTGAAGTGCTCCTGAGGCGACAGAGAGGACAACGGCAATTATCAGAATCGACAAAGCGAGTCTCTCTCTTGATATTCTGCCCAGCGCCACTCCAGTCAGAATCCAGAATGGGACAAGCGGCAGGTAGAGATAGTACAGGTAACTGTGACGCACCAGCCCCAGAACGGGTAATGCAAGTACGAAGAAGAGCAGGGAGGCCTTCCCGAGTGATTTTCTTGCCCTCGGGTACCGCCAGGCGATGATTGCCAGGACGAGGGGCAGTATCAAGCCCCAGAGAGCGAGTCCAGTCTGGTACTGGGGGATGCGGTCAGGGAAATAGTCCCAGGGTCGAATGAGCCATGCGTTGTAAGTAAGAAGATTCCACAGGATGTTGATCCCGAAGACCGTCTCATATGGATCACCCTGTGGCCGCGGTTCGAGGCTTCCGGAAAGTAAGAGAAAACCGGTTCCCAGCAGCAGTCCGCCGATCCCGAGGATCAGCCGTCTGTATTTTGGAGCGGGAATGGTGAATGAGAGACAGGGAAGGAGGAGAAGCGATGCCTCCTTGCAGAGCAGAGCGAGGGACGCCGCAGCGAGAGCTAGGACCATGGACGGCTTGCCACTGCCGAGGTAGAACCAGGCTGCCAGCAGTGCGAAGAAGGTCATCGACACTTCCTGTATACCGCTGATCCAGTGCAGGGGAAGAAATGCTGCCGTTGACACAAGGAACAGTGTGGATGCCGCGACGCCAGCGAACTGCGTTAATTTCAATCTCAACGAGATCCTGTAGACCAGCCACGCGTTCGCGGCATGCAGAAAGATCGTGACCAGGTGATACTGGTGTGCCCTGGTTCCGAAGAGCACCCATGCACCCCTGAAGTATAGTTGAACGGAGAGGAGTCGCCTCAAGCCGGGGGGAGATTCTTCCAGGCCCGCAGCCCTGAGAAGAAACCTCAGGTCATCCAGGCTGAAAAAGACTTTCAGGGCCGGCCAGTATAGGATCAAGGCTGCCGCAAGCAGCCCGAAGGGCAGCCAGAATTCAAGATTGAGCGGGTGCTCCTTTTTCATGCCGCCAGATTAATCGAAGAGCCATGAGATATCAACCGAAGTATCTAATGCGATCCACCAGGAAGAGCTGAAGAAACAGAAGAGTGATTGAAAATCCCCCCGTTTCTTGACATAGAACACCCCTCGCGCATATAGTACTCCTGCCTCTGGCGGCGCGCGTCTGCGCGAGACCGCCTCGAACCTTTACCACGGGGCGACATGGCAGGCAGGAAGACAAAAAAGAAGAAGGCAGCGAAGAAGAAGTCGGGCGCCGGCGCCGGCCTCGGCCGGGTAGCGGCAATTCTCGCAGTTGTGGCGATCGTATTCTTTGCCCTCGTCAAGTATGTCGATACTCCCCGCGGAAAGGTGTTCCTCCTCGATCTCGGATTCGACAGGTATTACGCCGAGGTGCAATCCGGCCTGGGCGAAGGTATAAAGGAAAGCGCGACAGAGACCGGGATACCGGCGAAGTCGATCTCTCTCTCGACCGCCGACGAACCGGGCCAGCCCGGCCCCGTATCGATGGTCAAGGGGGACCTGCCCTCAGGGCACTCTCTCCTTCAGCTCAACACGGCGATCACCAGGGCGGTCAGCTCGGAAGGCGGCCGCGTCAGAAAGTGCGTCGAGAAGAAGGGCGGCCGCGTTATCGAGATGGAGGTCGGGACGAGGCGCACGATCACCCACAGGTGCGTCTTCAGGATGGGCCGCAAGCCTCCGAAGGAATCGGACAGGCCGACCGGTCCGTCGATCACCGTGATCGTCGATGACTTCGGATATTTCAACAACAGGCGCGTCAGGGAATTCCTCGCCCTCGAGGTCCCGTTCACTGTCTCGGTCATCCCGGGGCTGGAGCATTCAGAGAAGATCTGCCGCCAGGCGAGGGAGGCGGGCAAGGATGTCATCTGCCACCTGCCGATGGAACCAGAGAAGGACGGCAACGACCAGGGCGATATACCGCTCGTCCGTACGGCGATGAGCGGCCGTGAGATAGAGAAGATTGTCGAGAAGGCCCTGGAAGCGACGCCGGGTGCGATCGGGATGAACAACCATATGGGCTCGAAGGCGACAGCCGACATGCGCGTGATGGAATCGGTGATGAAGGTATGCCGCAGAAAGAAGCTCTTCTTCGTCGACAGTTATACATCGTCAAAATCGGTCGTCTTTCAGGCAGCCGAAAAGGCGGGAGTCAAGACGCTGCGGAACGACATCTTCCTCGACAACAAAGGTGACGATGTCAGGGAGAATATGCGGAAGGCGCTTTCAATCGCCTCGCGCAGCGGCAGCGTGACGGCTATAATGCATATAAGGAAGGGAAACGCTGAACATCTCCGGTGGCTCGGTGAGGAAGCCGAGAGAGAAGGCGTAAGAATAGTCAGAATAACCGAGATGATGGGGAACTGAACGGTCCCCGGGCACAAGGGAGGTCAGGAGTGAACAGGTTGAGACTCGGTGTGAACATAGACCATGTCGCCACACTTCGCGAGGCGAGGAAGACGACCGAACCAGATCCCGTCACGGCGGCGATGCTTTCCGAGATGGGAGGGGCGGACCAGGTGACCTTTCACCTTCGTGAGGACAGGCGCCACATACAGAACCGTGACGCGAGGCTGATATGCGAGATGGCGCAGACAAAGGTCAACCTCGAGATGGCCGCGACCCCAGAGATGCAGGAGATCGCTCTGGCGATGAGCCCCGACTCGGTCACCCTCGTGCCGGAGAGGCGAGAGGAAGTAACGACCGAGGGTGGCCTCAATCTCCTGAGGGAGAGCGAAAGATACGCGTCGACGGTCAAGGCGCTGAAGGACGGGGGCATCAGGACAGCCGCCTTCATCGGACCCGACCAGGCCCAGATAAAGGAAGCGGCGAAGCTCGGGTTCGACGCGATAGAGATACACACGGGCGAGTATGCCAACGCTTCGAGGCGGGGCCCCGGCGATACGCTTCGGGCGGTCGAGGACGGAGCGACGGCGGGGAAGAGGTACGGCCTGAACGTGCACGCCGGCCATGGACTCACCTATCACAACGTCCACCCGATCGTGCTCATCGAGGAGATAGAAGAGCTCAACATCGGGCACAGCATCATCGCGCGCGCGGTCTTCGTCGGAGTCGAGCAGGCGGTGCAGGAGATGGTCGCGCTGATGGTCAGGTAAGAAAAAAAATCGATTTAATAAATTAAATGGTCCGGCCGTGTTGACACGAGCCGGACCTTTCATTATCTTGCTTCGACTTCGGAGTCGTAAGGCTCCAGAGTCGGTCAGCCCCAGCCGCGGCGAGTGTGGTGAATTGATGAAGTGTGCGCCATCGGCCGGCGTTATGACCTTGAGATTCGGCGGCGCATGAGGCGTGCCGCAAGGCTAGCCCTGCACCCACAAATCCGCCGATGATCATACAGCCCCCGGTCCCAGGCCGGGGGCTTCTTTTTGCCCATAAAAAAACCCCCGGCGTTGCACCGGGGGTCTTCTTCTGTCCGCCGTCTCCAATGACAGATCTATATAACGTCTTCGAGCGCCGTGTACTTCATCTTGAAGGCTTTTGCCACGGCGGCGTCGGTGATTACTCCGCGAAGCGTGTTAATGCCCGTCCAGATCGTCCAGTCGTTCTTGGCGGCCCTGACCCAGCCCTTGTTCGCGATCTCGAGGGCGTAGGGGAAGGTCGCGTTGGTCAGCGCGTAGGTCGATGTGCGCGAGACCGCACCGGGCATGTTCGCCACGGCGTAATGGATGACGCCGTCTACTTCGTAGATCGGCTTCGAGTGCGTCGTCGGCTCGATAGTCTCGATGCAGCCGCCCTGGTCGACTGCGACGTCGACGATAACGGAGCCCTGCTTCATCAGCTTGAGCATCCTGCGGGTGACGAGCTTCGGAGCCTTCGCGCCGGGGATCAGGACCGCGCCTACTACGAGGTCGGCCTTCGCGATCTCCGAGCGGATGTTCGCCGGGTTCGACATCAGTGTCGTCACGTTGGCGGGAAGAACGTCGTCGAGGTAGCGCAGACGCTCGAGGTCGATGTCAAGGATCGTCACGTTGGCGCCGAGGCCGGCAGCCATCTTCGCCGCGTGCGTGCCGACAACTCCGCCGCCGATGATCGTCACGTGAGCGGGCTCGACACCGGGGACTCCGCCGAGCAGGATCCCGAGTCCGCCCATCGGCTTCTCGAGATACTTGGCGCCTTCCTGGATCGCCATGCGGCCGGCGACCTCGCTCATCGGGGTGAGCAGAGGAAGGGTGCCGTCGGCTCCGACCATCGTCTCGTAAGCTATACAGATCGCGCCGCTCTTGAGCATGCCCATGGTGAGGGGCTTGTTCGCAGCGTAATGGAAGTATGTGAAGATGATCTGCTCTTTGCGCGACCTCTTGATCTCGATCGGCTGGGGCTCCTTGACCTTGATGATCATGTCGGCTTTTTTCCAGATCTCGTCGGCGGAGCGGAGGATCCGCGCGCCAGCGGCACGGTACTCGGCGTCGCTGATTCCGCTGCCGAGGCCTGCGCCCTTCTCAACGAGAACTGTGTGCTTCTTCTTGGTGAGGATCTCCGCGCCAACGGGGAGCAGAGAAACTCGGTGCTCGTCCTTCTTTATTTCCTTCGGAATGCCAATGATCATTCGATTCACCTCTGTTAAAGGTCCTGGCCCATCGAAAATTAAACTAACTGCCTCTCTACGAGGAATAATATAATAAACTCCGGCCCGAAATGAAACAACCCCGAAAATGGAGAAAAGGGGCATATGTCAGAAGAGACATCTGAATCCGAAAAAGGTCGCTGGAAGGCCGTACTGACAGAAGGCCCGGTCGGGAAGACCCTGACGAGGCTGACCGTGCCCATGGTGGCTGGAATCGTCGGTATGGTCGCCTTCAACCTGACCGACACATTCTTCGTCGGCAGGCTCGGCACGACCGAGCTGGCCGCCCTGAGCTTCACCTTCCCCGTGGTCCTCGTGATCATCAGGTTCACCATGGGGATCGGCATAGGGGCCTCTACGGTAATCTCGAGGGCGATCGGCAGGGGTGATTCCCACGCCGTGCGACGCCTCACGACCGACAGCCTGAGCCTGGCGCTGATGGCCGTTGTCGTTTTCGTAGCAGCCGGGTATCTCACGATGGACCCCGTGTTCCGCGCCCTCGGCGCCGACATGACGATATTGCCGATGGTGAAGACCTACATGGGGATATGGTTCGCCGGCCTCTTCTTCGTCTTCTTTCCGATGGTCAGCAATAACGCGATCCGCGCCAACGGGGACACGAAGACCCCCGCCCTTATAATGCTGACGGCGGTTTTCGCCAATATCATCCTCGATCCCCTCCTGATCTTCGGGATCGGCCCCTTCCCCCGCCTCGGCCTGGCTGGGGCGGCGGTGGCCACCGTCTTTACGCGAATGATCACCTTCTCCCTTTCCTTCTATATAGTCCACTTCAGGATGAAGATGCTCACATTCGAACGTGTGCCCTTCGCCGACGTGCTCGAATCATGGAAGAAGATCCTCTACATCGGGCTGCCGGCAGCCGCGACGAGGATCATTATTCCGATCGGCGTCGGTGTGATAACGAGCATGATCGCGAAGACCGGCCCGAAGGCGGTAGCCGGGTTCGGAGTGGCGACCAAGATCGAGTTCTTCGCCCTGGCCGTCGTCTTCGCTCTTTCGAGTGTCCTCAGCCCCTTCGTTGGCCAGAACTGGGGAGCGGGGAAGCTCGACAGGGTAAGGAAAGGGATCTCGCTGAGCAACAGGTTCTCCTTTTTCTGGGGTATCGGGATGTTCGCCCTGCTCGCTTTGTTCGCCCGCCCGATCGCGGCGATCTTCAGCGGCGATCCGGAGGTCATCGCGACGATAGTCCTCTACACGAGGACGGTGGCGGCAACATACTGCATGTTCGGGATCTTCGTGATATTATCGTTCGTACTGAACGTGCTTCACAGGCCGATACATGCTGCCATACTAGCCGCGGGCCAGACCTTCCTGCTGGCCATTCCCCTGGCCTGGGCGGGGATGAGGGTTGCCGGCCTGAAGGGGCTTTTCGCCGGCGTGGGCATCTCGTATGTCGTTTCGGGGGTCCTGGCCTGGTTCGTGGTAAGATATATCCTTGTACATATTGAGGAGAGCGGATGAGAGAGCTCGGACAGGCAGTGATGGAGGAAAGGGCGATCCTCGCCGAAGGTGCCGTGATCGAACGGCTCCGCAGAAGCGGCGGGCCCCTCGACAGACATATCCTCGCTGCCCCCCTCGTCCTGGAGGAATCGGGCAGGGAGGAGCTCAGGACGATCTACCGCTCATACATCGATGTCGCGGCCGAATATGGCCTCCCGATCATGGTGCTCGCGCCGACGTGGAAGGCGGGAGCCGAAGGGTGCGGGAGGGCGGGTCTCGACCTTGGCCTCGTGAACATTTCATGCGTTGAGTTCATGAGGGAGATCGCGTCGGAATATCCCGGTATGGCCGACAGGATATTCATCGGCGGGCTGATCGGGAGCAGGGGGGACGCCTACCAGCCGGACGAGGCGCTGCCCCGCAACGAGGCGAGGCGGTACCACGCCCCCCAGGTCGAAGCGCTCCTGAAAGGAGGGGCCGGGTTTATCCTCGCGTCGACCCTGCCTTCTATCGAGGAGGCGGCCGGAATCGCCATGGCTGCCTCGGACGCGGGTGCGGATCTCGTGATGAGCTATGTTATCAGGGAAAACGGCAGGCTTCTTGACGGCACATTCCTGGAGGAAGCGGTCGGGCAAATCGACGATTCCGGTTGCAATCCGCCCGTCTTCCACATGTGTAACTGCATACATCCGGCTAACTTCGCTCGGGCCCTCGGTCGTGACCGCAACGCTCCTCTTGTTGACTCGGGACGTCTCGTCGGTCTTCAGGCTAACGCGTCGCTCCTCTCCCCCGACGAGCTCGAGGGCCGGGCCGAGATCGACACCGACGACCCGGTCAGATGGGCCGGCGCGATGGCCTCTTTGAGGACAGAATACGGCATAAAGCTCCTCGGCGGCTGCTGTGGGACAAATGAAGGGCATATTACCCGGCTCGCGCAGTTTCTGGCCACCAAAGAATAACATTTCTTATTTATTTCCCCTGATTATTGCATTATATTGCTTGGTCATTTGATTTAATCGCCTCGAAGGAGGGGTCCAGTGAACTCGATCAAGAGACTGTTCTGTTTCCTTGCCGCCTCCCTGGCAGCCGTCACCAGTTGCGGTTCCGGCGGAAGCGGTGAGCGTGTCAGGATCGCCTTTCTCCATCACAGCACCGGTAAAGCGGTCTGGGATGGAGGGGTAAAGGGGTGTTTCAGGCAGCACAATCGTGAGAACGGAACGAGGTACGAGATCAGTGAGATCGCGTTCCCGAAGGAGTCACCCTACGGCTGGAACAACTACCCGTTCGATTACTGGAATATCTGGGTAGAGAATGCCGGCCCCGGGGCGTTCAAGGATGAACCGACACTCGAGATGCTGACGGAAAAGTACGATGTAATCGTGTGGAAGCACTGCTTCCCCGTAAGCGGCGTACTCCCCGACACCGGGGCTCCCGATGCTGCATCGAGTGAGAAGCGGCTCGAGAACTATCGTCTCCAGTACGAGGCGCTCAAGTCGAAGATGCGTGAGTTCCCCGGCACGAAGTTTATCGTGTGGACGGCCGCCGCCCTCGTAGAGGGAAGGACGAACGAAGGCGAGGCCGCGAGGGCGAGGGAATTCTCCGAGTGGGTCACCGGCGAGTGGGATGAGCCGGGAGACAACATCTTCACCTGGGATTTTTTCGAGCTTGAAACCGATGGAGGGCTCTACCTCAAGGAGGAATTCGCCAGGAGCCCGACGAACTCCCACCCGAACGAGGAATTTGCGAAAATGGCAGCCCCAATTTTCTGCCGCAGGATCGTCGATGTAATCGAGGGAACAGCGGAAGGAAACAGAGAGTAGTGAACACAGATGTTAAATTCCTATGCAGGACGAGCATCCACATGGTGGACAGCTTCGGCAGTACTGCTTTGTCTTTTACTGTCAGCAGTGGCGTCACCGGCCCGGGCGTGGGACGGCAGCGAACCGCTGGTTATAAATCATATCTGCACTGACCTTTCAAGGATACCCGCTGAACATATCGACCTGGTGAAGGAGACGAAGAGGATGCACTTCGCCCATACCTCTCACGGCATGCAGATCTCCGTGGGACTCTCCATCCTGGAGAGTGCGTACCCGGAGCTCGACTACGAGTACGAGAACAGCGTTCTTCCGACAAAGCCGGAGGCGTTCAACATCTTCAACGGAATGACTTCGGCGACTTACATAATGCCCGGGATGTACTGGGCGACGCCAGAAGGGTTGGACGATACGCGATCAGTGCTGAACAACAATCCGTCGATCAATATATCGATGTTCGTCTTTTGCGGAGAGCTGGAGAATGCGAGCACGGATTATATCGACGGTTATCTCGCCGCCATGACCATGCTGGAGGCCGAGTTCCCCGGTGTGACCTTTGTGTATACCACAGGAAATGCGCAGGTAACCGGCAGCCAGGGATACAACAGGTTCCAGCTCAATGAGCGGATCAGAGAGTACTGCTCGGCGAACAACAAGGTGCTCTACGATTTTGCCGATCTCGACGCTTGGTGGTACAACTCCTCTACAAGCGAATGGGAGCAGGCGACATACGATTACGAGGGGACGGCCGTTCCTTGCGAGCATCCGCAGTGGGTCGGTAATGACTCTTCGCATACGTCGTACGAGAGTTGCGAGAACAAGACGAACGCGATGTGGTGGCTGACAGCGACGCTGACCGGCTGGTCATCTTCACCGGCGACCGGATCGGGAGATCTGCCGCTGCCTTCAGCTGTCAGTATTCTCGACCAGAACTTTCCCAACCCGTTCAACCCGTCGACGATGATTGCGTTCGAGCTCGAGGCGGCCGGCCGCGCGAAGCTCGACGTATTCGACGCGGCGGGAAGATTCGTGAAAACGCTCGTGGATGAAACGCTTCCCGCGGCAAGACATGAAGTGAACTGGAACGGAAAGGACGCCTCCGGACGTTCAGTCGCAAGTGGCGTATATTTCTATTCGATAACGGCTAACGGGCTCAGGGATACGAAAAAGATGATCCTTTTGAGATAGTAGCCGGAAAATGGAGTATAATCAGGACAGAGGTTTACTCCTATGACAGGACTCCGTGAAGGACATAAAGCTACGGCTGGAGCAGCAGCCTTTGCGCTGCTGCTCGCTGTTTTGACAGCGGCACCGGCTCCCTCCCATGCATGGGAGGGAGTGGGTCCGCTGGTGATAGAGCATACCTGCACCGACCTCTCGAGGATACCCGCCGCCTGGATCGACTCGGCACAAACGAAGATAAAGGTGCATTACGGGCACACATCCCACGGGATGCAGATACCGGAGGGGCTCCGTATCGTCGAAGGTAACCTTCCAACTCTCGCCTACGTTTACGAGAACAACGTCCTGCCCGTAGTCCCCGGGGCGCTCTGCATCTTTAACGGCCAGACATCAGCGACCTATATCACTCCCGACCTTTTCTGGGCCTCCGAAGCGGGGATGAACGAGACGCGAGCTGTTCTGAACGGCAATCCGTCGATCAATATATCGATGTTCGTCTTCTGCCAGGAACTGGAGACAGCGGACACGGCATTCGTCGATGCCTATCTCGATTCGATGTCGGTGCTGGAGATCGAGTCCCCCCGGGTGACATTCGTCTACTCGACTGGGAACGCTCAGGTGACGGGCGCTAACGGATATAACAGGTATATGCTGAACGAGCGGATAAGGGCATTCTGTATAACGAACGAGAAGGTGCTCTACGATTTCGCCGACCTCGACGCCTGGTGGTACAACACCATATCCGGTTCCTGGGAGCATGAGACTTACGAGTACAACGGGGCAGATGTGCCTTCCGAGCATCCGGAGTGGTACGGGAACGATACGGCGCACACTTCGTATGAGAGCTGCGAGCAGAAGGGGAAGGCGATGTGGTGGCTCACCACGATGCTCTCCGGCTGGTACGCCGACCCGACCGGTATCGAGGAGACCTCCTTCGGAGGGCTCAAGAAGATGTTTCCCGGCCGCTGACACCGGATCACTCTTCAGACAGAATATCCATGAGATCATCGATCGAGAGGACGGTCACGCCAAGCCTGACCGCTTTTTCGTGTTTTGAGCCGGGATCGGTCCCGGCGACGACGTAGTCCGTCTTCGCGCTGACGTTCAAGCTGACCCTGCCGCCAAGAGCCTGGACACGTCTCTTCGCCTCGTTCCTCGTTATCCCCTCGAGGGTTCCGGTAAATACGAAGGTCTTTCCCGCCAGCGGAAGATCGGCGGCCATCTTTTCGGGCGGCCTCGGGACGACGCCCAGAGCGGTCAGCTCATCTACCGTCCCGCGGTTCTGCGCATTGGCGAAGAATCCGGTGACGCTCGCCGCCACTTCGGGTCCTATCTCGCGTATCTCCGTCAGCTCTTCTTCTTCTGCTGCAGCCGCTGCGTCGAGCGACCCGTAATGCATCGCCAGCAGGCCGGCGACATGTTCACCGACATTCCTTATCCCCAGCGCGTATATGAAGCGGGCCAGTTCTATATCCTTGGAGGCCTCTATGGCAGCGAGCAGGTTGTCGGCTGATTTTTCCGCGAACCCGTCGAGCTCGAGGAGTCCTTCGCGTTCAAGCCGGAAGAGGTCGGCAACGCTGCCGAGCATTCCGAGGTCGACCATCGATTCGACTGTCTTCCCCCCGATGCCGTCTATGTCAAAGGCCCCCTTTGAGACGAAATGCATGATGCCCCTCTTAAGCTGGGCGGGGCAGGAGAGGCCGCCGGTGCAGTAATGGTTCGCGCCCTCGGCCTCGACGGCCGATTCGCAGACGGGACACACTTCAGGCATGGCGAACGGCTCGTTTCTGATCTCTCCCTCAACGGGGATCCTCTCGATGACGGCGGGGATGACATCGCCCGCTCTCTTTATCCGCACGCGGTCGCCGGGCCGTACATCCTTGCGCTCCAGGTCGCGGGCGTTGTGAAGTGTCGCGCGGCTCACCGTCACTCCTCCGACGTCGACCGGCTTGAGGAGGGCGACCGGCGTCAGTTTTCCGGTCCGTCCCACGCCGACCACGATATCGACGACATCGGTGATCTCCCTGCGAGGCTCGAACTTCAGGGCGAGCGCCCATCTCGGCGAGCGCGATCTCGCGCCGACAGCGGTACGGTCGCGCTTCGAGTCGACCGAGATGACGACCCCGTCGATCTCGAAAGGCAGGGATTCTCTGGCCTCGGTGAGAACAGAATGGAATTCGACAGCATCTTCGATTCCATCACACTGCTTCCAGTGAGAATCGATCACGAATCCGAAAGAAGAAAGGAGGGCGAGCTCTTCCGAGTGTGTCGGCGGCTCGGCGGCTCCCTCGATCTTCATTATCTCGTACGCATAGAATGTCAGGGGTCTCGTCGCCGTTATCCGCGAGTCGAGCTGTCGCAGCGCACCGGCTGCGGCATTCCTCGGGTTGGCGAATCCCGGCTCACCCCGCTCAGTCATCCGCTTGTTCAGCTCGCGGAACCCGTCGAGGGGAAGAAGCGCCTCTCCCCGCACCGACATCAGCGTGGGAGCGGCGTCGCCGTCAAGGCGCAGGGGGATACTCCGTATCGTACGGACATTGGGAGTCACATCCTCACCTGTGGTCCCGTCGCCCCTCGTCGCGGCACGCGTCAGCACGCCCCCTTCGTAGACCAGCTCGAGAGAGAGCCCGTCGAACTTCGGCTCGGCGGTATATGAGACGCTTTCCTTCTCGAGGGCCTTGCGCAGTCTTTCGTCGAACGCTCGCGCCTCATCCGAACTTGTAGTCGAATCGAGGCTGAGCATCGGCATGAGATGTTGAGCTGGAGGCAGCGATGACCGCGGCGGCGCGCCGACCCTCTGAGTGGGGGAATCCGCTGTCGCCAGTTCGGGGAATGTCTCTTCGAGCTGTTCAAGTTCCGTGCGGAGCGCGTCGTATGCGGCGTCCGCTATCTGCGGATCGTTGTCTATGTAGTAGAGGCGGTCGTGCTTCTCTATCTGCTTTCTGAGCTCTGCTATTCTGGATTTCGCCGAAGCCTTGTCCATGCTATACAGGTATCCGTTCCTCGAACGCCTCGACATTGAAGTTGAACCTCTTCGCGAGGGCGAACATCTTCCGGACGCCGGCCAGTTCGTTCCCGCTGCTCGGCTCGAACCGCTCGAGCCTGCCGATCGAGTCGCAGAGCGGCCCGTTGAGTATCTCGTAGATCGTGTTCTGTATTATGTGATCTTCGAAAGCGACACCGATCTCGTCGCCGAACTCGACGAAGGCGATCAGCGCCGTGGCTGTCGCTTCATCGAATCCATCTCGCATACCCCCGAGCGCCTCGGTGAGAAGCTCGGTAAACATCCGCGACACATCGGTCCTGTCGAGCGATACACCGTAGAAGTCCGCCTCGGAAAGCACTGCCTTTACTCCCTCGAGCCTGGCCGTGTCGAGCTTGCGCTCCCACTTCTCCAGCTCCCGTTCGAGCCTGCGCGAGAGGACCGTCTCTGCGGGAACGCTGATCACCGGTGGCGCGGTCAGATGCGTCTCGCTGAAGAGTCTAAGCATGTCGCGGTCCTCGTGGTAAAGCTGCTCGAGACTTTCCTCCATCCCGTCGATCTGCCTGGCGGCGAGCTTGGCGAGGATCTTCTCCCTGTCCTCTGGGAAGAGGTCCCGCATAGCGAATATGTGTCCGCCGAAGAGCTCCGTGAATTTTCTGATGATATCTTTTCTGTCCGATTCGTCGGGCAGGTTGTCGAGCCGTTCCCTGAGCCCGCAGTACTCCTCGTGGCTGATACCCTCGCGGACCATGCAGACGACCCTCGAAGGGACCCCGAGGATGAGAGCGTATCCGAAAAGCCCACTTCTCATCGAGAAGGGGGAGGTCATCCTGAAAAGCCCCGTCCTGATCGACTCGTCGTCGAACTCGATTCCGCCCTGTTCTATTACCTCGAACTCGTACCCGAACTTGTCGGGGGTGGCTTCCGGGCAGCCGAGATGTGTCGTGAGGACATACTGTCCTGCGAGGAACCCGTCATTGACAGAGGAATATTTCTTCTCCTGCCGGTAGAGGTCGGCCCCTGTGCCGTGAGACTTGAGGTTGCTTTTCGCCTTCTCGAGCTCGTCTATTACGATCGCTTCGAGGCTCTCCGGATCATCACCGCCCGCGAGCTCGGCCGCTCTCGCGGCGTATTTCATCAGCTGTGTCGTCTCGATCCCCGATATGTCGTTGAAGAACCATCCGCACGAGGTGTACATCAGCAGCGCGTTCCGCTGGGCCTCGAGGAGGGAGACGCCGAGCGCGACATCGGAATCCTCGAGTTTCTTCGCAGCCTTTTCCCTGACAAACGCCGCCGCCGCTTCGGCCGACCTGTTATCCATGATCTCTATGTAATCGTTCCGAGCCTTCCACGGATCGGCCAGAACAGAGGAGCCTTCTTTCACGAACCTCGCACCGATCTCGTCGCGAAGATCATCGAGCCCTTTGCGCAGCGGTGAGCGCCACTCCTGGTTCCACCCCTCGGGCGCGCCGGTGCTGCACCCGCAGTTCTCCTGCCAGCGCCCGACTCCGTGCGGGCACGACCAGGCGGTACCCTGGCCCCCGTGCCCCCGCTTGATCTGCACCTCGAACGAAGGTTCGTGAGTGTCTAGATATGCGGGGAAGTTCGTCAGCTCGATGTTGCGTTCATCGGCCGCCTTGTCTATCAGGTAGGCGAGCGCCATGTCGGCGAATGGCTCGTGGTGGCCGTATATCTCCCCATCGGTCGCGATAGTGACGAGGTCCCCGCCTGTACGCTCGTACGCTGAGGCGACGGCGTCGGCGAATATGTCGCCGCTGCGGCAGAGATGGTTGAAGCTCACGTCGGTCGATATCTGCGCGTCGTAGAAGAATATGTCGATGAACCTCTTCCTGCTCCTCTTCTTCCTCGACCCGAAGCACCGGTACGGCATACCCGTCATGACATTGCCGGACGAGACGTCGAGCCACTCACCGCCTCCGAGATCCCTGACGCGGTCGGCCTGGAAGGGGGAGAGTATGATGAAGCGGAATCCATGGTCGATCAGCAGCTCGAGAGTGACCTCGTTGATCGCCGTCTCGGCGAGCCAGATCCCCTCGGGCTCGCGTCCGAACCTGCGCCGGAAATCATGCACCCCCCAGAGTATCTGCGTCTCCTGGTCGTTCCAGTTGGCGAGAGGCATGATGATGTGGTTGAAGACCTGCGCTATCGCGTTCCCGTGTCCGCCCATGCGCCCGGCCGAGATCGCGTCCGCCTCGAGGATCTGCCTGTGCAGCGTGGGGTGGCGCTTCTCGATCCAGTCGAGCAGGGTCGGCCCGAAGTTGAACGAGATGTGTTCGTAATTATTGATGAGTTTGAGTATGCGGCCGTATCCGTCGAGTCTTCGTGACCTCGCGTTTGGATGGTAGCACTCGGAGGCTATCCGCTCGTTCCAGTCATGATAAGGCGCGGCGCTCTCCTGGCGGTCGATCCTCTCGGTCCAGGGATTCTCGCGCGGGGGCTGGTAAAAATGTCCGTGTATGATCAGGTACCGCTTCTGATCTTCTTTATTCATCGGGCGACCCGTCATGCATAAACGCGGTAGTCGATGTCCGGGAATATGTTGTCCCTGTTCTCGACCTCACCTAGCCATTTCTCGTTTATCCTCGAGGCGAGTATATCATTATAGAGACGGTCGAAGCGACCAGTATGGTCCTTCGTCCTCTTGTGAGCGTATTCGACCATCGTTCCGGTCTTCATTATAAACGCCCAGTCACTGCTCTGTGCAAGAAGAAGCTCGCGAGCGGCCTGATTAAGGGCTCTTCGCAGCAGCCCGTCGGCGTCCGGATAGCGGCCGGCCAGTTCGGCCATGCGGTCCGCCATCATGTGAAGATGGGGGTATATCCAGTCGTTCGATCCCTCGAGCCAGACCTCGTTGTACCCCTTGTAACCCCACGAAGACATCGACGGCTGGACGACCTGCTGCAACGGGTGACGCTCGAGATACTCGGACGGCGTTATCATCTCGATGGTGTCCTGGTCGTAGTGGATCTTCCGCAGGAGGAACTCGATCCAGTCCGGCCCCTCGTACCACCAGTGGCCGAAGAGCTCGGCGTCATACGGCGACACGATGACAGGCTTCTGCCCGAGCAGCCCGAAGAGGTGCTCAGCCTGCCTCTCGCGGTTGAACATGAAGTTCCCCGCGTGTTCGGCGGCTTTCTCTCTGGCGATCGAGGGCCTGTAGGCCTCTTTCTCGTCTCCCTTGCCGGTGATCCGGTGGTACTTGATCCCCGTGTGGATCCTGTTCCCGTCCGAATGGAGGAAGGGGCGTATGTAGTCATAGTCGAGGTCGAATCCGATATCGCGGTAGAAGTCCCGGTAGTAGAAATCGCCGGGATATCCTTCCTTGGCGCTCCAGACCTGCTTCGACGAATCACGGTCGCGGCCGAATGCGGCCACACCGGTGTCGGGGCAGTAGACGGGGGCGAAGACACCGTGCTTGGGGCGCGGCGTGCCGTAGAGTATTCCGTGCGTATCGGTGAAGAAATACTTGATGCCGGCGTTCTTGAGCAGCTTGTCGACGCCCGGCCTGTACCCGCACTCGGCGAGCCAGATCCCGCGCGGCCTGCGCCCGAGATGCTTCTCGTAATGGTCGGCGGCGATCGTTATCTGCGCCTGCGCCGCCTTCTCGTTCGGCATCAGGGGCAGGAAGCCATGCGTCGCGCCGCAGGTGATGATCTCGAGCTTTCCCGTGTCCTGATGGTGCTTGAAGGCGGTGATCAGGTTGCTGTCATACCTCTCGAGGAATACCTGCCTGGCGCGGGTGAACTTCCAGTGGTACATCAGTGCGAGCTCATGGAACTCGGGCATCCAGCGGGTCCGCTCTATCTCGCGGCCCGCGAGGTCGATCAACCTGTTCAGGTGCCGCAGGTAGCGGTACTGAAGGAGAGGGTCGGCCATCATCGAGAGAAGGGAGGGAGTGAGCGACATCGTTATACGATAGTCGATGCCCTCCTCCTCGAACCTGTTGAACATCTCGATGAGCGGGATGTACGTCTCCGTTATCGCCTCGTAGAACCAGTCCTCCTCGAGGAAGTCATCGTACTCGGGATGCCTCACGTAGGGGAGGTGGGCGTGGAGGACGAGCGCCAGGTAACCCTTGCTGTCATTCTTCATTTTACGACCGGCGCTTTCTCGTTCGATTTCTTTTTAACGTCGGTATCTATCGTGCGCTCCTCGACCTTGTCACCCGAAACGGCGGTGACCGGTATCTCGATCGTCCCGTCTGGAAGGGCGAATCTCGCCGTGAAGGTCCCGTCGCCGCGCAGCTTGACCTGCTTGCCCTGTATCGTGACCTTCGCGTCCGGCTCGGTGGCGCCGTAGAGTATCAATTCTGTCGCGACGCGGAGTCTGAACCCGCGCTCCTTCTGCTCGGGCATCAGTTCGCCGCTGCCGAAGCTGGAGACGCCCTCGGAGGAGAGCTGCTCCTCGAGCCTCGCCTCGAGCATCTTTCGCATCTCGGCTGAGCCGCCGCCTGCGACGACCTCGTACCCGCCGGATGCGGCGAAGACACGGTCGTATACATCGTCGGGGATGACCCACTTCTCGTCGACGCGGTCGCTCATCCGCCCGCTAGGCGTTTCGATTATCGCCGACTCGGCTATCGTGACGAACTTCCCGGCGGGAGTGATGACCCCGATAGCGATCTGGTAGCGGCCCCCGGGGGTGACGTTGACGTAATACGCACGGGCCTCGTAGCTTATGTTCATGTCGGAGTGACTTTTTGCGGCGCGGTCGTATGTCCTCAGCGCCATAGTGCACTTCGTCCAGTCATTCTTGAATTTCTTCTCGAGCTCCATGAAACGCTCGGCTGTAATCTCCCAGTATGTGAATAGCCAGGCCGGATCCTTCGCCATCGCGACAATGCGTGTCACCCCGTAGTCGGCGGGGATCTCCATAGACTCGACCGGCGGCATCGAGACGGGGCCGGCGTGACGCTCGTATTTCCCGGCGACAGCCTTCTGCCTGATGGTGCGGCCGTTGGCCCACTCCTTAGGCGCGGCGGGAGCGTGTTTCACCGCGGCCTTGGCTTTAGCCTTTGTCTTGACCTTCGCTTTCGTTATTACCTTCGGTCTCGCTTTAGCCTTCGGCTTTGTTTTGGCTTTAGCTTTGACTTTCGCCTTGGGTTTGGGCTTTGTTACTGTCTTCGATTTAACTTTGGTCCTGGTCTTCCCCGTGCCCTTGGAGAGCCCGCCGAATACCTTGTCTACGATATCGGCCTTGAGCATTGATTCGGATACCGAGATCCTCTTCTTCTTCGCGAGCGCGAGGAGGTCCTTTTTCGTCATTTCTCGCAATTCATTCTTATTCATGGCTATTCCTCCTTCGCGGTTAGTTCAATCAATAAAGGGCTTCGCGCGGGCTATTGTCAAGGTTAAAGGCGTGTGAGCAGGGAGTATGGCCAAAACAGGGCAAAAAGGCGAGGATGAAAACGATTCCTGATTGAAATACCTTATTAGAAAGGACAACTTTGCAATGGTGAAACTCATTGAAAAATATATGAATTTATGATATAAACATTATGGTGGTTCGATAATTAGTGTCGGAGGCCGCAAGGGCGCTACGGCACAGGGGAGGCTCCACCGATCCGACTCTCTATAACCTGCCTGTGTCGATACTGACCCCCCTGCCCTGAGGCAATACTCCTGCATCTGACATCGATCCTCTGCGTCGCCGGCGGAGATACCCGCTCTGCCCGATACCAGCCGACCAGCGCAACGCAATACCGGCGCCACGCGTGCGGCCTTCGGGGGGAGGGCACCGTACTGCCGGGACGCATTCTGAGGGGGAGAGATGCAAAACTCGGGTATGAAAGTCGCTGCCGCGGCGGGGTTTGTCCTGCTCGTGGTTCTTTTTATCCTCACCGTCGGTTCAGTATCACAAGGAAAAGACAAAATCGTCGCCAAGCCGAGATTCTACAAACCGGTGGTCAGGGAGGACGTGTCCGACATCGTCGGATTTGACCCAAGGGCGAATGTCATCGCCGCGGTCGACACCTACTGCATTGCATCATATGACTTCGAGCAGATGAACTGGCAGGGCTGGACACAGGTCGACAATACAGTTCAGGCCGGTAACTTCGCCACAGTCGAAGACTTCGCCGGACTCGGCGGGGGCTCTCATGGCCGCCTCGTCCCGCTCGAGGGATCGAATTCGGTCTGGATAGGGGCAAGGCCGGAAAACTACCCCGCACTCTGCAACTGGCCCCCGGGCACCTACGGGTACGGGAACGACTGGGAGCAGTCGTTGATGGCCTGGGGCCCCGATACCCTCGTGGAAATCAGCTACCACCTCGTCTGCGATACAGAAGAGGGAAAAGATATCGTAACGGTAGGCTGGTTTAATGGGGATGGAGAAATCTGGGCGACTTATTCCGGTGTTGTCGACACGGTCGCTACTCATGTTATAGAAAAGCCGTATTCGACCGAATGGGGGGCGTATTATTTCTTCCGGTTCACCTCCGACGCTGCGGTCTCCGATGAGGACGGCCTGATAGACACCGACGGCGCCGTCATCATCGACAGTATCACCATAGTCTATGACGGGAGCGTTTTCGATTACGAGGACTTCGAGTCGTTCGCCGCCGGCACGGCTCCATACGGGCGGTGGTACGACAAGACAGGGTACGCTTACGGCGCGTATTCCGAGCTGGAGAACAATCTCGTGGATCTCGATCCCTGCGCAAATAACTTCGCAACGATCATCACCTTCTTCACAGGTTCGCCTTATCAAAGCAACATATACCCCGGGCTCTTTGACACGCCCTTCTGCACGGGGCAGATGGGCCTCAACGAACCATGCCAGGACGAGATGGTCATATCGCCGGTAATTGCACTCGGCAGGTACAGTGCCGGCTGTGACGAGCACCAGGATTCGGATATTCCGCCCGCTCAGCTGGATGACATGGGCGGGTATATGCTCAGCTACACCGCTTACCTTGACAATCCAGTCAAGAACCTCGTCTTCCATACCTGGAAGGTCCGAAACATCGAGGACGGCTGCCCTCAGCCCTGGCTCGAGGATCCGGTGGTCCGCTACTACGGCGACGACGGACTCTGGTACCGTTTTGAGCACGACATCAGCAGTTTTGTCACCGGGGACTCGATACAGGTCGCCCTCGGTGTCATCGACATGTGTTCGGCCTGGTACGGGATATACGGCGACTGCGCCGAGCATACGCCGGCGCCCTGGTTCGACAACGTCAAGGTGAGCCGCTACTCTGTTGTCGGCCCGCAGTGGGCATACCAGGGAGCCGACCTCTTCCAGGACAACTTCCCCTCGACCGATGAGATGGAAAGTTATGTGCGTGCCGATATGGCTGCCGATATCAGTTCTCCGTCTTATCCTGGCATTGTTCCGGGGGATTCTGTCGTTGTATCATGCTGGGCGCCGAACGCCGGCGGTCTCGATACACTCGGCACTGGTGAGGCTCGAGTCTACTTCCACTGTAACACTCGTTTCTACGGCCTTGACGGTAAGCCCGACCTCTTCGGCCCGCAGCTCGAGGGTAACTATGGTTCCTACGCAAGCGACGACGGCGACTGGACCGTACTTCTCTGCGAACCAGCGCGGACATCATTCGGTGCCATTGCCCCGGACAAATATTGCATCGACCTGAACGACTCCCTCTTCACTCGCGGATACATGATCGAGTACTACTTCAAGGCTTACGATCTCGACGGCATCAGCACTACTCTGCCTCCGACGTGGCCGCCTCCATCATGCTGTCCTGAACGGTACTTCTTTGAGTTCACCTGCCTGCCGACCTTGAGAATCATTTCATCCACTCTATATGTCGATGATTTCGATGGGCGCGGCACGCCCAAAGGGCTGGTGCAGACATATATGGATCCAACTTTCGCTGCGATCGCCTCGACGGCCATGGAGATCCCAGACCGCTACGACGTAAACCAGCCCTCCGCGATGGCGGGGAACAGCCTCGGGAGTCGGGCACGTCCCATACCCTTCAAGTTTGCCTATGGAATGGTTTACTGGGACTGCGGGGACCTGGCTGAGGGGACGATCATCTCGGCGTTCAACGGACAGGATAAAAGCGATGATATCACTTTCCTCATCGCCTGGCTCGATCTGCTCACATATAACAGGCATGGCCTCCTTGTGCTGGGAGACAACGTTGCCTCCGATCTCTCGCGATACAGCGACGGGCTGTACCTGATGGAAGACTGGTGCGGTACTTCCCTGGCACACTCGAGTTTCTTTGAAATGACGGGTGGAGCAAATGGCGGAGGGATTACCAGTCCTCTTGTGACGGGAGTTCCAGGAACACCGCTTGAGGGACAAGAATTCTATCTGTCTGGAGGGTGCCCCCTGATGGCCGACTTCGATGTCCTTCGGCCGGTCGGAAATGGCTTCAGTGTCCTGGATTACTCCGAATATGGCGACAGCACCGCCTCTGCCGCGGTCTTCTCCGAACACGACAATGCTACCGGTACTGGAGTCAAGACAGAATGGATCGGATTCAGCTTCATGAGGATCAGGAATGGAATAAGCGGCTTTCGGACGAGAAACGAGTTTCTGAATGCCTGTGGGAGACTCTGGTTCCATGGTTTTGGAGCTTCGCCCGATATAACCGGTGACGAGATTCCCGCGGTCATGGCCCTGGCGGGCAACTACCCAAATCCGTTCAATCCGGTAACGAGGATCACGTTCAGCCTTTCTCATAAATCCCAAGTATCCTTGCGTATTTACGACGTTGCGGGAAGGCTCGTGCGGGTGCTGGTCGACGAAACGAGGGATGCCGGTACATACGGTGCTGTATGGGACGGAAAGAACAAAAACGGGCATTCGACGGCGAGCGGGATTTATTTCTGCCGGATGGAGGCGGATGAATACCAGCGGACCGTGAAGATGGTCCTGCTCAGATAGATAAGGAAGGAGAGTCCGATGAGACGCGTTGTGTTCTTTGTTCTCGCGGCAGTTCTTGCTAGCGCAATAGGGACTCCCGCACCGGCAGAGGAAAAACAACAGGAAAAGCCACGCTTCTACAAGCCGGTCATCAGGGAAGATGTTTCAGGCATTGACGGATTTGATATGCGAGCGAACACGATCGCCGCGGTCGACACCTACTGTATCGTCTGGTTCGATTTCGAGGCGATGAGCTGGCAGGGCTGGACGAGCGTCGACAATACCGCCCAGGCAGGAACTTACTTCCATGTGGATGACTTTTCCGGTCTCGGAGGCGGCACTCACGGTATGCTCGTCCCGCTCGAGGGGACGAAGTCGATGTGGTGCGGCGTCCGCCCCGGTACGGATACCTATCTCTGCTCCTGGGGGACGGCACCGGGGTACGGGAATAACTGGGACCAGAGCCTCGGTTCCTGGGTCATACCACACACCGGGATAGTGACCTGGTCGTACAAGTACTCTGTTGATACAGAGCCGAGAAGCGACTACATAAGCGTGATACATGCCCCGGCTTACCAGGAGACGGAAATAACCCGTCATCACGGCAGGGAATCCGGGGTCGCGACTCACCAGCTGTTTTCGGCCTCGGCAGCCTGCAAATTGGGATTCCATTTTTGGTCTGACGGATCTATCTCGGACCAGGATGGAGTGAGGGATTTTGACGGTGCGTTCGTTGTCGACAGCATTACCATAAGCGACGAGAACGGGCTGATAGATTTCGAGGATTTCGAAACTGCCGGGATCGGGGAGACTGAAGAGGGGATCTGGTATGCAAATGCCGGAGACGGGTATGGCATCAATAGCGGCCTGGCAAACAACCTCGTGGACAGGGACCCCTGCAACGATGACTTCGCGACGCAGATCATCTTTTTCAATCACATATGGTGGGTTGAACCCCCCGGGCCGGGATTGTTCCCCACCCCCTTCTGCACGGGGAGCGGGGGGATAAACGCGCCGTGCCAGGATGAGATGGTCGTATCGTACGTCATCGACCTGAACGGGTACAGTTCCAGCTGCGATGAGACACAGGATACAGCCATACCGCCCGGGGAGCTCGATGATCTGGGCGGGTACAAGCTGATCTACCAGGTCTACCTCGACAATCCGATCGAGAACCTCGTCTTCCACACATGGAAGGTTAGGAGCATCGTCGATGGATGCCCGCAGCAGTGGCAGTCGGAGCCGCTGATCAAGTACTACGGCGAGGACGGGCTCTATCACTGGCTCGAGCACGACATCAGCGGCATGGTCGAGTCCAATGAGATCCAGGTCGCCCTGGGCGTCGTCGACATGTGCTATCTGTGGTACGGGATATACGGCGACTGCGAGGAGCATACGTCGGCTCCGTGGTTCGACAATGTCAGGATCCAGAGGTATTCGACCGTCGGCCCCCAGTGGTCGTACCAGGGAGCGGACTTATTCCAGGACAATTTCCCATCGACCGATGATATCGAGAGCTATGTGCGTGCCGATATGGCTGCCGACATCAGCCCTCCGTCTTATCCCGGCATCGTTCCCGGCGACTCGGTGGTCGTCAGCTGCTGGGCGCCGAACACAGGCGGGCTCGATACCCTCGGCACCGGCGAGGCGAGGGTCTATTTCCACTGCAACACCCGTTTCCTCGCCTACGACGGGAAGCCCGACCTCTTCGGCCCGCAGCTCGAGGGTAATTATGGATCCTACGCAAGTGACGACGGTGACTGGACCGTGCTGCTCTGCGAGCCTGCCCGCAACTCATCAGGGGCTATTGCACCGGATAAATATTGCATCGACCTGAACGACTCTCTCTTCACACGCGGGTATTTCATCGAGTACTACTTCAAAGCCTTCGATCTCGACGGGGTCAGTACGACTCTGCCGACTTATGCCGAGGCTGCCCCTGCGTCATATTATGACTGGCACGAAACGGGATACATGTTCGAATTCGAATGCCTGCCTTCCGGCCGTGTCGTACCCAGTATGCTTTACGTGGATGATTTCGACGGCAGGGGAACCTGGAAGGGGACCGTGCAGACGTACTACGATAATACGATCACGTCTGTTCTCGCGACCTACCATGACTGGCCCGACAGGTATGATATCAACCAGCCTTCGGCGATGGCCGGCAACGGGCTCGGCAGCAGGGCCCGGCTGGCGCATTTTCACACATTCTACTCCGAGATAATGTGGGATTCGGGAGATTTGTCCGATGGAACCCTTGTCTCCGGGGAAAGCATGGGAGACAAAAGTAACGACATCGGATTCCTCCTGGATTATCTCGATACTCTTCCGTGGGGCGGCAGGCATGGTCTGATGGTGATGGGAGACAATGCAGCGTCTGACATCTCCAGGTACGCAGACGGGCAGGCCCTGCTCAGCGACTGGTTCGGAATATCGCTGGTTTCGCCAAGTTATAATGAACTTACGGGAGGATATGACGGAGGAGGGGTGGTCAATCCTTACATAACCGGATTACCCACCGGGCCTTTTATCGGCGACAATTTTTACATTAACGGAGGTTGTCCGGTAATCGATCATTTCGATGTCTTTGAAACGACCGGGATCGAGATCCCCAGCCTCGCCTATCCTGAATATGACGGGCAGCAATATCTGGCGGGAGTATGGGCCGAGGGCGAGAATTCCCTTGGGCGCCAGGTAAATACCCAGTGGTACGGATTCAGCTTCATGCGGATAAGAGACAGAAGTCTTGGCACACTGGCCAGAAACGAATTCCTCAATGCGGCCTGGAGGGGCATCTTCCACGGCCCCGGGTTCAGTGCGGATATTACAGACGATAAGGTTCCCGCGGTCACCGCCCTGGCCGGAATATACCCCAACCCATTCAATCCCGTGACGCGGGTCTCGTTCAGCCTGAAACAGAAGGGGCACGTCTCGATGCGAGTCTATGACGTATCGGGGAGGCTCGTCCGGGTACTGGTCGACGAGGTCCGTGAAGCAGGAGCGTACGAAGTTGTATGGGACGGCGCTAACGATCGAGGCAGCGCGACAGCGAGCGGAATATACTTCTGCCGGATGGAGGCGGATGAATATCAGCGAACCGTGAAGATGGTCCTGCTCAGATAGATATGAAATGGGCTGAACGGGAGATACCCTCAACCCGGTCACATAGACCGAGGGGAAAGGAGAGTCCGATGAGGCGCATGCTGGCAGCTATGCTCATCGTCCTGCTCGTAATCTCGATACAGACAGTTGCTTCTGCCAGGGAGAAGAAGGAGGAGCAGCCCCGCTTCTATCAGCCGGTTGCCGATGAAACGTTACCGGAAAGCGGGTGTTCACCGCCGCAGGCCAACCTTATGGCAGCCGCGGTCGATACCTACTGTGTTGTCTGGTACGATTTCGATCATCAGGACTGGCAGGGATGGACCCAGTCCGACAATACGGCGCAGAAAGGCACCTTCTTCCACGTCGATGATTTCGCCGGTCTTGGCGGCGGCTCCTTCGGCCGCCTCGTCCCGATAGAGGGCACAAAATCGATGTGGTGCGGCATAAGGGGCGTCAACGACCTATATACCTGCAGCTGGGCGTCCGCTCCCGGTTACGGGAACGGCTGGGATCAGACATTGATGGCCGTTGTTCATCCTTTGGGTCCTGTCGGTTGGACATATGACCTCGTCTGCGATACAGAAGCTCCGTACGATTATGTCGAGGTGGGTTATGACGACTTCAACAGCAGGACCGTGCTGGAGACTTTCGATGGAGTCATCGATACGACGATGTATCATACGGTTCTCACTGCGGGGGTCTGCACAAAGCTATTCTTCCACTTCATGTCAGACGGCGCCTGGTCGGACCATGACGGCCTTCACGATACGGATGGTGCGTGCATCATCGATAATGTGACGGTTTCAGACACAGGTGGATTGATCGACGACGAGGATTTCGAAATGTACGATGTCGGCGAGACCGACCTGGTGTTCTGGAGAGCATATGCGGTGGATGGATTTGGTATCTACTCGGGACTCTCCGCCGGCCTTGAGGACCTCGATCCCTGCCGGAGCAACTTCAGCACGGTGATCACTTTCTTTCACGGTTCGCCCCATCCTAGCGAGGATTACCCCGGTCTTTACGAGACGCCGTTCTGCACCGGCGGAGGCGGACATGAGGCTCCGTGCCAGAATGAGGATATCCTTTCCCCGCTGATCGACCTGACCAGTTTCAGCACGGGACGCGATCACGTTCAGGATGCCGCTATTCCCCCCGGTGAGCTGCCGGGATTGACTACGACCTACCTGCGTTTCGATACCTACGTCGATATTCCCCTGAGCAATCTCGTATTCAAGGGATGGAATGTCAGGTTAATAGAGGATGGCTGCCCCGGCCTATGGAGGGGCAACGAGATAATCTATTACTACTGGGGCAGCAAAGAATGGGAAAGCTACCCTCATGATATCAGTAGATACATAAGCGCCGACACTCTGCAGATCCGCCTCGGCGTAGTCGACATGTGCGACGCATGGTATGGAACGTACGGAGACTGCGCTGAACATACGCCCTCACCGTGGTACGACAATGTCCGCGTATACCGGTGCGGATCGGGGAGCCCGGCCTGGTCAGTCAGGAACTTCGACCTGTTCCAGGATACATTCCCGCAGGAGGTCAGCGGCAGCCAGGATCCGATGGAAGAGTTCTGCCGGGCAGACATGGCAAACGACCTCGCCCCCGGTGATGAGTTCGGCCGTATCGACCCGGGTGACTCGGCAGTCGTCAGCTGCGCCGCTCCACTCGCAGGCGGACTGGATACGCTGGGTACCGGAGAGGCGAGGGTCTACTTCCATTGCGACGTCGTCTTCCTCGGTCCAGACGGAAAACCCGATCTCACCGGGGCCCAGCTCGAAGGCAATTACGGCGACTGGGCGCAGACCGACATGAACGGCTGGGACGTCTTTCTCTGCCAGCCGGCCGCCACTTCTGCCGGCAATATTGCGCCGGACAAGTACTGCATCGACCTGAACGATTCACTGTTCACCCGCGGATACATGATCGAATACTACTTCAAGGCCTACGATCTGTTCGGCAACTCGTCGACATGCCCTGCCAGCGCCGAGGCGGCGGGCGGTAAACATTTCGAGTTTACCTGTCTGCCGACCCTGAGAGAGGTCCCCGGGGCCCTGTTTGTCGACGACTATCACAACCGCGGGACCTTTGAGGGTACGGTGGAGACATACTGGGAGCTGCCCTTCAATCTCAACGCCTCCTGTATCAACCCCGGGGTGACCGAGATACCACCCGACCGTTATGACGTCAACGGTCCTTCGTCGGGCGTGAGCAATGGAGTCGGAGCATATACGAATGTGAACGATGCTTCTTCGATCTTCTGCACGGCCTACGAGATGGTGATCTTCGATTCCGGCGACCTCAACTCGGTTACTATGTCTGAGGGAACTGAACATTCAGACAAATCGAACGATGCCGGGCTGCTCATCGACTGGATGGATGACTCGGAGCATGATGTCAGCCTGCTCGTGATGGGCGACCAGGTGGCCTACGACCTGTCGAACTCGGCGGCGGCCAGCGCTCTCCATCTTATGAGTATCCTCTGCGGGGTCACTCTCGTGGACAACAGCTATTTCGATTTGACCGGCGGCCACGAAGGAGGAGGAGTGTTTAATCCTCTGGTCACCGGCGTTGCCAACGGGCCGTTCGACGGTCTGGAGTACCACCTCTCCGGCGGATGCCCGTTTGTGAAGGATTTCGATGTCCTCGAGGCGACAGGGCCGGGGGAATACGGCCTCAAGTATCCCGACTACAACAGCCTGGAGCGTTATGCGGGGATTTACACATACCAGCTCAACAATGCCAGCCAGCCGTTGAGGACCGTATGGATCGGTCACAGCCTGAAAAGCATGACAGGCGTCTATCCATGGCCGGAAAGGACCTCTCTTGTCTACATGGCCACACAGTTTTTCGAGAGGGCGCCCTGGGGGGCGACTCCGGCGGAGATCCCCGCCGTGACGTCGCTGGCCGACAACTTCCCCAACCCGTTCAACCCGTCGACGAGGGTGAAATTCGGCCTGGCGAAGAAGGGCCACGTGTCGATACGCATATATGATGTCTCAGGCAGGCTCGTCCGCATTCTCATCGACGAGGTCCGTGAAGCAGGAGCGTACGAAGTTGTATGGGACGGCGCGAATGACCGCGGCCGAGCGACCGCAAGCGGAATATACTTTTGTCGTATGGAGGCGCCAGATTACGAGCGCACACTCAAGATGGTCCTGTTGAGGTGATGTAAGGAGAGAAGGATGAAATCCTCGCTGTTCATCGCGCTTGCGGTGATTCTCGTCGCGACAGTGTTTGTGCCTGATGCCGTCCAGGCACGTCCCAAAGAAGAAGATACCAAGGGTCTGCGTCCGGTCGTGAGTGTCCCCGATGAACTCAGGGCGGAGGGGGAGGCCCTTCTTGAATCGATGGGTATGGCGCCGGCCGCCGCCGCGGTCGATACGTACTGCATTGTCTGGTACGACTTCGAGCATATGGACTTGCAGGGCTGGTCCATAATAGATGAAACGGCTCAGATCGACACCTTCTTCCATGTCGACGATTTCGCAGGTCTCGGGGGTGGCGATTTCGGAAGGCTCCTGCCTATAGAAGGAACGAAGTCGGCCTGGTGCGGAGTGCGGCCCGGCGACGATTTCTACATGTGTACCTGGCAGAGCGCACCCGGCTACGGGAACAGCTGGGACCAGGTCCTGACGACCGATTCGTTCTCGTTTACTGGCCTGCTGACCTTCTCATATCACGGAGTGTTCGATTCGGAGGATGATTGGGACAAAACATATGTCGAGTATTGTGCTGGCGAAGACTGGACCGAGATAATGTCGGTCGACGGCGCGCTGGACACGGTTGCGATTCACATGCTTCCGCTGCCACTCGCAGCGACCAAGCTGCGGTTCCATTTTATCTCTGACGGATCGTGGTCCGATCATGACGGACTTTTCGATACCGACGGGGCCTGCATCATCGACAGCATCACGGTCGCTGACATCAACGGCTTGATCGATTTCGAAGATTTCGAATCGGCTGCGGTCGGTGGCCACGACACCGATTTCTGGCACTGCCGCACCGGCGTCGACCCATTCGGAACCTACACAGGCCTCGCTGCCAACCTGCAGGACAAGGATCCCTGCGGGTCTAACATGAGGAGCCAGATAGTCTTCTTTCTCGGCTCTCCCTGGATGAGCGACGACTATCCGGGTATGCCCGTAACTCCATTCTGCGCCGGAGGTAGCTATTATCTGCCGCCGTGCCAGGATATAACGGTCGTATCGCCGGTAATCGACATGACAAGATACAGCGGGAGCTGCGACGAGGTGCAGGACCTGGATATCCCCGCGGGCAAGCTTCCGGAACTCGGCGGCGTGTTGTACAGGTTTACGGTCTACCGCGATCTGCCTCTGTCCAATCTCGTCTTCTACAACTGGGCCGTCATGAATATGGTCGACGGCTGCCCGACGCAATGGCGGAAGCGTACGTCGGTGTACTACGGGGGCGACAGGGAGTACATACAGATGAGCCATGATGTCTCCGACCTGATCTCCTCTGACCAGATGCAATGCAGACTCACTGTATTCGATTTGTGCGACGACTGGTACGGCACGTACGGAGATTGCGCGGAGCATACACCGGCACCGTATTTCGACAATGTGCGTGTATACAGGTACTCGACGGCCGGCCCTCAGTGGAGCGTCCGCAATCTCGACCTTTTCCAGGATACCTTCCCGCAGGATGACGGCGAGATGGAGAGCTTTTGCCGTGCCGATATGGCCAATGATATCTCTCCGGGCGACGAGTTCTCCACGATCGATCCCGGCGATTCCGCGGTTGTAACGGTCGGTGGCTGGTACGGCGGCGAGCTTGACACTCTTCCGACCGGCGAGGCAATGGTCCATTTCCACTGCAATGTCCATTTTCTCGGACCTGACGGAAAACCCGATCTGACCGGCCCCCAGCTCGAGGGGACATACGGTACCTGGCTGAGCACAGATGGCGGCGGATGGGATATCTTCCTCTGTGACCCCGCGGAGACCTCGGCCGGCAACATCGCTCCTGACAAATACGCTATCGACCTGAACGACTCGCTCTTTACCCGCGGTTACATGGTCGAGTACTACTTCAAGGCGTACGGCATGGACGGCGTCGCCACGACATATCCGCACAACGCGGAAGAGCCTGCCGGTGACCACTACGAGTTCACCTGTCTGCCGACCCTGAGAGAGGTCCCTGGGGTGCTGTATTGCGACGACTTTCACAACAGGGGGACATTCGACGGCCTCGTTCAGACGTACATGGATCCCACGCTCAAGGCTGTGAACCCTGCCGGTGTATCTCTGCCTGACAGGTATGACACAAACGGGCCGACTTCCGGGGTAAGCAACGGGATAGGGGCCTATGTCTCGGCCACGGACGCGTCGTCTATTTTCTGCACGGCTTACTTTACTGTGATACACGATTCCGGCGACCTGTATTCTTTGACGATAACTGAAGGGACCGAGAACTCAGACAAGTCGAACGATGCGAAGCTCTTCGTGGACTGGATGAGGAACAGCGAGCACTACGCGGGGCTTCTCGTCATGGGTGACCGGGTGGCGTATGATCTCTCATTGTCAGCTTCCGCGATAGCCGCGGAATTTATGAGCACGCTTTGTGGCGTGACGCTTGAACACTACAGTTATTATGATCTGACAGGCGGCGATTCCGATGGAGGAATGGTGATCCCTCTCATCACAGGTGTCGCCGGGGGACCCTTCGATGGTCTTACATATTACGCGGACGGAGGCTGTCCGCTTATCAGCGAGTTCGACGTACTTGAAGCTAATGGCCCCGGGCAGTACGCGCTGCAGTATCCCGATTACAACAGCACCGAATATTACGCCGGCATCTTCACGGATCAGCTGAACGACGCCGGACAGATAATCAAGACCATGTGGGTCGGGCACAGCCTTATGGCGTTCCGCAACGCGGGAGACGGAATCCCCGCACGAAACATGTTTCTCAGACAGGTTTACAATCTGTTTATGACGGGTGGCAGCGGTGATATTACCGGCACAGAGATCCCGAAGGTGACGAGCCTTTCGGACAACTTCCCCAACCCGTTCAATCCGGTAACGAGGGTGAAGTTCGCGCTGAAGGAGAAGGGACGCGTCAAGCTGCGTGTCTACGATGTCTCCGGCCGGCTGGTTCGCGTGCTCGTCGATGAGATCCGTGAGGCCGGCTCATACGAGGCGGTCTGGGACGGCACAAATAACGAGGGCCGCGCCACGGCGAGCGGGATCTACTTCTGCCGGATGGAGGCGGCCGACTACGAGAGAACATTGAAGATGGTTATGCTGAGATAGCAGAAAGAGTATGTGTTGATGAGACAAATCTCTCTATGGACGATCCTGTTTCTCGTGATCCCGTTCTGCGGCGCTCAGGCCCAGTGGCAGGAAAACGGTGTTCCGGTGGCGACGGTCACTGGCGATGAGTATAACCCCGAGATCATATCGGACGGGGCGGGCGGATCGATAATCGTCTGGCAGACATACTATAACCTGACTGACAGTCCGGACATCTACGCTCAGAGGCTCGGCAGCGACGGGATTCCTCTCTGGGCTGCGGGAGGCGTTCCTGTGTGTACCGCTCCTTCAGGACAACTCCGGCCACAGGTAGTCTCTGACGGCGCAAACGGGGCGATCATCGTCTGGGCGGACTTCAGGACCGGCATATCCCACATCTACGCTCAGCGCATAAGCCCCGGGGGCAATCCGCTCTGGGCCGCGAACGGCATCGCTGTCTGCACTGAAGCGAACACCTCCCACTGGTTCTACCCCCGGATAAGCGTTGTGGATTGTGATGGTGAAGCTATCATCGTATGGCACGATGACAGGAACGGCGACAAGGATATATTCGCTCAGTGTATCGATACGACAGGGGCTCTTCTCTGGCCTGCCGACGGGATCGACGTATGTACCGAAACGGGAGACCAGGAAGAGGCTATAGCGGTAACTGATGAAACTGGCGGCGCGATTGCGGTCTGGGCCGACCTGCGCGGCGGTGAAATCGACATCTACGCCCAGAGAATCGCTGCTGACAGCACCCTTCTATGGTCATCGGGTGGAGTGCCGGTATGCGATGCCGCCGGGGATCAGAACGATCACGATGCTGTGGCGGACGGAGCAGGAGGCGTGACGTGTGTTTGGGAAAATCTGCTTGAATATCCAGATCGAGACATCTATTCCCAGCGTATCGATCCAGACGGTCTCCCTGTATGGCCGGTCGACGGCATTCCGGTGTGCACTGAGCAGAATATTCAGCTATGGGCGAGCGTTGCGCCCGATGGTGCGGGCGGTGCGTTCTATGCCTGGTGCGACACGAGAGACGCCGTTACGCACAGGATGGCTATCTATGTCCAGCATCTCTCGGCCGGGGGAGATTCGCTTTGGCCTGCCGGCGGGATATCGATAAGAGAGAGCGGAATCTATTGGGATAACATGCCCCCGGAGATAGCGCCGGACGGTTTCGGTGGAGCGATAGTCGCGTGGCCGACCGGATGGCCGGCGCCTTACTCTTACAGTGCCTCCGGACCTCTTGCGTTCGGGATTGATATCGAATCTGTTTACGCTCAACGCGTAACCGGTAATGGAGAGGTTCTGTGGCAGGAAGGCGGCCTGACCCTCTGCGATTTCCCCGATGAGTACTATCCCCGGGGACAAAGGATACTTCCGGACGGCACAGGGGGAGCGATCTTCACCTGGTACAATAATTACGCATTCGATGGGACCAGTAATGGGATCTATGCGCAGCGTGTAAACGGGAGCGGGTACTTGCCTCCTACGGACGACCGCACGCCGCCGGCGGCGATGGGACTGCTGCAGAATTTCCCCAACCCGTTCAATCCCGTAACGAGGGTGAAATTCGCACTGAAGGAGAAGGGGCACGTCAGGCTGCGTGTCTATGATATCTCCGGCAGGCTGGTCCGCGTGCTCGTCGACGAGGTCCGCGAGGCCGGGTCGTACGAGGCGGTCTGGGACGGCACGAACAACGAGGGCCGCGCGACTGCCAGCGGGATCTACTTCTGCCGGATGGAGGCGAATGATTACGAACGGACCCTCAAGATGGTCCTGCTGAGATAGATTGCCGGAACCCGCCGGCATACCGGCTGGCAGGGTGAATATTTGAGAAAGGAACCAGGCAAGACGACCGACAAAAGGAAATGGAGGGGGAGATGAAACGCGCAGTGCTGGCAGCTCTCGCGGTGATCCTCGTATTCGCGGGCTTTTCGAGCCTCGAGGCGAAGGATAAGAAAACACAGAGGCCGATATTCTCCAGGCCGAATTACGAGGAAACATATATCGATCCCCCGGAGTGCGGCGGGTCGATGATGGACCTCGCACCGGCAGCGGCTGTCGCAGCCGTCGATACCTATTGCGTGGTCTGGTATGACTTCGATCATATGGACTGGCAGGGGTGGACGAGAAGCGACAACACAGCACAGCCCGACACTTTTTTCCACATAGACGATTTTGCCGGTCTTGGAGGCGGCGATTTTGGCCGCCTTGTTCCGATAGAGGGAACCAAGTCTGTCTGGTGCGGAGTGAGACCGGGAGATGATTTCTATGTCTGCTCGTGGGCCTCGCCTCCCGGCTATGGAAACAGATGGGACCAGGATCTGATATCTGAGCCGTTTACATTCACCGGGCAGCTGACACTTACATATCATGGCGTATTCGACTCGGAGCCGGACCGTGATAATGTATATGTCGAGTATTTTTCCGGGGGACAGTGGGAGTGGGTCGCCTCTATTAGCGGTCGACTTGATACGGTGGCAACACATGCAATGATCAGCACCGCGGCCGCGACAAAACTGCGCTTCCATTTCCATTCGGACCATGCGGTCTCCGACTCGGACGGCCGCCTTGATACCGATGGAGCATGTATTATCGACAGTATCACCGTTTCCGACGAGAACGGCCTGATAGACTTCGAGGATTTTGAGGATGCGGATGCCGGCGACCATGACACTGATTTCTGGCACTGCCGTCCCGGCACAGACGGATATGGAATGTTTTCGGGTATTGCGACAAATCTGTCAGACCGGGACCCCTGCAACTGGAATTTATCCTCCCAGATAGTCTTCTTTGAAGGTTCTACCTGGATGAGCACGGATTACCCCGGCCTTCCGGTAACGCCGCTTTGTGACGTTGAAGAGGGGTATTGTCAGAACGAATCTGTTTCCTCACCCATCATTGATCTGAATCGATACAGCGGCAATTGCGACAAAACGCAAGACCAGGAGATTCCATCCGGGGAACTGTCAGGGCTCGGTGGTTATCGCCTGAGGTTCTCAGTATATCGAGATCTTCCCAACTTCAATGGTGTCTTCTACATGTGGAAGACACGGAACATCGTGAACGGCTGCCCGGGGCAGTGGGAGGATCGGGGAGTCCTGTACTATGGCGATGAAGCAGAATATATCGAAACGGATGTCTCTATCTCGGACTTCGTCCAGGGGGACTCGCTGCAGGTAATCCTTTCAGTTATCGACCTTTGTTATCCATGGTTTATATACGATTGCTCCAGCCACACACCGTCGCCCTGGTTCGACAACGTCCGTCTTTACAGGCATTCGACCGTCGGCCCTCAGTGGCATGCCGACCGTGGCAAACTATTTCAGGACACATTTCCGCAGGAAGTAGAGGCAAGCTCCAACCCGATGGAGGAATTCTGCCGGGCGGATATGGCGATGGATATTGCTGCGTACGACGATTACGATCGCATAGATCCGGGTGATTCGGCCGTGATCAGGGTGGCTGCTCCTTCCTCCGGGGGACTCGATACGCTTGTTACGGGAGAGGAGAAGGTCTACTGCCACGTAAACGTCACTTTTCTAGGTCTGGACGGCAAGCCCGATCTCTTCGGGCCCCAGCTGGAGGGAAGCTACGGCAGGTATGAAAGCGATGACGGTGACTGGACGGTGCTTTTGTGCGATCAGGCCCAATATCCCGAAGGGTATGACGTGTCGAACACGTACTGCATCGATCTGAATGACTCCCTGTTCACACGCGGGTACATGATCGAATACTATTTTAAAGCTTACGACCTTGATGGAAACAGCACTACATACCCGGCTAATGCCGAAACGATGCCGCTTCCTTACCATTCCTGGACGAGCAATCTTCTCGAATTCACATGCCTGCCGACATTGCGGACGGTTCCCAGCATACTGTACGTCGACGATTTCGATGGACGGGGTACCTTCAATGGAGTCGCGCAGCTCTATTGGGATTGGTCGTACGAGTGTAACATTCCTACGATTAATGACATACCCGACAGGTATGACGTCAATGCCCCTTCCTCGGCGCTGAGCAATGGCATTGGCGCATATACCTCGGTGACCGATGCTTCGTCGATCTTCTGTACGGCATACGAAAATGTCATATTCGACTCGGGGAACCTGAACAGCTGCACAATCAGCGAGGGAAGGGATTATTCGGACAAGAGCAACGATGCACAGCTCCTCATCGACTGGATGAACGTATCTGAGCACAAGGTCGGCCTGCTCGTGATGGGGGACGAGATCGCCTCCGACCTTGCCGGCTCCGAGACGGCCGTCGCTCTCGAACTGGTCAGAACGATCTCAGGGGTCACCCTGTCGACAGGCAGCTACTTCGAGATGACGGGTGGTTTCAGCGGTGGTGGTGTCGCGTCGCCTCTGCTAACGGGAGTTACGGGTGGCCCGTTCGATAATCTGTCGTATTTCGTGGCTGGTGGATGTCCCTATGTCAATGACTTCGATGTCCTGGAGACGACCGGCCCTGGGCAGTACGCGCTTTCATATCCTGACTTTGACGGTCTCCAGTATTATGCAGGCATCTCAACAGACCAGCTTAACAACGCCAGCCAGGACCTCAGGACCGTCTGGGTCGGGCACAGCCTCCAGTACATCCGAAACACCGATAATTACCATTCCCCGGCAAGGTACAGCTTCTTCCATAATGTATTGGTGTTTTTTGAAAACGGCGTCAGTCAGGACAGGTGCGATACAGAAACGCCTAAGGCGACCAGCCTCTCGGACAACTTCCCCAACCCGTTCAATCCAGTCACGAGGGTGAAGTTCGCGCTGAAGGAGAAGGGGCACGTCAAACTGCGTGTCTATGATGTTTCCGGCAGGCTGGTCCGCGTGCTCGTCGACGAGGTCCGCGAGGCCGGGTTGTACGAGGCGGTCTGGGACGGCACGAACAACGAGGGCCGCGCGACTGCCAGCGGGATCTACTTCTGCCGCATGGAGGCGACTGACTACGAGAGAACATTGAAGATGGTGATGTTGAGATAAAGACGATACGAATATAGAAAGAAACAGGACAAGCCGACCGACAAAAGGAAATGGAGGGGGAGATGAAACGCGCAGTGCTGGCAGCTCTCGCGGTAATCCTCGTATTCACGGGCTTTTCGAGCCTGGAGGCGAAGGATAAGAAAACGCAGCGGCCGATATTCTACAGGCCGGACTACGGGGAGGTCGATCTCGACATCCCAGGGTACGAGGCGATGATGAGCCTCGCGCCTGCAGCAGCGGCCGACACCTACCGGGTCGTCTGGTACGACTTTGAAACGGCCGACTGGCAGGGCTGGACGCAGGTCGACAATACCGTTGCTCCTGACACCTTCTTTCATGTTGACGATTTTGCCGGCCTGGGCGGAGGCTCCTGGGGCCGCCTCGTTCCACTGGAAGGAACGAAGTCTGTCTGGTGTGGGGTGCGTCCAAATTCCGGCCCCAGTCTTTTCACATGCAACTGGGCTGCAGCGCCGGGGTACGGCAATGACTGGGACGAGTTTTTCTCGGCCGCTATCCCCCATGATCCGGGAGACACCATCAACGTGTCGTACCGCCTCGCCTGCGATACAGAGAGCGGCCGCGATCTGGTCACCTTCGAATATTCGACCGATGTGGCCTGCTGCTACTGGTGTTGTCGCTATTGCGACTGGGAGGTCCTGGATACATACAGTGGCGTTGTTGATACCGTTGTCTCCCACGAATTGTTTTCAATTAAGTGGGGCACAAAGCTGAGGTTCCGGTTCCAGTCAGATGGCGCCTGGTCAGACGAGGACGGCTATATCGACACGGATGGCGCCTGCATGATCGACAGCATCACCATATGGGACAACGAACGAATAATCGATTACGAGGACTTCGAGAACTACTCTGTCGGCGAGTCGGAATGCGGCTGGTGGACAGCATGCGTAAATTATGCATACGGTGCTTATGGTGGCCTTGCCGCCGGCCTTGAGAGCAGGGATCCCTGCGGATTCAATAGCAGTTCTCTCATCATGTTCTTCAACGGCTCTTCCTTTCCGAGCGAGGACTACCCCGGCCTCTACGATACTCCTTTCTGCACCGGTACGGGCGGTGTCGAGAATCCCTGCCAGGACGAGATGATCGTCTCTCCTCCGATAGATCTCACTCGATATTCCGCCATGCATGACGGATCGCAGGAACTGACTATAGCGCCGGGGGATCTCTCGATTCTCGGGGGCATTTACCTGAAATACAACGCATACGTCGACCTGCCTGTCAACAACCTCGTTTTCAGGACCTGGAGGATAAGGAACCTTGGAGGCAGCTGCCCCGGGAAATGGAGGACGGAAGGTATCTGGGTCCCATACGAACCCTCCAGGGCCTGGATAACCGCAACCGAAGATATCAGCGCTCTCGTTACCTCTGATTCGATACAGGTGGCGCTCGGCGTGATCGATATGTGCGGTGCGTGGTATGGAACATACGGAGACTGTGAAGAGCACACTCCGGCGCCTTGGTATGACGACGTGAGGATCCTGAGATTCGGCACCGGAGGCCCGGCCTGGAATGTCAGGCGGGCAGAGCTTTTCCAGGACACCTTCCCCCAGGAAGTGTATGCCAGCACGGATCCGATGGAGGAGATATGCCGTGCCGATATGGCGGTCGATGTCGCTCCGGGGAACGAGTTCACCAGGATCGATCCGGGTGATTCCGCAGTAGTAAGGGTCGCGGCGCCGATGGCCGGTGGCCTCGACACACTGGCGACGGGAGAAGCGAGGGTCTACTGCCACGTCAACGTTACATATATCGGCAACACCAGCTATCCGAAACCGGACCTCTTCGGCCCTCAGCTCGAAGGCGACTACGGAAGCTACGTCAGCGACGACGGCGACTGGACGGCGCTGCTCTGCGAGCCGGCCCATTCGTCGGCTGGCGTCATCGCTCTGAACGCATACTGCATCGACCTCAACGACTCTCTTTTCACACGCGGCTACATGATCGAGTACTACTTTAAGGCGTACTCGCAGGCCGGAAGCAGCGGCACATATCCGGCTAACGCCGAGTCGATGCCGCCGAGCCCGTTCTTCGGAACGAGCAGGCTGCTCGAATTCACCTGCCTGCCGACACTGAGGATTGTTCCCGCCCTTCTCTATGTCGATGACTACGATGGGCGCGGTACTTTCGACGGCACTGTGCAGACCTATTTCGACTATACCTTCTGGGACATGCTGTGGGGAACTGATGAGATCCCCGACAGGTACGACGTCAACGGACCATCATCGGCCCTGAGCAACGGAATCGGCGCATATACTTCGGTGACCGACGCCTCTTCGATATTCTGCATCGCCTATGAAATAGTGTTGTTTGATTCAGGGGACCTGAATTCGTGCACCGTCAGCGAGGGCACAGAGAATTCGGACAAGAGCAACGACGCGCAGCTCCTCATCGACTGGATGAATGTTTCCGAGCACAAAGTCGGCCTGCTGATGATGGGGGACCATGCCGCCTCCGATCTTGCCACCTCCCAGACTGCAGTCGCGCTCGAGCTCGTCAGCACGATCTGCGGCGTCACCCTGGCGAGTGGCAGCTACCTCGAGATGACAGGCGGCGTCAACAAGGGAGGGATCGTTTCGCCTATGATCACGGGAGTTGGCGGATACAGCCCCTTTGGCGGACTGTCATATTTTGCCTTCGGAGGATGTCCCTACATTAACAATTTCGATGTTCTCGAGACGACGGGTCCAGGGGAGTACGCGCTTGCATACCCTGCCCACAACGATCTCTCGTACTACGCCGGCATCTGCACCGATCAGCTGAACAACGCCAGTCAGTCGCTACGGACCGTATGGGTCGGGCACAGCTTCCAATATATCCGCAACGCCAGTGCTTATGGCCTGCCGAGAAATGAATTCTTCCGTAATTTTATGAACTTTTGCGGGAATACCCTCTGGTACGTGCCGATGGATGCTGAGCTGCCAAAGGCGACGGCTCTCTCGCAGAACTTCCCCAATCCGTTCAACCCGGTTACGAGACTGAAGTACAGCCTGAAGGAGAAGGGACACGTCTCGATGCGTGTATATGATGTCTCCGGCAGGCTTGTGCGGGTCCTCGTCGACGAGATCCTCGATGCGGGAACATACGAAGCTGTCTGGGATGGAACGAACGACAGGGGCAGTTCTATAGCCAGCGGGATCTACTTCTGCAGGATGGAAGCGAGCGACTACGAGCGGACGCTGAAGATGGTGATGCTGCGATGACAACCTGTTTTATAAACGGAGGCAGAGGCATGAGAGCAATTGTGGCAGCAGCGGTTCTGATGATACTGATCCTTCCGGTCGCGGCGTCTGGGCAGTTCCCCTGCGAGAGTACGGCGGCTGTCAGCTGTTCCGGCATGCGTGTCTCGGTCTGTCCGAGAGGGGATTTCGAGTATATCAAGGACGGCTGCGGGACCGGGAACGACTACATCGAGGTCTATATCAGGGACTGCGGAGGGTATGGGATCGAGAGCATCCCCTGGACCGACTACTGGACGGATGCCTGCCAGGTGGAATACTCCCTCGGCATATGCGTCCAGCACTTCGTGGCTGATTCGCTGACCGATGTCAACGGCCGCACGACCTTCTCCGGACGCATCTCGGCCGGCGGATGCATCCCAGAGGGAGGCATCTATATCGCGTGCCAGGGCTATACGATCATTGACGAGGCCCAGGTTGAGCCGATTTGTCTCGATGTCGTCATAGTCAGCCCCGACATCAACGCCGACAGTTTCGTCAACCTCTCCGACCTGAGCTTCTTCGGCGAGTCGTACAACAAGCAGGAGGGTGACGCCGGTTACAACACCTGCTGCGACTATAACGATGACGGATGGTGCAACCTGAGCGACTTTTCGTTCATGGGGGAGCACTACCAGCACCAGTGTTTCTGATGAATGGAACGGAGGCATATTTGCGCAAGGAGGGACCATGAAAGCTCTGATAATCGTGTTATTGCTGATACTGATTTTCCCGGTGGCAGGATCAGCACAGCACCTTGACGGCTGCAGATGTGAAGTCAATGTCAGCTGTACCGGCATGAGGGTCTCCTGCTGCCCGAAAGGGGATTTCGAACACATCAGGAACGGCTGCGGAGGAGAGGACGATTACATCGAGGTCTTTGTCAGGGACTATGCAGGAAACGGGATCGCCAATATCCCATGGACCGACTACTGGATGAATGCCTGCCTTGCCGAGCACGAGCTGTCTGTCTGTGTGTCGCACTTTGTTGCTGACGAGTTGACCGATTCGGACGGCAGGACGACATTCTCGACCCGGATATCGGCCGGCGGCTGTATACCGGAAGGTGGTATCTATATCTCCTGCCAGGGGATGACATTTTTTGAGTGGCCTCAGTGCACGACTCCGATCTGCGCGGATGTCGTGATCGTCAGCCCCGACATCAATGCCGACGGCTTCGTAAATCTCTCCGATCTGAGCATGTTTGCCGAAGCGTACAACACGCAGGAGGGAGACGCCGCGTTCAACACATGTTGCGACTATAACGATGATGGATCGTGCGATCTGGGTGACTTCGCATATTTGGGCCAGCACTACCAGCATGAGTGTTTCTGAGAAGAGGTGTCCGATGGAGGGGAAAAAGATGAGCAGGACCCTTACGCTTCTGGCGTTCGCGGTCATGTGCGCCCTGAACCCGGCGCAGGCTCAGCAGTCGCCTCAGTTCGGCCTCTATGTCGACTCGACTCACACCGAGCACTGCACCTATGGGACCGCGGATTACTACCCCATCGATGTCTATCTGTGGGCGAGGCCCGGAGAGAACGGGATGACATTGATGACTTTTCAGATCCTGTATCCTGATATCGTGATTCCCGCCTACCTGGTCTACAATGAAGCAATTGTTATGGGCATAAACGGCACCCCGCAGAACGGCATGGATGTATATTTTGAAGAATGCCAGACCGACTGGGTATGGGCCCTGCGCCATACCGTACTGCTGACAAGCGAGGAGCCGGGTATGGTCCAGCTCTATCCTGATGAGAGCACTGTAGTACATTGGGACAGGCTGTCATTTAACATCTATAACTGCCTGGGGTACGGGGAGAGCCGGTTTGAGGTTGCCGAACCTGTCTCTAACGTATGCATTAATTTCTGCACCGACGATGTCACACCCCCGGGGGTAGAAGAACTTCTCGTTATCGACCCAATGACCCTCGAGGTCACCTTCACCGAGGAAGTGACCGCTGAATCGGCAGAGGACATCGGTAATTACCTCGTCTATAGCAGGTATGTCGAGGCAGATTCCATCTATCCCGTGTCAGCCGATCTGCTGCCTGGCGATACGACGGTGGTGCTTGTATTTGCCGAGCCTTTCGGGTGCTATCCGGACAAGATCTTCAGGGGCTTCCGAATATCCGATATGGCCGGAAACATGTGGAGTTTTCTGGAGACGTTTGCGATCACTTCGAGCTTTGCGGACCTGATGGTCCTGGAATCGGCACATATCGATACTATCGCGGGGTGCGTAGACTCGATCATCGTTTCATGTACGATCCGGAATGCCGGGGTGTGCCCCGCCGCGCCATCCCGCGTTCAGCTTTATTACGATGAACTGACCGAGCATGGAGCCTTTCTGGGGAGGACCGATCTCGGTTATCAGGTCTTCGCGGGGCTTGTGTCCGGCGGGACCGCTGTGGTGCAGTTCGATCTCGCCATCGGATCTCTCCTGAACCACACGTTCGGTTCCTACGGGAGATTCCGGCTGCATGTCGATCCGTATGATGACGTCGACGAATCTAATGAGACCAACAACACCCATGATTCTCGGCTTGTCGTATTGCCTCCAAGAGATATCGCTTTCGAGCTGATCGGCAATACGGTCCGTGCGGAGTTCACGCGTTCTCTTCTGGACCGTTTGGACATCCCCGAACCGGTGACGAGCTATGAAATACTCTGGAGCGCCGGATGGACGGGAGGCTTTGAAGTAGCAGCTGTCGTCATTGCCGACGGTTCTCTCGAGTATGTGTGCGAATTCCCGATGACCAGCGACCGCGATTTTTCAGTATTCTATATCCAGGCCGTGCGGACCGCCGGGGGGACTACTTACAACTATGACACCTGCCCCGAATGGCACAAGTCCGGGATGGATCTTCCACCCGCCGCGCCTGTTGGATTCACGGGGTATCCCGTAGATCTTGCCATGTACCTCGAGTGGGACCAGCATCCTGAAGAGGACATCTATTTTTACGTCCTTGAGTGGAGCGAGACGATAGATTTTCCACCTGTAAGTGATCCTCCCGGGTATCCGTTTGGTGAGCTGGTCCTGGAGAATCATTTCACGCACTATGCCTGGAACCCCGGGGATGAGTTCTTCTACAGGCTCTGCGCGGTCGACAGCTCTCTCAATTGCAGCGATTTCGTTATCATCGCGCCATGGCACGAGATCGGGACCGAGCTGCAGTCGTTCAGCAGCAGTGTGAGGGAGGGCAAGGTAACATTGACATGGAGTGTTGCGACCTCGCAGGAGGAGGATGACCCGCGGTTCTCGGTATTCAGAAGTTTAGCGGGCGGCGGCACGTTTGTGCAGCTCTCCAGCACAACTGAGCAAAAAAGCGAAGGAACCTATCAGCATATCGACACGGATGCCCGGCCCGGCGAGGAATATATCTACCGCGTTGAGGTCATAGATGAAGACGGCAGTCGTGTGCTCTTCGAGACGGACCCGATCTCCATGCCTGCACTGGCTCTGACGCTCTACCAGAACCACCCGAACCCGTTAAATCCGTCGACAACGATCAGCTTCTACCTGCCCGAACGGTGCGCAGTGAGGCTCGAGGTCTTCGATGTAGCGGGCCGGTGTATCGCATCGCTTATAGATGAGTCCATAGATAAAGGTTCACACACTGCCGAATGGAAAGGAACAGACCTCAACGGCAGCGTTGCCGCCTCGGGCGTCTACTTCTACCGCCTGACCGCAGGCAAGAAGACGATATCGAAGAAGATGATCCTGTTGAGATGATATAATAATAGGGTGCCCCTGGAATGGAGGATGAAGCATGAGGCTCCTCGTGATCGCGACAGTTCTGTTATCGGTTCTTTCTGCAGCTGGTTCTGCCGGAGATATGTGTCCCTGCGCGCCTGAAGCATATATAACCTGCTCCCTTCGAATCTCCGTCTGCCCATGCGGAAACTTCGAGCCCATCCGCAACGGCTGCGGTGGCAACAGTGACTATATCGAGGTTATCTGGAGAGACTGCGAGGGAGGCGTACCAGGGATTCCGGTTACCGATTTTTGGATAGACGCATGTGACGTGTCGCAGACGATGCACCTCTGCCCGGGGGGATTTGTCGCCGATGCACCGACTGACTCCCTCGGCCGGACTACATTCTCGGGCCAGATAGCGGCCGGCGGCTGTATCTTGGAAGGTGGGATCTATGTGGCCTATCGTGGGGTGATCCTGAATGAATCCTGTACGGGGCCGCTGTGTCTCGACATCGTGATAGTCAGCCCCGACATCAACGCCGACGGCTTCGTCAACCTCTCCGATTTGAGCTATTTTGGGCAGTCGTATAACCATCGGCTCGGTGATCCCGAGTACGATCCATGCACCGACTACAATGACGACGACTGGTGCAACCTCAGCGATTTCTCATTTCTCGGCGAGCACTACCAGCACGAGTGCCAGTAGCAGACGCCGCTTCTGTTTTGAGGGCGGGCCCCGCCAGTTTCTACTATTAAATCAAATATTCGCGTGATAAAATTTACCCGCTATGATCGGCAGAACCATCTCACATTACAGGATCCTCGAGAAGCTCGGCGAGGGCGGCATGGGCGTAGTCTACAAGGCGGAGGATACGAAACTCAAACGTATCGTGGCGCTCAAATTCCTCCCGCCCGAGTTGACGCGTGATCCCGAGGCGAAGAAACGTTTTATCCAGGAGGCCCGGTCGGTCTCCGCTCTCGATCACCCGAACATCTGCACCATACATGAGATCAACGAAACCGAAGAGGGCCGGATATTCATCTGCATGAGCTGCTATGAAGGCGAAACGCTGAAGAAAAAGATCGAGCGCGGGCCGTTGACCCTCGAAGAATCCATCGGCATTGCCGGGTGCATAGCCCGGGGCCTGGTCAAGGCCCACGGGAAGGGCATAATACACAGAGACATCAAGCCCGCAAATATCCTCGTTACAGCAGATGACCAGGTAAAGATACTGGACTTCGGCCTGGCCAGGCTGGCGGGGCAGACGAGGCTCACAAAGATCGACACGACGGTGGGCACAGCCGCGTACATGTCGCCGGAGCAGACACAAGGTAGTGAGAGCACTCCCGCTACCGACCTGTGGTCCCTCGGCGTAGTGCTGTACGAGATGCTCACCGGCCGGCTGCCCTTCAGGGGCGACTACGATCAGGCAGTGATCTATTCCATTCTGAATGATCCGCCACAGTCGATAAGAGATCTTCGCCCGGAGATTCCGTTTGAGCTGGAACGGCTGGTGGAAAAAGCTCTGGCAAAGAATCCCGGCGAGCGTTACGGGCAGGCGGGCGATCTCCTGTCGGATCTGGAATCAATCGATGGAGAAAATGTTTCGAAAAGCGAGCCTGCTCCCTCCATCGCTGTGCTGCCGTTTGTCAATATGAGTCAGGATCCGGAGAACGAGTACTTCGGGGACGGCCTCGCCGAGGAGCTGATCAATGCGCTGACAAAGTTGAAAGGACTGCATGTCGCCGCGCGCACCTCTGCCTTTACATTCCGGGGAGTGGAAACGGACATAAGAGAGATCGGTAAAAAGCTCGATGTGAGCACCGTCCTCGAGGGGAGTGTCCGAAAGGCGGGCAGCAGGCTGCGCATTACGGCCCAGCTTATCAATATCGCCGATGGCTATCACCTGTGGTCGGAGCGATACGACAGGGAGATGGATGACATATTTGCGATTCAGGATGAGATCACTGCCGCTATCGTCGGGCAGCTGAAGGTGGAGCTGATCGGAAAGCAGAAAGAGACGATAGTAAAGCGCTACACCGAGGATCTCGAAGCGTACAACCTCTATCTGAAGGGCATCTACTACTGGAACAAGTTGACGCCGGACGGGTTTGTGAGAAGCATCGAGTGTTTCGAGAAGGCTATCGAAAAGGATCCAGACTATGCCCTGGCCTATGCCGGCATGGCTGACAGTTACTGGTGGAGTTCTTTCTGGGGGAATCTGCCGCCGCGGCACACGTACCCCAGGGCACGGGAGGCTGCCGCGAGGGCCATCGAGATAGACGACACCCTTGGCGAGGCCCATGCGTCGCTGGCAGCCGTTCATGCCTTCTATGACTGGGACTGGGAGGCCGCGGAGAGAGAATTCAAGAGAGCCATCGAACTGTCTCCGGATTCCTCCTACACCCGCGTCTATTATTCTTTCTACCTGAATCTCATGAGGCGGTACGACGAGGCCGTCATCCAGGCCAGAAAAGCGCGGGAGCTCGATCCGTTATCCGGCATATGCAATACATCTCTCGCGCACAGGCTCTGGCAGGCACGCCTGTACGACGAGGCGATCGAAGAGTTTCAGAAATGGCTCGTGATCGAGCCAAACGACTGGTTCGCACGCCATCACCTTGCCGAGGTGTATCTGGCGAAATCGATGTTCAAGGAAGCTATTGCCGAGGCCGACAGATCGCTGGAGCTTTCCGGCGGCGTTCCCCTGAATGTCGCCAGCGTTGCTATGGCTCATCATCGGTTCGGGGACAGGGAGGTCGCCGAGCGCCTTTTCGACAGCCTGAAGAAAAGGGCAGACAGTGAATACATACAGCCGATGTGCTTTGTAAACATCCACCTGGCCCGTGGAGAGGTGGATCAGGCCTTCGAGTGGATAAAAAAATCCATTGAGGAGCGCGACAGCTTTTTACCCTGGCATAGAGTGACTCCATTGGACTGCATGCACTTTCCGAGCGATCCGAGGGTCGATGAGCTGCTCGACCGGCTGGGACTGCCCTGACCTGGTGTGGGCTCATGAAACGGTGGCCTTCTCGATAATAACATCCCAGTAGAAAATCACGATTTACAGGAGGCGTGTTATCTGAGCAGTACCATTTTTCGTGTTTCCCTGAACTCGCCGGCGGACAGGGTATAGAAGTAAACGCCCGAGGCGGCGGCAGTCCCGTTCTCGTCTTTTCCGGTCCATACGGTAGCGTATGGACCATTTTCCATGAAATCGTCTATCAGGCACGCCGTGCGGCGGCCCGATACATCGAAGACCTCGAGCCTGACCGCGCACCGCTCGGGCAGGCAGAACCTGATCGTTGTCGAGGGGTTGAACGGGTTCGGATGGTTCTGATGCAGCATCGAACCGTCAGGAACAGGCAGGTCGAGCATCCCTGTGATGATGTCCTCGAAGGCCGCAATCGAAGCGAGCAGCTCCCCATCGAAATCGAAAAGCGCGAGGTTTTCCCACGATGAGCCGGCAGAAGGCGCAGCGATGTATGCCGGCTCCCAGTAGAACAGGCCCAGTCCCTTGCCGTCCGGCACTGCCCTGATCGTATCGAGTAGGGCGCTCAGGAAATCCTGCTGTCCCTGGACCGTTGCCGGGAATCCGGCGTGCAGCTGGCTTTCAAGACCGATGATATTGTGTGTGTCGTCGTTCCAACCGAGCGTCCACGGGTAGGCGGTCTCAACGACAACGATCCCCTTCCCGTAGCGCGAAGCGAGGTCGTTCATGTTGTAAGAGAGATCGTCCAGGGTGCCGTGCCACCAGGGGTAGAACGAGAGGCCTATCAGATCGAAGTCAACTCCCTGCGCGAGGAGATTGTCGTAGAACCAGATCGAAGCGCCGTTGTCTCCTCCATCGTCGATGTGGATCATCGTCGTTATCGAATCGCCAGGTCCCTGCGCGTCGTTGACTCCATCGAGCCCCGCCTGGATAAGGCCGGCGAATGTTTCCCACTGGGCGGGAGTATCGAACGGGTTGCAGATCCGCCCGGTGTCCCAGAGCATCCCGCAGATGATCTCGTTTCCTATCTGTACCCAGTCAGGAGGCGTTCCCTGGCCGCGAAGTGCCGTTATGACATCTCTGGTGTACTGGTAAACGCTGTCGGTGAGCTCGGCGGTCGACAGCCCAGCCCACGCGGCAGGCTTGTACTGTTTGCCGGGATCGGCCCACGTGTCCGAGTAGTGAAAATCGAGCAGGAGCCCGAGGCCCAGCGCCTTCGCGCGAGCGGCCATCGCCAGGGTCCTCTCCAGTCCGCAGTAACCGTCGGCTGGTGTGTGCCATATCCGCAGCCTGACGAAATCGACGCCGTGGCCGGCGAGGATCTCCATCGCGTCGCCCGGCGCGACGTCCTCGGTGAAGACTCCTCCGCCGTCTTCTGTCCGGGGGAGCATCGAGATGTCGACACCGATCACCGGCTCCGCGGCAGAGACGCCTGATGCGGCAGGAAGCAGGCAGCAGAGGGCGAGAAGCATCAACAGGACTTTAAGCAGGGCTCTGACTGTATTGTTCATGGCCCTATTATACAGGATGGTCCTCCGGATATGAGAAAGAATCAGAGGATAATCTTGTCTGCGGGGATCATTCTTCGATGTAGCCGTAATGAATCACGGTACCGTTAGAACCAGCGGCGAATATATCGACGTCCATGTTTCCCCATATGGTATAGAGATGTTCACAGGAGCCGCATTCTTCGATCTTCCATGAATCGCCGTCGTATCTGAGCATCGTTCCGTTTTCTCCGACAGCAAAAACGTCATCTGCCGCGAATCCCCAGATACCGTGCAGAATCTCATCCGTGGGTGTGTCCATGGGGAGCCACCCTGATCCGTCATAATGAAGGATCGTGCCGTACATGCCGACGGCGAAGACATCTTCGCAGGAAGAGCCCCAGACATTGTTGAGCGTAAAGTCGACACCACTCGACATGATCGTCCAGAAGCCTGAAACGAGGCGGAAGATGCCGCCGTCCCGTCCGACGGTGAAGATGTCTCCAGGTTCCGGCCCCCATACCCCCAGCAACCATTCCTGGCATATATCCTCGTCGAGGGACCAGCCGGTTCCATCGAAGCGGTAGACCCGGCCGTATGAACCGACTCCCCAGATGTCAGTCGGGGAGAATCCCCATATATCGTGCAGGTTGTCGATCGGCGGTGTCCCGAGATCGGTCCACCCCGTGCCGTCGAAGGCCAGTGTTTTTCCGGCCTTACCCGCGGCTATCATCTCATCGTCGCGTTGCCCCCAGACTCCGAAGAGATCGAGTGAAGCTGTGTTTTTATCGAGTTCCCATGTCTCCCGGTCATAGTGCAGCAAGGCGCCTCTTTCGCCCGCGGCAAAAACGTGTTTCCCCGCCCCGAATATCGAATACAGGGATGCGTTTGTAAAACCGGCCTCCTCGATCCATGCGTTGCCGTTGAATCTCATGATCATGCCGGGGGAGCCAACGGTCCTGATCTCGCTGCCGCGGGCCCAGACTCCTTCAAGAGACACATGTTCTTCGGTCCTCAGTATTGACAGTCTTCCGTCCCTGATAGCGTAGACCGCTCCACTCTCTCCCGCGGCGTATATCTGGTCGTTCGTGTCGATGAACAGATCACGAATAGTTCCGGTAGTGATATTGTTGAAAAACCTCCAATTTTCTCCCCCCGACCAGACGTAGAGTTTGCCGGTCCCATCGGTCATTCCTCCTGCCAGGAATACCTTTCCGTCGGAATCGCTTCTGACGCTGTGGTAAGTCGGGGTCTCGCCGACGTAGGGGGGCCAGGGCATCCTGGTCCATTTCAGTCCGTTGTAGTGGAGAAAGGTAGTGCTCGTGCCGGCAGCGTAAATGTCGTCGCCGGACCTCCCCCATATGTCGTTGAGATCGACCATTACTCCGGTGTTCATCGAAACCCAGCGTTCTCCGTCATAATGCAGGATGGTCCCGGAGTTGCCCGCTGCGTAGACGTCAGAGGGGGAAAAGCCCCAGACAGAGTTCAGGTCAGTAGAAAATTCTGTAGAGTGGATTGTCCAGGCGCCGTCATATTCCAGTATCGTTCCTGAAGCTCCGACAGCAAAAAGCACTCTGCTTCTGTCACCCCAGATGTCGGTCAGGTCTACGTCCGTTCCTGTATCGATCGGTATCCAGTCCCTGCCGTCCGAGTAGAAGGCCATCCCTTCGTCGCCGACGGCGTATGCGCTGTAGTCGCTGTAGCCCCATACCGATCTGAGTGATCTGGCTGTTGTCAGGGTTGTCCATTTCAGGACCGGTTCCAGGGGGGTATCTGTGTTATCTGGAACGAATGGTATGTCCTCTTCGGCGCAGGCGGGCACAATGGCGAATACGGCCAGCACTATCGCCGTTTTTACGTGGTGGGCGAGAGGGTATGAACGAATGTCCATGCTTAAAGATAACTCCGCAGGGGAGGGTAGTCAAGGCGGACGCCCGGCGCTCCGCTGCTATCTTTCGTGCATTTTCTTGATCGAACCCCAGCTGCGCTCCTCCGTGCCTGACGCGCAGGCTTCGCAGCCGGCTCCGTAAGTTCCAACGTGCTCGCCCCATGGGTTCTCGGGAGAGCCGGGGAGACAGGGGGAATTGTTGCACAGCGTCAGAATCCAGCTCGCCCGGTCGCAGAACAGCGGATCGGCGATGAGATTATCGGGCGACGCGTTAGAGAAGGTGTCCGTTCCCTCATTTCCATAGTGGATGCAGTGGTCCACGTCCGCGTAGGTCATGCCCGCACCACCAGTATTGAAGGCGATGATCGAGTTTCTGACAGTGACTGGCGATTCGTACGCGTGAATCCCGCCCGCACCCGCATTGCCCGCATTCCCGGTTATTGTGCATCCCGTGATTAATACCCTGGAACCGTTGGAGTAAATAGCGCCGCCGCCATATGAGGCCCCGGTACTTGCTTCATTGCCGTAGAATACGCAGCCGCTGATAACGGGCGGGACATAGGGATCGTATCCCGCATCGAACTCGATCCCGCCACCGCGGAAGGGGCATGAGTTTCCAATGAAGATGCAGTTTCTGATATAGCCCTTTGAAGGCGCGTATCCGTAATACATGCCGCCGCCGTTCATAGACGCGACATTGTTAAGAAGGAGGCAGTTCTCGACAGTCGTTGCCGCATGGTGGACCACTATGCCGCCCCCGTTGCCGCCGCTTCCGTTAGTTACCGTGAAGCCGTATATAACGGATGTCGAGTCCTCGCCTTCATAGATATTGAATGCGATACCTGATCCTTCACAGTCGATGATCGTGGCCTCGGCGCCAGCCTCGGATATGACGACCATGTTTATTCCGCCGAAGGAGATCTCTTTGTTGTTCGGCCCGGTATATGTTCCAGGAGCTACGAGCACGGTGTCGCCTGCGGCGGCAGCGTCGATGCCGGCCTGGATGTCGGCGTATACACTCGGGACGCGGAAGGTGTCGGCGCTGGCAGTGCCAGCGGCAAGGATCGAACTCACTGTAATAACAAGAATCAGCAGTGCTCGCAGAATCATGCCTGTCTCCTAATGATTTGAATTGGTTTTAAACCCCTCTATTGCCGATGGCGATTATACAAAAAATATCGGCGATAATGAAGTAAATTCCCGCTGGGAGAGCGTGCAGCATTAGTAAAATCAGCTGAACCCTGCTATACTTACAAAAACAGTAAGTAATTATCATGTGTGGTAAACAGGGCAGCCAGCGGGCAAAGGAGCAGCATATCAGAATCAAGATAACGATAATCCTCATGTCGATACTGATCGCTATGGCGTCAGCAGGGACCGCCGATGCGCAATGCGGCCCGGGTTGCCCTGCCTGTTCGGGAAAGTTCATCGGCGACCTGATCCCGCCGAAGACACTTTTTCTCTCGGGGATGTATATCCCTCAGGGCGAAGAGGAGCGGGCCGTTTTCAACCTCCGCTACGGGCTCTTCTCCTGGATGGATGCCGGGATCGGCTACGCGGTGGCAGCGGAGGACGGGGAGGATGAGATCATCTGGAGTCTCCGTGTGGAGCCGATAGGGCAGGACCCGGACGGATGGCGTCCGGGACTGATCCTCGGTACCGGAAGTGTGCAGGTGGGAGGGAGCGACCAGTCAGCATTTGTCCAGCTCGTAAAGACGCTGGATATCGTCGAAGAACGCTTCGAGATCAGTCTTGTCGGCGGATATGCGACCGATATCCCCGACTTCGAGGAGAACTGGCTCCTGGCCACAGTCGCGATGAAGTTCTATGAGGTAGTCAGCCCGTTCTACATCTATGATGGAATCAACTCGCATGTCGGTGTATCGTTGTTTCCGACCGAGTGGCTGATGCTGTCGGGCTACTATCTCGAGATGGAGGAGCCGGCAGTGTCGGTGGGGCTGCAGTGGGGATTTGGTGAGGGAGAGTAACAAAAAGCAGGCCCTTTTCACGCGGCATCCGTTATCGAAGGGAAATCGTGGACAGGGACCGACCAACCCGCCTCATCTCTCTGGACGTCTTTCGTGGACTCGTCATCGCTTCCATGGTCCTGGTGAACAATCCCGGAAGCTGGAGCCATATATACGCCCCGCTGCGTCACGCCGCATGGCACGGCTGGACATTCGCCGATACGGTCTTCCCGTTCTTCCTGTTCATCGTTGGTGTGGCGATCGCCTTTTCATTCGGTAGGGCAGTTGAAGCAGAATCCAGCAGGCGAGCCCTCTACATAAAGATAATCCGCCGCGCGGCTATACTGTTCGGCCTCGGCCTTTTCCTCAACGCGTTCCCTCATTTTGAGATGTCCACCCTGCGAGTACCCGGCGTACTGCAGAGGATAGCGATCTGCTATCTCATCACAGCTGTGATCTTTATGAACTCGAAGTGGAAGGGCCAGCTCGCCTGGGCGATCGGTTTGTTGCTTCTCTACTGGGCCGTAATGGAATGGATACCTGTTCCGGGAGCTGGCGCAGGACTGTACGAGAAAGGAAACAACCTGGCCGCATGGGTGGACGGCCAGTTCCTGACAGGTCATATGTGGAGAGTGACAAAGACGTGGGATCCGGAGGGGATCGTCAGCACTATTCCCGCAATCTCAACGACACTGTTCGGTGTACTTGCAGGACACTGGCTGCGAAGCGACAGAACACCGCAGGAAAAGACGTCCCGACTCCTGGCTGTCGGTGTTGCGGCGGTGCCTACATGTGTTTTGTGGAACGTGTGGCTGCCGATCAACAAGAGCCTCTGGACCAGCTCATATGCCCTCTTTATGGCTGGCCTTGCGTCAATCTGCCTGGGCATCATCTATTACGTCGTCGACGTACGCGGATGGAAGAGGTGGGCACAACCGGCGAGAGTCTTCGGTATGAACGCGATCGCGCTCTACGTGCTGGCTGGAATCACGGCGAGACTTCTCTACACGATAAAGGTCACTGGCGCTGACGGAGCCGCGGTGACCCTGAAGACATGGATCTATGCCAATCTTTTCACTTCCTGGCTGGGCGACCTGAACGCGTCCCTCGCCTTCGCCATCGCCTTTATCATCGTGATGTATCTCTGCATGCTGCCGCTGTACAAAAAGAAGATCTTCGTGAAAATTTAATCCATATCCATCTGGACCTGGTCCGCCACGAGGGGCAGCTGCCACGTATGGAATATCGCAGTCGCCAGGGAGTCAGCCTGTGCCCGGTTGAAGAACCATAGGGGGAATCCGAGGTGCACGCTCGGGGCGGCGACGCAGCCGGGCGGCATCGCCACGACATCGGCGTACCTTGTATACCAGAACGCGACTGTGGCGTCAGTGACGACGGACCGGGTATTCATCGGTGTGGAGCGGTACATCGGGTGGAAGCATGACTTTGATCCTTTGCCGAGATAATTCATGAAATACTCCGGGTCGTAAAATTCGACATATAGAAATCCACGCACCCATGGATTGAAGAACATGCCCGTGTCTGTGCACTTGTGCCAGAGCTCGAGCCTGCGCGGAAGGTCCGGCATGCCGGCTATCAGCGGATCGGAATCATCGAGGTATGCATGCCTCATCGCGTCATAGTCGCTGTTTCTGACCCCCAGATGGGTCTTGGGGAAGAGCCCCTCGACCTTGTCGAGGGATGAGACGCAGAAATCACGCCAGGCCATGGTGTTTACACCTAACGTGTCGTGGCAGTAGCCATCGCTTTGCGTCAACCACTCACACTTTATATAGAGCGGGAATCGATTGTTCAAAATACAGGCGGCGAGGCTTGCGCTCCTGTGGCCCTCGCCGACGGTCCACAGATGGCCTCCGAAAGCGAGATAGTATGTGAGGTAGTTCACAGTGAGCTTGTTATCCTCAGTGCCCGGCTTCCACCGGCCTTCCGGCGGTGACCAATAGACAATGCGGTTCCATACGCTCCCTGCCGCCGGATCGGTCGCCTTCGAGAAGGACCAGATCACATTCTTGTATTTGAAGATCAGTTCCATCGGAGGCCTGTAGTAGTCGTTGTCCTTGACGTCATAGATATCACTGTATGGATTGAAACCCTCGACCTTCAGGCAGATGTCCCTCCAGAACTCGTCATGCTCGGACTCTGTCGGGAATGCGTATATCATCTGGGCAAAATCGAGCGAGGGGAAGTCGTCGACCCAGAGCAGGTCCCTCGTCATCACGACCGGTATCACTGTCACTTCGACAGTGCCGAGGGTCCTGGTGCCGAGGTTGTCGACCGATTCGACGTACAGCGTATGGATGCCCGAGTAATACATCTTCGGCCTGGCGATAGTTTCCGCCGGGCTCGGAAATACGTCCCATTCCCTGGGGTCGTTGAGATCGGCGACATCCCATCCATACCTGAATGACTGGATGACGGCCCCGTAGCTGCTCGCATCGCCCGTCCATGTCCAGTTCATCTCGAAGCCGGGCGGGACCTTGGTCAGTGCCGGATTGAAATCGACACCGAGGAAGGAAAACGACCCGAGGTACGGTTCGGTGACATTAAGAACGGGCCCGGTAGGCGTCATCGGCATGAAGTGCCGGACATTCGTCGTTTTGCTGAATATCGATGATACTGCGCCCGCTTCGTCTTTCGCCTGTACGGCAAAGATGTATGCCCTGTTCGTCTCCAGCAGCTCGTCATCCCCGAGTGTCGTCTGCTTTCCTGAATCGCCTTCGGCATGATACCAGGCCCAGTCGCTCCACAGATGCTCGAATTCTCCCGGGGTTCTGTTGAGGGCTTCGATGATACCGGTGGAGTAGAAGGCATAGAGATACCTGACCGAGTCGACATCCTGGTAGTTCCATGGCGCATCAATCGGATCCCTGCCGTACCACTTGAATGTCGTGATCGAGCACAGCCGCTCGATTCCTATTCCCAGATTGACCGCTTCGGGGTAATCAATGACCAGGTAGGGAGCCAGGGTGTATGCGGTAAACGACCTGTACACGACCTCAGAGGCAGCGCCCCTGTCGTCGATGGCCCTGATAAAGAAGGTATGTGTCTTCTTGAACTTGGCGTAGAGGCTATGGTTGATCTCGACGTCGCGGTCATATTCGTCAGCGGTGACAGTGAAAAGACTGTCTGTCATCTCCGTACGGCCCCAGGCCCCGACCGTGTCGGCGGGGTCGAAACCTATCGGGTCCCCCTCGACCATGCAGAGCTCATAATGATCGACCGTGCCGTCCTCGTCCTCGCCGATCCAGAAAAAATGAACGGCATACCTGGCAGTATCCCCCTCGACAGGGGCATTTGTCAGCTCCAGCGTGGGGCGGACGTTTTCCTTTATCTCTCCCGTGAATACATCCGAACCGGAACAACCGGCCAGCAGGATAGCTGCGACAGCGAGGATCGCCGCGAGGCTGATCCTTAAGATATGATTTGCCGGTGATCGCATTGAGGCCCCCCCAAGGAACTTAATTTAAATATGTTCCCGCCATTTTCTTCTGTCAACGCATGGTTGTGGCCCGAATGGTACAGCCTCAAAGATGAAACTGTCCCTGCAGGTACATATTTTCAGGTGCCAGCATTCGTGACCCACTTCCAACATGCTTGTAACATGCACAATTCCAATGTGTTAGCGGCAACGGCCTTGATCCTGGAATGGTGGCATATCGATTGCGATAGTAATCAGATGGTAGCCCCTATAGTCACAGAGCATTGGAAGGAGAATCGAAGTGAAATTTCATCATGGAGCGATGACCAGGATTATCATGGTACTGGGCATCATGGCCGCTGTGGCACTCACCGGTTGCAGCGATGAGACGGATCTGACCGGAGTGGAAACGCCCGGAACAGAAGTATTTATGACAGAGGACCCGCTTGACGGTGTCCTGAATTCGACGATGGAGTATACGCCCCCCGATCCGGGCACTAGGATCGACAGGCTGGCCGAGGTCCTCGGTCTCGATGAGGATCAGAAGGCAGCCCTTCTCGCGGCTTACACCGAGTTCCGCGAGGGTGTAGCGGCGATCAAGGATCAGGTCGCGGCCGACGAGCTGACCTGTGAGGATGCGAGGGAGCAGGTAACTGTCCTTCGCGAGGCGTTTGAAGCAGAGCTTCAGCTTATTCTCACTCCCGAGCAGTATGACCTGCTCCAGCAGATGCGTCAGAACAAAAAGGACCGGAAGATCGGTCACCGTAACGCCAACGACCGCTGGGATGCCTGGCTGGTCGAGATAGGTGCCGACGAGGACCAGACAGCTGCCGTCCTCGAGGCCCTGGCGACATTCCGCAGCGGGATACATGATCTTCACGATCAGGTCAAAGCGGAAACGATGACACTGGACGAGGCCAAAGAGGCCGCCGAGGTGCTGCGCGCCGAATTCGACGCGGCGCTTCAGGCCATCCTGACTCCCGAGCAGTACGCTGCTCTGCAGGAGCTCCGTCCGGACTGTGAGGGGAAGCTGAGCGAGTAATCGCACTTTAAACATAGAGCCGGGTAAGTTCACACGGACCGGGGAGGTTGATTCCTCCCCGGTCCTTTTTTTCATTCGATTCTCTTGACCAGTTCGTTGATCCTGTTCGCGAGAGGGCTCGCGCCGTTATCGACGTTCGAGAGCACGGCAACGATATATCCCTTGTCCACGAATATGTCGAGGTTCCCGTTTATTCCGTCAAACCCGCCGCTGTGTCCGACGACCTTGCCCCAGGGACCTTTATCGATACCGAATCCATAGCCGTAGCTCTCACCGCCCTGAACGTTCCACATGATCTCGAGAGATTCCTTTGAAACGAGCTTGCCGCCCAGCATGGAAAGAGCGAACCTGTGCAGATCTACTACAGTCGAAAAACCGCCGCCTGCCGGGCCGCCCTTGATCACGTGCTTGAAGTAATTGTTCTGCCAGCCGTATTCGCTCCCGGGAGCGGGGCTGTATCCGATGGCGAGGTTCTCGACCGGGTAATCCATCTCATAGCTGTCACTGTTCTTCATTCCAGCGATTCCATATATATTCTGTCGGATGTAGTCGAAGTAGCTCTCGCCGGTAACGCTCTCGATCACGACACCAAGCAGCAGCATGCCGGTATTACTGTAGCGCCAGCCTTCGCCTGGTTCAAACGCCAGCTCATCATCCCTGACAAGGGGCTTGAAGTCTTCGACGTCGCGCCATAGTGCGCGCGAGCCATTCACGTAGGTCTCGTTGAAGTAGCTGCCCAGCCCGGAGGTATGAGTAAGAAGGTGGTGGACCGTGACCTTCGAAGTGATCTCGCCGGGAAGCCAGGATTCATCGACGTATTTACTGATCGGATCGTCGAAGGAGAGTTTTCCCTTTTCCTCGAGCTGGACGATCGCTGTGGAGGTGAACATCTTGTTCATCGAGCCGATGTTGAACTTCGTGTCGATCCTGTTTGCCACATGGAATCTCTTGCTTGCTTCGCCGCCGACCCGTTCAAGAAGGACCTTGTCGCCCCTGGCGACGAGTATAGTTCCTGAAAAGATGCCGCGCCCTATCAGGCCATCCATCAACTCTTCGGCCTGCGTAAGAAACTGACCCTCTGTGAGCGGGCCCTCTTCGACATTTGAAGGTGTGCGGGCAGGAGTGAACTGGATTCCTGTCGCGAGGTATTCCTTTTTGTCTTCAAAACTGATAACAAGGCCATGCCAGCCTCCGAAGTACCGGTCCTTCAGGATCACGACGGTCTCTTCTTTTCTCTCCGGGACATAGGTTCGGATACTGTGGAAATCCAGTCCGCCGGTTTCCATAAACACGCTGCGCCAGACTGCGATGTGCCTTTCCATCGGCGCGAAATTCCGGAAGTCCCCGGTACATTCCTCGTTCATGAAACGGCGTATCATATCGGGATCATTTGAATTGACGGTTTTGATGATCGACTTGATCCGTTCGCCCATCTTGCCCTGAGGCATTACCGACTCATCGCTGTAACTGATTTCGCCC